>JAGXFS010000150.1 GCA_024637275.1 Acidimicrobiia bacterium
ACGGTCGGGCGACGCTACGGACTGCCGCTCCAACTCATCTGCGCGGTATCAAAGAGCACTTCTCGTCGAAGCTGTCGGAGGCTCAGGCCGTCGACCTCGCCAAACTCCTGGGCGATCTCCTCGACAGCTGAGGCGCTATTCGTAGGCGATTGCCTCAAGGATATTGAGGTTGGCGGCCCGTCGGGCAGGCAGGATTGCGGCTAGCACCCCGGCGACGATAGCGGCGAGAAGTCCCGTGCCAATCCATAGCCACGGAACCACGAAATTGAATCCTTCGCCGAAGATCGAACCCGCCAGGCTCCACCCGGCGAACGTCCCGACCGCAGCACCCATGAGCGCACCGAGGATTGAAACGAACACCGCTTCCCAGCGGATCATGGCCCGGACCTGCTTGCGGGTGGCCCCGATCGCACGCAACAACCCGAGTTCGCGTGTTCGTTCGAATACCGACAACAACAAGATCAGGACAATGCCCAATAGGGCGATGAAGATCGACATCGCCAGCAGCACAAACACGACGCTCAGGAGGCCGAGTAGCTGGGTTTGTAGGTCGGCCAGCAGCTCCTCCTGAGTGGTGACCTGGGCGAATGGGTAGTCGGCGGAGATGAGTTTCTCGATGGACACTTTCGCCGTGTTGGGGTCCACGCCGTCCACCAACGTGATGTAGGCGGCGACCACATTGGCTTGCGGAAACCGGTCGGCGAGTGTGCTGGTCGGCAGATAGAAGCCCTGGGTATCGTCGACGGCGGCCGCGTAATCCCACACCACGGCCACCTTCCACGGTTCTGGGCCCGAGCCGAGATCGATGCTGACTTCATCGCCAACCGACAACCCCAGTTCTTCGGCCTGAGTTCGCTGTACAGCGACCGTCTGACCAACGAGGTCCGCCCAGTTACCGTCGACTTCGGCGAACTTGAAAGCTTGCTCGACGGTTTCAGGTTCGAATGACCCGAAGAACGTGTCTTCACCGTTCAAGGAACCCTGGGCGAAACGGGTGGTTTGCACCGCCGCAACCGTGTCGAGTCCGCGCACGATTGGCACGATCTCAGCGCTGAAACCGGCGGTCGGGTCGGGTCCCGACGATTGGATGATCAGCTCGGATGCAATGGCGTCCTCCAGGACTGCGGTGGCGGTGTCCTGGGTCACAACCACGATGACGGAAACGGCAACGACCAGGGCTACTCCGAACATGAGGGCTCCGGCAGTTGCTCCCGTGCGGCGTGGAGACCGAGCGGCGTTGTCGGTCGCTATCTTGCGAACCGGGGCGTTGCCCAACACCCGCGCAACGACGCGAATGAATGGCCGACCAATCACGGCCCCGAAGACATAGGCGCTAAGCAGCAGGCCCAAGGCCCCGGCCGCACCTGCCCACAGTGGGATCCGATCGAGGCCAGTGAGGATGAGCAAGACCACTCCAGGCAGGCCGAACAGGGTGCCAACGACGAGCTGTTTGGTGAGCTTGCGAGGGGGTTTGTCGACGGTCATGAGTGCGGCCATCGGGCTCACTCGCGAGGCTCGGATGGCAGGTAGGACGGCCGAAACGAGCGTTACGATGAGGCCGACGCTCAGAGCGGTAACGAAGGTACTTGGTTGGAATACCAACCCACCGTCGGCGAGGCCGGATCCGCCGAAAAGAGAGAACCCGAACTTGGCAGCAGACGCCAGGGCAACTCCGCCGGCGAGGCCGATCAGCCCCGATAACAGGCCGATGACGCTGGCCTCAACGAGGACCGATGTTGTCACTTGCCGTTTGGTCGCGCCAAGTACCCGGAAAAGGGCCAATTCCCGCGTCCGCTGCCCGAGGACCGTTCGGAATGCGTTGTAGACGACGAATACCCCTACGACGACCGAGATACCAGCGAATACGAGCAGCACGGTCTGGAAGAAACCCAGCGCTTCTTTCAGAACTGCAGCCTGTTCTTCAGCGGCTGCTTGAGCGTCGAGGGCAACGACGCCCTCGGGTAACCGGTTGGAGATCGCTTCCAACACCGCCTCGATAGCGGTCGGGTCCTCTACGGATACGTTGATGCCCGTGTACAGGCCATCAAGGTTGAGGGCTGCGGTGGCCGTTGCCAGATCGAACGTGAAAAACCCGGGACCGGCTCCGAGGCCGTTAACAATGCCAACCACGGTGTATTCGGTGAGCGCACCGGTTGCGGCGAGCCCGACCTGGTCGCCAACGCTCAGCTCAAAACGGTCCCGGGCTACGGTGTCGATGGCCACCTCGGTAGGTCCGGATGCTGGCCGCCCTTCAAGTACCTGGAATGTCGGATCCCCCTCCCAGGAGATGCCGATATTCGGTGGACCTTGTACCGATACCGGCTCGCCGTCGATGGTGAGGTTGACGAGCCCAGCCACGGCCGGCCACGTTTCCTTCACACCGGGCGTGGTCTCGACGAGGTCGAGTACCGACGCGTCGAACGCAGGTTGCACGGATGAGAAACCCTGGTCGACGTCGGGGGTGACCTGAATGTCAATGCCTTCGAATGCCCCGTCAAATATCGCCTCGAACGATCCGCCGATCGTGTCCGTGAAGATCAACGACCCGGCTACAAATGAGACGCCGGCCACGATGGACAGCACCAGCAACAATGTGCGTAGTTTGTGTTCCCAGATCCCTCGAATGGCCGCCCTGATCATGCTCTAGGCTTCCAGCGTTTTGATGCGGTCGAGCACCTTTTCCGCAGTCGGTTCGAGCATTTCGTCGACTATTTTGCCATCGGCCAGGAACACGATCCGATCGGCGTAGCTGGCCGAAATGGCGTCGTGAGTGACCATGACGATGGTCTGTCCGTGTTCGTCGACGGCCTGGCGCATGAAGCCGAGGAGCTCGGCTCCGGACTTCGAGTCAAGGTTGCCCGAAGGTTCATCGCCGAAGATGATCTCGGGACGGCTGGCCAGCGCCCGAGCGGCCGCGACTCGCTGCTGCTGTCCGCCAGACATTTCCGAGGGTCGGTGGCCGAGTCGGTCGCCGATGCCGAGAATCCCAATGACCTGGTCGAACCACTCCTTGTTGGTCGTTCGACCGGCGATCGATGCCGGAAGGACGATGTTTTCTTTTGCGGTCAGAGTCGGAATCAGGTTGAACGACTGAAAGATGAAGCCGATCTTGTCGCGGCGTAGCTCGGTCAGTTCCCGATCGCCCATGCCGGTCAGCTCAACATCTCCGAGATAAACGCTGCCCTCGGTGAGGTCGTCGAGAGCGGCCAAACAATGCATCAGGGTCGACTTGCCTGAACCCGACGGTCCCATGATGGCCGTGAATTCTCCTCTGGCGAAGTCCACCGATACGTCATTGAGAGCGGTGACCTTGGTATCCCCTTGCCCGTAGATCTTCGTCGCGCTGACGGCGCGGGCTGCAGGTGAGGTCACGAGGGTTGCTCCTTGGGGGCGGATGTGAGACAGGTGATGCTATCTCATATGGACAAATGGAGCGGCCCGAGCAGTTGCTCGGGCCGCTCAGACGCCTCTTTCCCCCACGGCGAGGCATCGGCCTGGTCCCCTTGGGCGTTCCCTGACCTGGCAGTGAGGTTCACTGTACGTGAGTATCGCGCCGCTCGCCTCGGTCACGGGTATGAATTGATCTCATCCTTGAGGATGAGATCCCTTACTTGGCGCCTGGAATAACCAGTCCGTTCTCATACGCAAAGACGACTGCCTGAACACGATCCCGAAGGCCAAGTTTGGCCAAAACGTGCGAAACGTGGGTCTTCACGGTCGTATCGGATACGAACAGGGCTTCGGCGATCTCGCTGTTGGCCATGCCTCTACCCATCAACAAGAGCACCTCTCGTTCCCGCTCGGTGAGATGGTCGATGGATTGCGAGGGGGGAGGTAGGGGTCTCGCTCGTGAGTTGAAATGCTCAATGAGGCGGCGAGTGACCTGCGGTGATAGGACCGAATCTCCTCCCGCCACGATGCGGACCGCGGCAACAAGGTCATCAGCCGGGGTGTCTTTGAGAAGGAAACCGCTCGCTCCGGCGAGAAGTGCGTCGTAGAGGTGTTCGTCGGGGTCGAAGGTTGTCACCATGATGACCTTGGCGGCGATCTTTAGTTCTACGAGTTCGGCCGTTGCCGCGATGCCATCCATTTCCGGCATGCGGATATCCATGAGCACGACGTCCGGGTTGTGGAGCTGAGCGAGGCGGATCGCCTCTCGTCCGGTGTGCGCTTCACCGACCACTTTCAAGTCTGGTTCGGCGTCAATGATGAGACGGAGACCGGTCCGGATGAGCTGCTGGTCGTCGGCGAGCAAAACGGAGATCATCGGGGGGTCCCGATCGGCAGCCGGACATGAACCCGGAACCCACCGTCTGGTTTCAGCCCGGATTCGAACGTTCCGTCGAACATGGCTACTCGCTCAGCGATGCCGAAGAGGCCGTGGCCGCTGCCGTGACCGTTGCTCGGCACCGGAGAGTTCCGCCCGTTGTCGGTAACTGTGATGGCGAGGCCACTGCGCTGGTAGTCAAGCTGTACCTCTGCAGCAACCCAGGGACCTCCGTGCTGCATCGTGTTGGTCAGACACTCCTGGATGATGCGATAGGCCGACAACTCAAGGGCGAGAGGCAGGTCGGTAACTTCGCCGTCGATCGTCAGTTTCACCGGCACTCCGGCCTCTTCCACCCGGCTGATGAGAGCACCGAGCCGATTGAGGGCGGGCTGGGGCTCGAGGCCCTGGCTCTTGTCGGGACGCAGGACGCCAACGACCAATCGCATTTCTCCAAGCGCTTCTCGTCCGGCGGCATCGATCGCATCGAGCGCCTCAACGGCTAGCTCTGGCTGAGTCCCTATCACTCGTTTGGCGGCGCCTGCTTGCAGGACCATCACGCTGACGTTGTGCGCAACAATGTCATGCAGCTCGCGGGCGATGGCTGCTCGTTCATCCTCACGGGCGAGGCGCAGCAGGTCTCGTTGAGCGGCTTCGAGTTGATCTGCTCGTTCCTCAAGGGCGGTCTGCGTCGCCAGTCGGGCCTTGCTCAGCTCCGAAGCCGTGATGGTGATGGCCGTGAAGAGTGCCAGCACGATGATGAGGGTGAACTGGCTCTGAGTGTCCAGGATCATCGTGGTGAGGATTGTTACCAGGAACGGCAGCACCGCAAGTAGTTGCAGCGTTATCGCCTTGCGGCTCTCGTGAAGGGTCCCCAGGTAATAAAGCGCGAGGAGCGAGCTCACCTGGGCAGCTGCGGGTACCCCGCCCTGGAGAACGAGGATTGAAGCTGACGCATACATGGCGACTGTCGCCAGGAATGGGGCGCGGTGGCGAAGGATGAGCGGGAACGTCGCACCGAACAGTGTCAATAATCTGGAGACGTCCTCCAGCGGGACAAAATCTTGCTCCACGACGCCGATGATCAGCAGAGTCACGGCAAACACGACGTCAGCCGTGACCGGATACTGCTTTATGAGACCCCGTACTCGTTCAAGTAAACCCACAGAGCCTGATATTACGCAGGTCGCACAGCGCGAACACCACCCGGAGCGGTCGAGGGTTGCGCGACCTAACCAGCCCGGGCGACGGTGTTGGTCGGGTACTGTGAGCTCCATGATCCCTGCAGTCACCCGTCAGCAGATGGTGGAGGTCGATCGCCTCATGATCGACGAAGTTGGTATCACGTTGACGCAGATGATGGAGAACGCCGGACTGCAGTTGGCTCGACTGACGGTGGATCGTTACGACGTGAGCTCCGTGATGGTTTTGGCGGGTTCAGGGGGGAATGGCGGTGGGGGGTTGGTGGCCGCTCGTCGGTTGGCGAGTTGGGGGGTTGATGTGCACGTCTCGCTGACTCGCCCGGACCTCGAAGGCGCGCCCGGAACCCAGCTTTCGATCCTCCGGTCGATCGGCGTTTCGATTGGCGAGCCCAGGGCAGCCGACGTCATCATTGATGCGGTGATCGGATACAGCCTGGCAGGAGCGGCGCGGGGCCGGGCCGAAACCTTCATCGAGTGGGCCAACGATGAAGCCATTCCGGTTCTTGCCTTGGACACCCCGTCCGGAGTTGACGTGGATACCGGGCTCGCGCCGGGTGCAGGAATCTACGCAGACGCCACCCTGACCCTGGCCCTTCCCAAAGTCGGTTTGCTGGACTCGAACTATCCGGGAGAGCTCTTTGTTGCCGACATCTCCGTACCCGCTTTGGTTTACGAACGGCTTGGAGTAACCGTGGCGGCCGATCTGTTCAGGCGTGGTCCTATCCAACCGGTCTTTGACGATCAAGGAAGATGACGGGGATCTGCCGATCGGTTCGTGACTGATACTCGGCGTACCCGTGATACGCCTCAACGATGCGTGGCCACCAAAGCTTACGTTCGTGGTCGGTAGCCTCAACGGCGATCGCTTCAAATGACTCCCCCTCGACCTGGCAAGTCACCTTTGGATCGGCGACGAGGTTCAAATACCAGTGGGGCGGATAATCTCGACCGCCCCACGAGGCGATGATGACCAGTTGAGATCCATCCTGTAGATACAAGAGCGGAACTGTGTGTGGGCGGCCAGAACGGCGGCCAACGGTGGTCAGCAGCAGCATGTCGTTCTTGACCAGATGACGGCCGATCTTGCCGCCGGTGGTGCGGTATAACGCCGTGTGAATTGTCGATAGCCACTTCGCGCTGAGATCGTGCATGTCCCGATAGGTTGGCCGATCCGTACCCCTGCAACAAGTCGGGTACTCTTGCCCATCGTGCGACTGGTGATAGCAAGATGCAGTGTGGATTATGAGGGGCGCCTGACGGCGTATCTCCCCCCAGCGGTGCGCTTACTCATGGTCAAGGCCGATGGCTGCGTCGCGATTCATGCCGATGGTGGTGCCTATAAACCACTCAATTGGATGAACGCTCCGAATCATGTGGAGGAGCTGGACGATCGCTGGATCGTCACCAATCCCAAAGGCGAGACGCTGACGATTCATCTTGAAGAAATACTCTCGGACGATCGACACGAACTCGGCATTGACCCTGGGTTGCAGAAGGACGGTGTGGAGGCCCATCTGCAAGTTCTCCTTGCCGACCGTCCCCAGGTGATCGAGGACGGCCTCGAACTGATCCGTCGCGAATATCCGACCGATATCGGACCAGTAGATCTGCTGTGTCGGGACGCTGAGGGGCGGACGGTGGCGGTTGAAATCAAGCGGCGGGGTGAGATCGATGGGGTTGAACAGTTGGCCCGATATCTGGAGCGTCTCGACCTGGATGCCCGCCTGATGCCGGTACGGGGTGTATTCGTGGCTCAACTCATCGCTCCCCAGGCCAAGGTCCTGGCAGAGGCGCGGGGTATCCACTGCGTCGAAGTGGATCTCGACGAGCTGCGGGGGATTGAACCCAACGCCATGCGTCTGTTCTGATGCCGTCGGTCGTTCTTTTCAATCCGGAGATCCCTCAGAACACCGGGAACATCATGCGTCTGTGCGCCAATACCGACACGCCGCTTCACCTCATCAGGCCGATGGGCTTCGAGCTCGACTCAACGAAGCTCAAGCGGGCGGGAATGGACTATCGGGAATACGCGACCGTCTCGGTTCACGATTCGTTTGATCACTATCTGGTCTCCGAATCGCCGGGTCGGCTCTATGCGTTTACTCGCAATGGAGATCAATCGCTCGCCGACCTCGCTTATGGCGCTGGCGATGCTTTCATTTTCGGTCCCGAATCCGTGGGGTTGCCAGAAGAGCTTGTCGGTCGGCCCGAAGTGACCAGCTCGGTTCGGATTCCGATGACGCCTCACACCCGCAGCCTCAACTTGGCCAATTCGGTGGCCATCGCCGTCTACGAGGCCGCCCGGCAGGCCGGCTATCCGTTCGCGAACTAGCTGCAGTCGGCCAGCCTCGCATAGGCTGCATTGGCACGCCACGATCCCCAGGATTGGCTGAAGATGGAGGGGTCTTCGTCGAGTCGTTCGAGGTCGTTTCGAATGTCGGCAAGGAGCGGCCCCGAGCAGTCGAGTCGGTGCGTCTCTAGATAGTCCACGACTACCGGAACCCGATCGACGGATAGACCACCCAGGTACCCGACGTCTGTCTTGATGATTGCCTCACGACTCAGATTGGTGCGGGCAATGAGGCCATCGGGATTGGCGACCGACAGACCAATGAGAAGTATCGCCGCGGCGCTCAGCACCACCCGAACAAAGGGGCGACTGTCGCCGGCCCGTATCGCGTGAATCATGACGGCCAGGGCGATGGCGATCCACGCCATGAATACTGTGGTGTAGAGACGCAGTTCCGTCAGGCCGAAGGCATCCCAGTAGGCCATCATTCTGGAAACGGCCGATACGAGAACCAACGCGGTCAAACCGATGAGGCTGAGGCTCAGCCAGTTGACCACTGCCGACCGTTGGCTCGGTAAGTGTCCGGCCCACGAGGCCACGAGAACCACGGCCAGGACAAGCGAGGCAACAGTCACGAGTTCAAAAAAGCCGCGCCGGGCGTGCTCGGACAAGGTGACGGCATTCGCCTCCACACCGCCGAAGAGATATCGGATCTGGATGGCGACGAAGAGCGCGAACATCGCATTGAGCAAAACCAGCACCGTCGCCGTTTCTACGCTACGGCCCGGCGCCGGCACATGGATGTCGAGGACGTCGTCCTTCACACGGATCGAAAACATCCACAATCCGACCAGGTGTGAGCCCAGAACGAATGACCAGAAGACGTGTCCGGTGAGTTCCCGAAGGAACTCGATTCTCACCAGGTTTTCGACAAGATCAGAGAAGACGGCGTCGGCCGAAGCGAACAACGAGCCGAACACGAGCAGGACCGGGATGCCGATGAGTAGGCCGATCAGGACGGGCCCGAGGTTGGACCGTCGATGATACGGGAGTGATCGTACGGTCGTGCCTGGCCCGTAGGCGGCCGCTGCGATGGGGGGAACCATGACCGCCAGAAAGGTTTGGCTCACCGTCCACTCTGCGACCGGTCGCTTGGTCGAATACGCAGCCATCGTCACGGCGATCACTCCAGCCATCGCGTTGAGAGCTATGAGTACCTCGCTCGCCCGGAAAGCCAGGGCTGCGAAGAACGACGCCGCCGCGTAGATCAACCAGCGGTTGGGTTGGCGTTCGGCCGGACCAAACCGAACAGCCAGAGTCAACGCCAGGCCAGCTATCGCCGCCCCAAGGCTGGGAAGGTGACGGAAGGCGAGCGCCTGGACGATATAGCCGACGACCAACGCAGCGCCGATGTAACCGAGGTTCAGGGTTGGCTTGGGAGCTGTCTCAGTGGGCATGGCCGGCGGTTTGGTTTCCATCTGGAGCTCCGAACAAGGGTCGAATTGAGACAACGTGTTATGCGCGGAGAGTAGTTCCCGATAGTACGCTCGGCCTCATGTTTGACGAGCTGAAGAATCGCGTAAATGACCTGTTCCCGACCGTACTGGAGGAGCTGGAGGATCTCGTTCGGATCCCATCGGTGAGCGCCACCGATCCAGCGGCGGTTCGGAGATCTGCTGAACATGTTGTGGGTCTTCTTGAGGCTTCATTTTTCCAGCATGTTCGGCTGCTTGAGATAGATGGCGCCCATCCCGCCGTCTTCGGCGAGATCCCGGCTCCAGATGGAGCGCCGAC
>JAGXFS010000151.1 GCA_024637275.1 Acidimicrobiia bacterium
GAGCCCGACGTAATCAATCGGCTGACCCCGTGATTGGCATTGTTGCCAACGATGATTGATTCAATCGGAATGCCCATCGCCGAGGCGACATAGGCGGCATAGGCGTTGCCGAAGTTGCCGGTCGGTACCGCTACGGAGAATGGCCTCCGATCGAGCCGTAGGTAGGCCCACACGTAGTAGGAAACCTGCGCCATGATCCGACCAAAGTTGATCGAATTTACGGCTGACAGTCGCATGTCTGTGCGAAACGTTTCATCAGCGAATAGCGCCTTGACCAGGTCCTGGCAGTCATCGAACGTCCCGTCGATGGCGATATTGTGGACATTGGTTGCGTTCACGGTGGTCATCTGGCGACGCTGCACGTCCGAGACCCGGCCGGCGGGATGCAGAATCACGACGTCGACGGACTTTCGATCGGCCAGCGCGGCTATCGCGGCTGAACCGGTATCACCGGATGTAGCACCGACAATCGTGAGACGTTCGCCGCGTTTGGACAGCACCAGGTCGATCATCTGACCGAGGAGCTGAAGCGCAAAGTCCTTAAAGGAAAAGGTTGGCCCCCAGAACAGCTCCAGGAGGTGCAGCCGATCACCGAGATCTCGCAACGGCGCAACTTGGGGGTCTTGAAATGACCGATAAGCAGCCGAAGTGAGTTCTCGAACCTCGGCGGGACTGAACGTATCTCCGGCGAACCGGGTCACAACCGCGGCACATACATCGGGGTAATCGGCCGTACTGAGATCCTCCAGATCTGCCTCAGACAGCATCGGCCACACGTCGGGGACAAAAAGTCCCCCATCGGGGGCCAACCCGGCCAGCAGGACGTCCTCAAACGACCAACCTGCTACCCCGCCACGGGTCGACAGGTAGGTGATTGGATCAGGCATCGTCCGAATACACGCGAATCGCGGCAGCGACCTGGGTTACGCCGCCATAGCCCTCAAGGTCAGCCAGCGCAGCACGCATTTCTCGCTCGGGCGCAGCATGGGTCACGATGAGCAGGGTCGCATCGTGGCCCCGACCTTCCTGCCAAACGGAGCCGATACTGATGCCGTGCTGGCCAAACATGCCGGCAACGGTTGCCAGCACGCCTGGACTGTCGTCTACCTCGAGCCGGAGATACCAACTTGTAGCAACGTCGGCAAAATCGATCAGCCGGGACGGCTGAAACTGCACCTTTGGTGTGGCCGCGGTGCCCGCCAGGAGCTCACGAGCCGCGTCAATCATGTCCCCAAGCACCGCTGTGGCAGTCGGTTCGCCTCCGGCACCGGGACCCGAGAACATGAGTTGGCCAATGGCGGGACCCTCGAGGAAGATGGCATTCTGCGGTCCACGGACCGACGCCAACGGGTGATCCTTGGCCACCAGGGTGGGGTGGACCCGAACACAGACGCCACGATCGCTCGATTCCCCGACTGCGAGCAGCTTGATCACGTATCCCAGTTGACGGGCAAAAGCGATATCGGCGCCGTCCAGACCCTCGATGCCCTCCCGATAGACTTGATCACCTGCCACCCACGTTCCAAAGGCAAGGCTGGCCAGGATGGCGGCCTTCGAAGCGGCATCACCGCCTCCCACGTCAGCGGTGGGGTCGGCTTCGGCAAAACCGAGCGCTTGGGCCTCTGCCAACACGTCGGCGTAGTCCAGACCCGCATCGCTCATGTTGGTCAAGATGTAGTTGGTGGTGCCGTTGATTATGCCAAGCACCGTGGTGATCTTTTCCCCAGCGAGCGATTGCGAGAGCGGGCGGATGATCGGAATCCCACCTCCAACGGCCGCTTCAAAAAGGAGCGAAACACCGGAAGCCCCGGCGACCTTCAAGAGATCGAATCCACGCGCCGCCATGAGTTCCTTGTTGGCGGTCACGACTGGCTTTCCGGCTGCCAGGGCGCGTTCTACCAGAGTCCCGGCCGGCTCCAGCCCTCCCATCAGTTCAACGACCAGTTGAATGTTGGGATCGTCGACAACCCGATCAAGATCATCGGTGAGCAGTCCTTCGTTGGTGGTGAACCCGCGCTCTTTGTTCAGATCCCGGACGCCGACGCGACGAACCTCAAAGGTGATTCCCGATTTCAACGCGATCACATCCTGCTCATCGAGCAAGCGCTTCGACAGGGAACCGCCAACGGTTCCACCGCCTAAAATTCCTACACCAATAGTCGACATGTTTCTCCTTGAATCCGGGCACAGTAGCCGCCCGCTAGCAAATTCTTTATCTGACGAGTTCGTCGTTGGTCTCGCCGGGGACCGCGATCCGATGTTGGCCGTCGGCCACAAAGATGACCGGTCGACGCGGCAACATGTTGTACCGGCTAGCCATGGCGTGGGCGTAGGCACCGGTACCGGGCATGATCAGCAGATCGCCAGGCGCCGTATCTCCTGGAAGCAGCATTTCTCCCAAACGATCACTCGTTTCACAGTGGCGACCCACGACCCGAAACATCGTGTCGTGAGGTTGGTCGAATCGCGAAACGGACCGCATTTCGTACCTGGCGTCATACAGGGCCGGCCGCGGATTGTCGGAGATGCCACCATCAACGGCGAGGAAAGGTCGATCGGCGCCCTTCCTCGACACTGCCCGGTACAAGATCACGCCGGCGTTGGCGACAATTGCCCGGCCGGGCTCGACCATCAGTCTGATCCCCGGATGACCGGATAGGGCTTCCAACAGCGGTTCGGCAAATCGCTCGATTGGGACGACTGGATCATCCGCCAGGTAGGGAACCCCAAAACCTCCGCCGACATCAAGATCGATCTGGTTGCCAGCGAACGAATCCCGCCGCCGCTCCGCAAAGGTCAGCACGGCCTTGAGCGCCATCACGTGAACATCGGGGTTTCGCAGCTGCGAGCCGATGTGAATGTGCACCCCATGAAGACTCACCGCATCGGCCAATTGCGCGATCGCCGCATCGGCCTCGGCGTCGGTCATACCGAACTGAGCTTCGGAACCGGTCGTGCGAATTTTTTGATGGGTGTCGGCTCCGACCTCGACATTGAGCCGGAGCATGACCCGAACTGGTCGTCCCGCCGCGATGGAGACCAGGCGAGCCATCTCGGCTGGATCATCGACCACGATCCGGCCAACGCCTACAGAGATGGCGGTTTCCAATTCTTCGTCGGTCTTCACATTGCCATGGACGATGATCCGCTCAGGCGCCAGGCCGCCAGCCAGGGCCGTGGCGAGTTCGCCACCCGACACCACGTCAACCCACCAATCAGCCCGGTTCAGGATATCGGCCATGGCAATACAGAAGAATGCCTTGGCGGCGTACGCCGTGACCGTTTGTGCACCAAAGGCTCTGCGGAACGTCGCCAGGCGATCAAGTACGTGACGCTCGTCCATGACATAGAGCGGCGTCCCGTAGGCGTCGGCGAGATCGGATAGCGCACATCCGCCAACGGTGTTCGCTTCCCAGTTGTCTGGCAGTACGTCACTCAAGCCCACGGCGGTCCTCTTCGATTCAGCCCGTCAGGGTAGCTGCCGGGGTCGTCCCCTTTGAATTGAGCCAAACCATCTTGAACACAATGTTATATATCGCTATTGTCGCCTATACAGCGCCATACGCCGAGTGATGGCATCGATATAGGAGGATGGCAATGGCCCAAACGATCTACAACCCCGAGTACATGGCCTCATTGCGAGGTCAGGTCGGCAATACCAGGACCACGATGGAGCACACCTTCGGTGACCTACGCAATCTGTACGAGGGTCGCGGGGGCCTCTGGGAAGACGCCGAAGCCAACGGCCCATGTGCGACCTTCGGGCAGCTCGTCGCCGACTTCCAGACGGTGATGACGACCTTCCTCACCAATCTCGAGACCACTTCGGGCAATGTGCAGGGATACGAAGAGGCAATGTTGAACGTGTCGCAAACGTTCAACTTCGCAGCCTCGTCCTGACCGTGACGACCGACCAGTGGGGCTGGCCGGAGTGGCAAGCCCCACCCGTTCATGGGAGTCCAAACCTTGGCATACCGCGACACGCTCATCTGGGCCAAAGCCCGTTTGGAGACCCTCCGCTCCGATCTGGTAGCGATCGAAGCAGACGTCGTCAGCTACCGAAACAACCTGCCGAACGCGATCGACGCCCCCGTTACCTCCGACCTCCAAGATGAGGCGTGGACTTGGAAACTGGCCATCGATCGGGCACAGTCGGCGATGTCCTACTGGATCAACGACATACAAAACGAGATCGACGAGTTGACCATATGACCGTGGAAACCCGCTCGAGCGCCGGGGCCAGCGCAACCATCTGCGTGGTTGCCGAGGAGTCCACCGTAGATCTCGGTGTCACGTTCGGGCCCGAAACGACCGTCGGCCAACTGGCCAGCGGACTGGCTCGACAATGCCCGGGTAGGTGGACTGATGGACTGTGGATCGAAGGTAGTCGATTTGCGCACGATCGCTGCCTGGTCGACACGCCACTCACCGACGGAGCGGTGGTCTCACCGACCCAGCCATCTCCGGAACCGCCGGCGATCGGCCAGATCGTTGCCGTCGCCGGTTGGGACGCCGGCCGACAGGTCCGCCTCCAAGCCGGAAGCTATCCAGGTGGCGCCGTGATAGGTGCCCGAGTCACCGTTGACGGGAACGGTCTACGAGTAGGTGGGTCGCCTGCGGTTCCATACGGTTCAACGTTTGGCGACGGGGGAACGGCTTGGAGATACGAGCCCATTCCTCCTCAGGCTTCACCACCGGGTGGTCAGTTCAACCGCCCACCACGGCAATCGCCGCCCACCTGCCCGAATCCGCCACCGTTGCCCAAACGCGAAGCCGCCGCCAGAACCGGCAACGTACTCCGGTGGACGATGATCGTCGGACCCCTGGTCATGGGCGCCGCGATGATCCTCATCTTCAAGCGACCTTCCTTCGCCATATTCATGGCCCTCGGGCCGCTCATGGCCATCATGAACTGGATCGATGGCAAGCGGCGAGGCAGGCGGACCGACCGCATCGCCGATCTCGCCTACCGGGCGGCCCTGGGGTCATCGGTCAAGAAGTACCGCACGTGGCTCGCGACGAGCCAGACCGCCTCAAGTCTCCAACAACCAGACCTGGCTACGGTGCTCGGGTGGCCCGCCATCCGCCATCACCGCCTGTGGGAGCGCCGGCCACATCATGGCGACTTCGGTCTGACGCTGGTGGGGTACGGACCATTCCGGAGCTACTTGCCAGCCGATGAGGCGCTGGATCCAATGGCTGTAGAAACCCTTATCAAGCAGCTCCCCGTTGCCACGCTGCCGATCGTCGTTACCCTCGGCCCCGGACGGGTGATCGGCATCGTCGGTCCGCGGCCAGAAACGGCCGCCCTTGCCAGGAGCCTCATCGTTCAACTGGTCATCCACCAGGGGCCAGCCGACGTCAGGCTCCGGGTCGGCGCAGCCCCGTCGCGAGCCAACGACTGGACGTGGACATCACTCCTCCCCCACGCTCGCGGCGACGTGGGCGGGCAACCCGTCCAGGTGACTACAGAAGCGGCCGAAGGACTGCTGGCGGCAGAACCGGCCGTCCTCGTCCTCGATCACCTATACGAACCGCGCTTCTCCGGCGCCGTGCGAGAGTACGCCGAGCGAGACGGAACCGTCGTCGTGATCGCCGACCAGTCGACACAGCTTCCGGCAGCAGTAGACCAGCTCGTCAGCATCTCGGCCCACGGGATCACCGTCGTAGATTCGTCGTCGAACCGGACGTATACCGGTTCCGGCGTCTACGTGGCGACCGATGTTTGTGCCGCTGCAGCCCGAACGCTGATGTCGATTTCTGATCCCGAATTGGGAGCTAGAGACGGGACGTTGCCTCCCACCGTCGAGCTCTTCGATCTCCCGGGTTTTCAGGACCTGAAAGCGAGCCGGGTAATCGAGCGCTGGAAGAACGAACCGGACGTCATCGCCGCTCCGATTGGCCTCTCCGCCAGCGGGGTTGTCAACATCGACATCGTCAACGACGGACCCCACGGGCTCCTCGCTGGCACGACCGGAGCTGGAAAGAGCGAACTGTTGCGGACACTGGTCGCCAGTCTCGCCGCCACCGTCAGCCCCGAACACCTGAACTTTGTCCTCATCGACTACAAAGGTGGGAGTGCCTTCGACGCCTGCGCTGAACTGCCGCACGTAGTCGGGGTCGTCACGGACCTGGATGAACACCTGGCGGCCAGGGCCATGACTTGCCTGGAAGCCGAGCTTGGCCATCGCGAACAGCTGTTGCGATCCGCCGGCGTTCCGGAGCTGGCCGGCTACTTGCGCCTGCCGGGTCAGAGCCCGCTCCCCCGGCTCTACCTGATCGTGGACGAGTTCGCGGCGCTGGCAGCCGACCTCCCCGAGTTCATGGATGCCCTCGTCGACATCGCCGCCCGGGGGCGATCGCTTGGCGTACATCTCATGCTCGCCACGCAACGGCCGGCCGGGATCAGCAAGGACACCATCCGGGCCAACACCAATCTTCGGATCGCGCTC
>JAGXFS010000152.1 GCA_024637275.1 Acidimicrobiia bacterium
CGCAAGGATGCGCAGAAGGTCTACTACTCGGTTACATCGCCGAAGATCATCGCAGCCATGGACCTCCTCCGCGAGGTCATGAACGAGCAGATCCCGGCCAACCTCTCCGAACTCGCCTCGTAAGTCGGGCTCCCCGGCCGACTAGCTCCGGAGCGGAACGACCTGCGTACCTGCGCTGGTCCCCACCACCAGAACTCGTTCAGACGCGTGCCCGTTGAGCACGCCAATGATGTCGTCGAACTCCAACGCAACAGCGTCATCAGCTCGTTGAACCGTCTGAACCTTGGCGCCGGTTTGGCGGGCCACGGCTTTACCGACTTCCTCAGTGGCGCCCACGAGCATGATCGATCGAATGCCGCTCGACTCGGGCGGGAAGGTCAACCGGTCCTTGCGGAAGACCATCCAGTGATACACGGCCAACGACCCAACGGTGATGACCAACGCCAGGGGGATCCGGATGTCCCGCAGCAGATTGGACGTCTCACCAAGCAGCGATTGAAACACCGAGAAGAACACCGAGATCAAGCTGATCAGTGCCGTGGTACCGCCGGCGCCCATCAGTAGGAACAGGTAAGCCCGGCGGGAAACGGCGTTGGTTTCCTCACTCGAAGTAGCGGCCAGGCGCTGAGTTCGACGCCAGACCACACCCCACACGGGCAACCCGACTAGGAACGCGGTAACCGCAGCCAGAACCAGATTGATGCCACTGGCACTTCCAGCCACCTCACCCTGTCGTGAGAACGTATCAAAGAAAGCGACGAGCAATATCGTCGCCCCGGTGGCAGACGTAACAAGTCCGGCCGCCTCGACGAGATAGTCGTAGACCCGATCGACTTCAAGACGCCCCTGGCTTCGCACCGGTGCCAGCACCGTACGGTGATACCACCAAACCCACAGACCCGTAACCAGTGCCGCCACTCCGCCCGGCGCGGATTCGAACTGCTTCCAAGCGCTCGACTCGGCATCGCCCAGGAACCAAACGAGCACGTCATACAAGAGGCCGGAGGTCGCCACCAGAGCCGTAATGAGCCCTGAAAGGACCCCAACGATGACCACATAACCCTGGAATGGTCGGCTAGTGACATCTTTGCGCAGGGTATGGAACAACCAGTACCAGCCCCACACAAGTCCACCGACAACCAGCCACGCCACCGCGTTACGCCATGTCCACGAATAATTCGCCGCTGCCAGACCGCCCGACATCTGGTCAAACAGCTGACGAAGGCCCGAGGCGATCGTGTTCCCCAGACCAACGGCGCCGACTACGAGACCGGTTGCTGAGCCGGCCAGCCGATGCCAGACGAGTGACTGCTGCCGCGGAGCCCGGCTGGTCAAAACCCAGTGGCCAAACCACACGCCGAACCAGACGATCATCCGGGCGAGCGCATCGCCCGAGTAGCTCTCCGCCCCGAGAGCACCTTCGAGTACTCGCAACGCGGCCACGACCAGGACGATGAGCGAGGTAAACGAGGCCACCGTGAGATAGAGGGTCCACGCCACCGATTGAGCTTCGAGCGGCTGACGGGCATGCTGTCGTCGGACCCACGCTGCCAGCCAAAGACCAGCTGGCAATCCAACTGCCAGGTATGCCAAAGGAAGCGCCAGGCTGCCTCGGTCGCCAGCGATCTCGTTGATGCTCAATGCTTCGCCGAGTACCGAGCTGAGACCGCTCGCTACGAGAATCACCGCACCGAACAACAGCGCATACTGAAACAATCGACGGATCGTCGAACCTACTTGTTCGGCCGTTCCCTCCACAGAAGGACGCCTAAGTGTGACAAACAGGCCGACGCCAACTGCGACGGCGACCAAGAGGAATATAGAAGTCATGTCATTGCTCCTTCACGCAGTCCCAATACGGCCACGGGGGTTCGGAGATCTGCCAGCTGTTATCCGATCGATCCAGCCAGATTGTCTCGTTCTCGATCCATTCATCAATGCCATCACTCGAATGGCGGATTTCTAGTGCGACCGAAGCCCGGTCACCGTCAATCGACGTGCCGTCCAGAAACGCTCTGGCGCCGTCGGTGCGGTAGTCGAGCGAAGTGGAATCCTGGCGACACCGATCCGCCAGGGTCGGCTGCATGAATGCCAGCGACGCAGCCTCATCACCATCGAATACGGCTTTGAGGTAATTCTGGACCACGCCTTCAGGAGTGGCCGGGTCGAAGGTTTCGGGTTCAGCGAGAGCCCCATAGAGAGCTCCCCCGAGAACGGCAGCGAAAATCACCACTGCCAGGACGATCAACGGAGTGCGAGTGCGATCTTTCATGACTCCATCATCGTCGCCGGCATCCCCTGGGACAATAGGGGTAAAGCCCTAATCCGGGTCAGGGATAACCTATCTGTTGCGAACCGACGCGTGCGATGGCACACTTACATGCGCGTATTCGAATACAAATAGATCTGCGACGACGCCCTCTCGGCGCAGGTAGGAGGCATTCCCTTGATCGCATCGATGACGACTGACGAATTGGCAACCCGGATTGAGAACTCTGACTCAGCACCGTACATTCTCGACGTCCGGGCCCCAGAGGCCTTCGACCGGTGGAAGATTGAGGGGAAGGTGCCAGTCGACACCGTGAACATTCCCTACTGGGCAGCATTCGAAGACATTTCGAAGGTCTCCGTGCCACACGACCGCGACGTCGTCGTTGTTTGCGCTCACGGAGGTTCCTCGGAGATGGTCGCTGAGATGCTCCAACAACCCAACGTTGTAAACCTGGCCGGGGGCATGGACGCCTGGGCAGCCACCCTGGTCCCCCGCACGTTGCTCGACGACGGCACCCACTTCGTCATCCAGTTCGACCGAACGGCCAAGGCTTGCTTGTCGTATGCGGTTGGTGCCCGCGGTCACGAGATGGCCGTTATTGACGGAGCAGCCAACATGGAGGCCTATCTGAAGGTCGCAGCCGACATGAACGCCACCCTCACCCATGTATTCGACACGCACTTGCACGCCGACCACATTTCTCTCGGCCGCGACCTCAGGGAGCACACCAGTGCGACCTATCACATCGCTCAAGGGGACGCCGAGACCGCCGCCTTCGTGTACGAGCCGCTCGTTGATGGTCAGACGTTCACCTTCGGCGAGGTGGAACTTGTCGTCCGATCGGTTGCGACGCCGGGGCACACTCCCGGATCGACCTCGCTCGAGGTGGCTGGCAAGTTCCTCATGACCGGCGACGCCGTGTTCGTGTCGGGAGTTGGCCGCCCGGACCTTGGTGGCGAAACCGAGCCATGGGCGCGCGATCTCTTCCACACCATCCATGACAAGCTAAGCCCCCTTGATCACGACCTTGAGGTGTGCCCGGCCCACTACACGAGCCGATCAGAGTCGAACGTCGATGGCACCATCCGCAGACGACTCGGCGATCTCCTCGAGTTTGATCCGGTGGTGTCAATCGAGGATGAGGACGCTTTCGTCGAACATGTCGTCTCGCATCTGGGTACCCCGCCGGCGATCTATGACGATATCCGCAAAGTCAATCTTGGTCGGGTGACTCCAACCCCGCAGGACGCCAAGGAGCTGGAAGTCGGACGTAATGAGTGTGCCCTATCCAAGTAGGGCGTTGTAAGCTCGCCAGGTTTTGAATCCGGCCACCCCGACCAAGTTCAGCCCCTACGACATCGTCGCCGGGATCAGCGTGGCGCTGATCCTCGTCCCGCAGTCTTTGGCGTATGCCGAGCTAGCGGGCATGCCAGCTTACGTCGGCCTGTTCGCCGCAGCCATCCCGCCGATTCTGGCGGCCTTCTTCGCCTCATCGCCTTATCTACAGACCGGACCGGTCGCTATGACTGCGCTTCTCACATTCGGAGTGCTCGCCCAGTTCAGTGCCCCGACCGGCTCTATCGAATACATGAAGCTCGCCGCTCTATTGGCCGTCATGGTTGGGGTGATCCGGTTGGTGCTCGGCCTGATCGGTGGCGGGGTGGTCGCCTACCTCATGTCTCAACCGGTCCTGGCAGGTTTCACCTCGGCCGCTGCGATTCTCATCACCCTCAGCCAACTCCCCAAAGTTGTCGGTGCGGTTTCGGGTGGCCAAGGCTTGTGGCAAGACGCGGCTTCGGCAGTGACAGGCGTCTGGGATTGGCGAGCGGTGACGCTGACAGTTGTCACGTTGGTACTGGTGCTGGGAGCCCGCTACATCCACCCGCTCTTCCCTGGCGTTTTAGTGGCGATGCTCGTTGGGCTGGGGTACTCCGTGATCACCAATTTCGACGGACCCGTTATCGGCGCCGTCCCCGGTGGACTCCCGCCTTTTTCGGCGGCGTTACCCTGGCGATCGCTGGCTGACCTGCTGGTGCCTGCCCTCGTGATCGCCCTGGTCGGGTTCGCCGAACCGAGCGCTATTGCACGCACCTATGCCAACCTCGACCGCCAGGCTTGGAACCCCGATCGTGAGTTGATCAGCCAGGGTGTGGCCAACCTCGCGGCCGGCTTGTCATCCGCGTTCCCGGTAGGGGGATCCTTCTCACGGAGCTCAGTGGCCCGCCTGGCCGGTGCGCGAACCAGAGCTACCGGCGGGATCGCCGGCCTCACCGTGTTGCTGTTTCTCCCGTTTGCCAAGGTCATCGAACCGCTCCCCAGCGCCGTCCTTGGTGCCATCGTGATTGCCGGCGTCTACAAACTCATTCGAATTCCCCAAATTCTCAGAATCTGGCGTTACTCCAGGTTGCAGGCCATGGTCGCCGTGACGACATTCCTGCTCACGTTGGTGCTGTCTCCGCGGATCGACTTAGCGGTCATGGTGGGCATCGTCATGGGGATCAGCGTCCACCTGTGGCGGGAACTGCATCTCGACGTCGAGTCCTGGACGGTCGGAACCATCGTGCACCTCGAGCCTCACGGGGTTCTCTACTTCGGTTCGGCGCCTGGGCTAGGCACTCACCTCAACGAAGAATTAGCAGCGCACCCCGACGCCGAAGCGGTCACCATCGAACTCCAGGGGCTGGGTCGGATCGATTACACGGGTGCCCTGGCACTGAAACAGGCGGTGACCGAGGCCACGGAATCCAATCTTGTGGTGACGTTGGCCAACATCCCGGAACACGCTCGCCGGGTCCTGTCCAAGGTTTGGGAAGGGACCCTGCCCGAGGCGACCGTCGCAGTCCCCTCCATCGACGAAACGTCCTAACCGCCAGACGGCCCCCGCTCTCAAGCCCTGTGGCAGTATGTGGCCATGATCGGGATAATTCTGGCTGGCGGCGCGTCTAAACGCATGGGTACCGACAAGGCGTTCGTCGAGGTGACTGGACGCCCGATGTTCGAATGGGTAGGTAAGGCACTGGAAGAAGTCACGGGCCGGGTCATCGTCGCCGGTCGATCTGAAGCTCTCGGACCGTACGGAGCTGTAGCCGACGTCGGAGAAGCACATCGTGGTCCGCTAAGCGGCCTGTTTGCGGCGGCCAACGCGTACCCCCACGACCCGCTGATGGTCGTCGCCGTCGATCAGCCATGGGTCCGACCGGCCACGCTTCGAGCAATCCGGCGCGCCTTTACGGATCTGGCCGTCGTCCCCGTTGATGGTGGAACCCGCCAGGTGCTCTGCGCCGTATACCCGGCCGGCCTAGCCGACCTCGCTGCTCAGGAACTCACGAACGGTGGCTCCATCCAATCGCTCATTGACATCACATCGTTCGACCCGATCGGCTCAATTGAAGGCGAGGACGGACGAAGTTGGTTCTCCGTGGACTCACCGGGAGCGATCAAAAAGGGAACCGAACGATTTGGAACGCCCGGCTAGTCCACCGTGGTCGGAGTATGTCCCCCACCGAGCAACGCCCGAATGGAGCGATCGGCATCACGGACTCTTCCTGCCAGGACCCTGGCACTCATCTTGTGAAACGCAGCCGCGACGAGCGGGTCGTCCGCTTCGAGACGTTCGAACGCTTCGGCCGACAGACGCCAAACCACCCCGCTCGAAATAGCCTCAACATTGGCGGTGGCCGGTGAACGGTCGTACCAGCCAATCTCGCCGACCACGGTGCCTGGTTCCAGAATTCGAATCCGGTGGCCACCTTGACCGCTCAACCGACCGATCGTGACGGCGAAGTCCCCTTGCTCCAGGTAGATGACGCCGGTCGGGTCGGATCCCTCTCGTATCAATACGGCCCCCGGATCCACTTCTATCCGATCGAAATAGGTGCCGAGGCCGGTTTCGACGGCTGGCAAGTTTGCGTGCAGGAATTCTGCCAGCGAAACGATGCGGTCCACGTCATTCGATAACAGTTGGTCCTCCACCCATCGGGCACCTTCGGCGAGTGTCGTGAAGTGTCGGGCGCCGGTCTCGACCAGGCCGGCCGTCAGCGACGAGTCAGGGGCGAGGCCGGTGACGACCAGCGCCTGGCCGCTGGCAGCTAGGTCTCTCGCGGCTTTGATCAGCACCTTGCCGACGGACCCATCCATCCCGTTAACCCCACCAAGCCCAACCACCAAGTACTCAACTTCTTCGGTTGCCGCCCGGAGCAGCCGGTCGCCAACCTGTGCAGCCGTCCCGAAGAACAAGAAGCCGTGCACGTCGACAACGGTTGCCGTACCTCGCTTATCGTGCAACGTTGCTTTGTCTTCGGTGGAGCGTTCGACGTCCGAGGGATAGTCAGCAAGGTCAACCTGCACCCTGATGACGTCGATCGTCGCATACCGAAATGCGAACAGCGCCACCGCCCCGAGCAGGCCGAGAGCGATGCTCATCCCGAATCCAACGATCGGTACGGCCAGGACCATGCTGACAATCAGGGCGTATTCGTACCGGTTGAGGGCGGCACGATTGTCGACGAGAGCTTCGAACAAGAAGGTCAGTCCAATAAACGCCAGGACCCCACCGACCACCAGCGTGGGAATAAGCCCGAGAAAGCGGGGTCCCGCCGCAACCGCACCAAAGCTGATCAGGCCGGCGATCACCCCTGAACTGCGCCGTAGGCCGGCGATCCTC
>JAGXFS010000153.1 GCA_024637275.1 Acidimicrobiia bacterium
GCTCGATGTCGAGTTCACGGAGCTAGGCACGGGGGGAGAATAACCATGCGTTTTCGGACCCTCAGCCTCCCGATTCTCGGGCTCGGAGTGGTGCTCATGTTGAGTGCCTGCTCCGGGTCGACGCCGACCGTGGAGTTCATTGACCCGGCAACCGTCGAAGACGTCGCAGACGGCGTGTTGCCACGCATTACTTTGACAGAAAGGGCCGTCGAACGGTTGGCGATCACCACCGACGTCGTGCAAACGACCGACGACGGCTTTGTCGTACCCAGTGCGGCCGTGATGATCACAACCGACGGGAGCTACTGGGTGTATACGAACCCCGAGCCTCTCGTCTACCTACGAAGCGAAATCAGACCGGTTACCGAAGCCGATCAACAAGCGTTTTTCTCGGAAGGGCCGCCAGCCGGAACTCCGGTCGTAGTGGCCGGGGTCCCTGAGCTGTACGGGACCGAAACCGGGATCGGGAAGTAGGGGGACGACATGTTGCGATGGTTCATAGGTTCAAGTCTGAAATACCGGTTTATCGTTATGGCGTTTGCCGGAGGACTCATGTTCTTCGGAGTGCTGCAACTTGCTGGCACCAACGTCGACGTCTTTCCGGAGTTCGCTCCTCCGCGGGTGGAAATTCAAACCCCGGCGCTCGGTCTGTCGGCGACCGAGGTGGAGTCGCTTGTCACGATTCCGCTCGAGCAGACCATGGCCGGGATCCCCGGCCTCGACGAGCTCAGATCTAATTCGGTTGAGCAGCTCTCTTCGATTCTCCTGATCTTCGATCGGGGAACGGACCTGCTCGAGGCGCGTCAGCTGGTCAATGAACGGCTTCTCGTCGTAGGTCCCACTTTGCCCACCTGGGCGGCGCCCCCGGTCATGATCCAGCCGCTTTCGTCCACCAGTCGGGTGATGAAGATCGGCCTAACAAGCAACGACCCGAGCGTCGACATGATTGACATGTCGATGGTTTCCTACTGGACGATCCGCACCCGCCTCCTTCAGGTTGAGGGTGTTGCCAACGTTCCGATTTGGGGTGAGCGACTCGAGATGCTCCAGGTCCAGGTCGACCCGGAGCTCCTGCGGGAAAAGAACGTCACACTCGAAGCAGTATCCAATTCCACGTCAGACGCCCTGGAGTCGGGCCTGTTCCGGTATTCGGCCGGTCACATCATTGGCCGTGGCGGATGGGTAGAGGACTCGGGTGACCGCCTGAGCATCAACTACACGGCCCCGATCGTTCAGGCCGAGGACCTTGCCAGGATGCCAGTCCAAACCACGACGGGCGAAACGCTGTTGCTGGGTGACGTCGCGGAACTTGTACGAGACCACCAACTCTTGAACGGTGATGCCGTAATCAACGACGGTCCAGGTCTGATGCTTATCGTCGAGAAGCTTCCGTGGGCGAATACCCTCGAAGTTACCGAAGGCGTTGAGGCGGCGATGGCCGAACTGCAGCCCGGCCTGACGGGAATCACGATCGACACTGAGATCTTCCGACCGGCAACCTTCATCGAAGAGTCGATTGCGAATCTCTCAAAAGCCATGCTGATGGGTGCTCTCCTGATGATCTTCATGCTGGCCCTATTCCTGTACGAATGGCGGACCGCCATTATCAGTGTCGTGGCGATTCCGCTGTCCCTCGTGGCAGCCGGTCTGGTTCTGCACTTCATGGGAGCCACGATCAACACGATGATCCTGGCGGGCATGGTGATCGCCCTCGGGGATATTGTCGACGACGCCATCATCGACATTGAGAACGTGGTGCGAAGATTGAGGCAGCACCGTGCGTCCGGGAGCACCCGGTCGACCGCCCGCATCATTCTTGAGGCATCGATCGAAGTGCGAAGCGCCATTGTCTACGCAACGCTGATCGAGATCGTGGCGGTCGTTCCGATCTTCATGCTGACGGGTCTGTCGGGTGCGTTCTTCAGGCCTCTGGTAACGGCTTATGCCCTGGCATTGCTGGCCTCGATGGTCGTAGCGCTCACCGTGACGCCAGCTCTGAGTCTGGTCTTCTTCAGGAAGCCCGGCTCGCTTAATCACCGGGAGTCTCCGGTCGTTCCGGCGATGAAACGGGCGTACCTCGCGGTGCTTACGCGGATCGTCAAGCGACCGAAGCGAGCGTACTCAGTGGTGACCGCGGCGACTCTTGCCGGCATCATCATCGCTCCGTTGCTCGGGCAGTCGCTGCTACCAGAGTTCAAAGAGCGTGACTTCTTGATGCACTGGTTGACCAAACCAGGCACCGGACAGGTCGAGATGGTCAGGATTACCGAGGAAGTTAATCGGGAACTTCTGACAATTCCAGGGGTGCGCAATGCCGGTTCGCATATCGGTCAAGCCCTCCTCATGGATGAGGTGGTCGGCATCGACTTCGGCGAGAACTGGGTGAGTGTCGATCCGGCAGTTGACTACGACGACACCCTGGCAGCAATCCAAACCACGGTCGATGGGTATCCGGGTCTTTATCGGGACGTGCAGACCTATCTCAAGGAACGTATTCGAGAGGTGCTGACCGGCAGCAGTGAACCAATCACGATCCGCGTGTATGGGCAGGACTTGGTTGAATTGCGGGAAACCGCCGCCGACGTCAATGCCATTCTCGGGTCGATCCCCGGCGTCAAGGAAAATCACATCGAGTTCCAGCAAGACATCCCGCAGATCCGCGTGGAAGTCGACCTGGAGGCTGCCCGTTCGTACGGCATCAAACCGGGCGACGTGCGGCGAGCTGCGGCGCGTCTGATCGCTGGTGAAGAGGCTGGTGACATCTTCTACAACGGTAAGGCCTACGACGTCATGGTGTGGAGCACGCCGGAAACTCGCCAGAGTTTGACCGACGTGCAAAACCTATTGTTGGACACTCCGAGTGGGGACTATGTCACCCTGTCTGACGTGGCCGAGGTGGCCATCGTTCCTGTGCCGAACAAGATCACCCATCACGATTTGTCGCGGACCCTCGACGTCGGAGCCAACCTCGACGGAAGCCGGGACCTTGGTGCCGTGGTTGACGATCTCGAAGATGCTTTGGCGGCCTACGAGTTCCCTCAGGAGTACCGCGCTGAGATGCTCGGTGAGTTCACCGAACGGCAAGCAGCAACAGGACGGATCACGGCATTGTCGATCGTGGCAGTGATCGGTGTGTTCTTGTTGCTCCAAGCGTCGTTCACAAACGGGCGCCTGGCGATGCTTTCGTTCCTGACGTTGCCGATCGCCCTGGTGGGTGGGGTGCTGGCGGCGTACATGACGGGTGGGATCGTATCGCTCGGTTCGCTTATCGGGTTCTTCACCGTGTTAGGCATCGTCGCCAGAAACGGCATCATGTTGATAAGTCACTTTCAACACCTCGAAAAAGAGGAAGGTGTCGAGTTCGGCCCGGGCCTGGTTCTGCAGGGCGCCAGTGAGCGGCTAGTGCCGATCATCATGACCGTGCTGACCACCGGCCTGGCGCTGGTGCCACTGATCATTACCGGGGAGATTCCTGGGCAGGAGATCGAGTATCCCATGGCCATCGTCATCTTCGGCGGTTTGATCACGGCAACGTTGCTCAACCTGTTCGTCGTGCCGAGCTTATATCTCCGGTTCGCCAAGCCAGGCGGTCCGCCCACCGGTGGAACGCCAGACCCAGCGCCAGCCGTCGCCTGACCGGGCGGGGGCTGACCGCCCCCAGGGTCAAGTCAGATTACGGGGTTGCCCCGGGTCCCCAAGCCCGGGGCGCCCGTAGGTCCCTGATTCAGGGTGGGGACTCGCGTCGCCGCGTCGGACCTCCCGGTGCCGGACATGGCTAGGTTGCGGGGGAGTTGCCTGAGCGAAAGAGATCAAATGAAACTTGGATGGATCGGACTCGGGGATATGGGTCACGTCATCATCCCCCGCCTTTTGGCCGCTGGCCACGAAGTCACCGGGTGGAACCGGACGAAATCGAAGGCCGATGAGTTGGTCGCCCAGGGGATCGTGTGGGCCGACACTCCGCGACAGGTGGCAGCCGCCTCCGAGTTTGTGTTCTCGATGGTCACCGACGCCAAAGCTGTCTCGGCGGTAGCTCTCGGAGATGATGGAGTCATCTCCGGGTTGCCACGCGGCGGGATCTATCTCGATATGAGTACGATCGATCCGCAGGTCAGCCGGGAAATCGCAGCGGCGTTCGCCGAGCGAGAACTCACGATGCTCGACGCACCGGTATCCGGCAGCCCCATCACGATCGCGGCAGGGGCGGCCTCGACGATGGTTGGCGGTGACCGGGCAGCGTACGAACGGGTCGAGCCAGTGTTGTATGACGTCGGATCCAAGGTCAGCTACATCGGCCCATCGGGGACCGCCGTTCAGATGAAGGTGGCAATCAACCTGACGCTCATTGTCGAAATGATCGTGTTCTGCGAGTCGGTGTCACTGGCCGAAAAGGGCGGAGTCGACCGAGCGGTCGCCGTCGACGCCATGCTCAAGAGTGTGGTGGCTTCGCCGGTCATGGGCTATCGGGGACCGTTCATCCTTGAGATGCCTGACAAGCCTCTTGCCGACGTCACGTTGCAGCAAAAGGACATGGTGCTTGCCTTAGAAGTCGCCCGCCGCCAGGGCTCCGCGGCGCCGCTCGGGGCGGTTGCCAATGAACTTCTCAACGCCTGCCGCGGCCTCGGGATCGATCATCGGGATTTTGTCACGGTGTTCGATGTCTATCACATGCTGTCAGGTGGCCGATGACCCAGCGGTTCCACACCAATCTCTCCGAGGTGCCTCTGGTACCCGGCCTGCGTGAGGATGAGGGCTGGGTCGACATGCAGGTTCAGTTCCTTATCGACAAGGCGAATGTCGGCACCGATGATTTCCTGCTCGGGTGGACCGTGCTGCCCCCCGGCGCCCGCCACGACCGGCATCTTCATCGCAACGCCGACGAGTTCTTTATCGTTTTAGCTGGTGCCGGTCGGATCTACACGGACCACGGAACCGCCCCGGCCAAGAAGGGCGACGTGATCTGGACGCCACGTGGCAAGTGGCACGGGTTCGACAACACAGGCACCGAGGATGTGGTGCTGGTGTGGGGCTGGAGCGGTTGCGGTTCCCTGGAAGATTCGGGTTACGAAGCAGACCAGGCGACCTTGTTATGAACCCGTGGGAAGACCCCCGGGTGGCCGTCGGACTCGAACGACAGATTGTGCTGCGGCGCAGCGTTCTCGAGTCCGGATCGAGGAGCGTCGGTTGGAAGGTGGGGTTTGGCGCCCCAGCCTCGTTGGAACTCATGCAGATCACTGCCCCGTTGATGGGCTTTTTGACCGACGCCACAGTGTTCGGCTCCGGTGAATCGGTCGACTCGACCGGCTACCAACGCGGCGTCGTGGAGTTTGAGGTGGCCGTCTACCTGGCTCATGATCTCGGGCCAGGCGCATCCGATGAAGAAGCCAGGGCCGCCATTGGGGCCGTTGGGGCATCGATAGAGGTCGCCAATATCAGTTTGCCGGTCGGGCCTGATCAAGTCGAAGGCATCGTTGCCGGCAACATTTTTCACACCGGGGTCGTGTTCGGCCAACCTGACCTGTCGCGGGCCGGCCTCGATATCTCAGGCTTGCAGGCTCGGATACTGGTTGATGGCGATGAGGTGGGCGCAACCGACCAACTCGAAGCGATCACGGGCCGTTACCCGACGGTGGTTCGCACGGTGGCTGATACGTTGGCGGCCAATGGCCTCATGCTCACTGCCGGCGACGTAATAATCACCGGCTCCGTCATACCCCCGATCCCGGCCGTGGCGGGAACCAAGTACAGCTTCGCTCTCGACCCGCTGGACCCTATCTCGGTTCGTATCGTTTAATTCAGGCGAATTCGGCGGTTTTCCTTAGCTCGCGGCGGTTTCCTGCCGATAACTGGAAGGTTGCGCGATGTGGCGATTGAGACCCACGTTCTTCAACCTAGTTCCAGCCTTCGGAGTCCACGTGCCAGAGACACTCTTCATAGTCAGCGGACTGAACCTGCTGCTGTTTGGCGTCCTGGCAGTCACTGCCGTCCGGCGTACCCGTGTTGAGATTTCACCGCGCATGCAATCCCTCGGGTGGGTGGCCGCCGCCGCTGCGTCTGCGTTCGTCATGGGTGCTGCCCAGCGCATGATGCTCCAAGCCACCCGGGCAGGGTGGATCGAGAACCGGGTCTCGGACTTCATGTTGTCCGAGTGGCAGTTGGTGCAATCCCTCCTTGCCATGGTCATGGGGGTACTTGCACTGAGAGCAGTTACACGCGTCTGGGGGCCCTTAGGCCGCGCCGATCGTATGGTGACTGTACTTACGGATCGGGTGGTCCCGGAAGATGTCGCGCTCGGTGACCTAACGGAGCGCGAACGCGAGGTGCTTGATGCTATCGGTTCGGGACTTCTCACTGACGCCGAACTCGGTGAAGCGCTATTCATTGCACCGTCTACGGCCCGGACTCACGTCAAGAACATTCTTCGCAAGACCAGGCTCGGAAACCGGCGTGAACTCATGCTCGTTGCTTCTCACGCTGAGTGAAACTGAATCACCCTGGATGACGATACGGCTACCCCCTCGGGGGTAGAGACACAGAATCCCACTCCTGATACAACTCCCTGACACCACGCACCGTGGTTATGGGAGATCTCTTCGGTTTCCCGTTTTTGGAGTCGCCAGGCCTTACCGGGTCGGGCGAAGGGCAACTGGGAGGTTGACATGAAAGGTATTCACCGGCGAGCGCCAAAGCGCGGACCAATCGTTGCACGCCGAGGCATCGCTCTCGGGCTGGCCCTGACGCTGTTCATGGCGGGCATTGCATTGGCCGATGAACTTCTCGTCGAAGGCGATGGACTTGCTCCGTTCACAGGTTCGAATATGGCCCTCGGAACGATCTGCGTCGGATCCCAGAGGAGCGGAGAGGCGCTTCTCGCAATCGAGCGCAAGACTGGAGCGGTCGACAAAATCTTCGCAGATCTCAGCACAGTCACGATCTCCTCCGGCGTTCCGTCGTCTGCGAGCGTTTCTACCGTGTTCGTCGACAGTGCGATTACGATGCCGTCGGGCTGGGCCGGTTCAAAAGCTGACGTTGTAAACACGACCGATATGGCCCAAGCGCGGGTACAAGTCGTTGCCGCTGGTAGTCCGGGTACTCGATCGGCAACGATCGTCTATACCGCTACCGGAATAAACTCGTCAACCCCTCCCTCGGCGTTGGTTCGAAGTGTGACTCTCACCGTCGAGTGGATCGTCTCAGTGTGTGACTCCACTCCACCGGTCATCGTCCCAACAGTTACGGGTACCCTGGGTTTGGCAGGCTGGTACACGGGCAACGCGGGTTTGACCTGGTCGGTGACGGACGCCCAATCAGCAATCTCTTCTACGACCGGCTGCGGTGCGAGCACCGTGAGCACTGACACGGCAGGCGTGACATTTACGTGCTCGGCGACCAGCTCTGGCGGGACGAGCACTCAAAGTGTGACCATCAAGCGAGACGCGACTGCACCCGTATTGACCTTGCCGAGCCTATTGCCTATTGAGGCAACCGGCCCGACCGGGGCGATTGTCACCTACTCAGCATCGGCAAATGACGCACTCACGGGCCCTGTTGGGACGAGTTGTTCAAAGGCGTCCGGATCCGTCTTCGCCCTCGGATCGACATCGGTAACTTGTTTCGCGTCAGACCCAGCCGGAAACGAGGTTTCGGATTCGTTCACCGCCAAGGTTGAGGATACGACCGCTCCGGCCTTGGCGTTGCCATCCAACCAGACGGCTGAAGCGACGGGTTCTGGTGGGGCTGCGGTTGCGTTCACGGCCACGGCGTCGGACTTGGTTGACGGCGCAGTGGCTGTGCAATGTGCTCCGGCTTCCGGTTCGACGTTCGCTTTGGGCACGACCACGGTGACCTGCTCTGCGACCGATAGTCGCGGTAACGCTGATTCAGATACCTTCTCGGTGTCGGTGGTGGATACGACGGCTCCGGCCCTGACGTTGCCATCCAACCAGACGGCTGAAGCGACGGGTTCTGGTGGGGCTGCGGTTGCGTTCACGGCTA
>JAGXFS010000154.1 GCA_024637275.1 Acidimicrobiia bacterium
GCGGTGTGCCAGTGGTCATACATGGCGACGGGACGTCGCTCTGGACGCTCACTCACAACTCCGATTTCGCCAGGGCTTTCGTGGGACTGATCGGTGACCCGCGCGCCGTCGGCGACACCTTTCACATCACCTCCGATGAAGCCCTGACCTGGGACCAGATCGCCCGCATGTTGGCCCAAGCCGCCGGAGTCGATTCGCCACACATCATCCATGTTCCGTCCGATGCCATTGCCGCACTCGATGCGGAATGGGGTGCCGGGTTGTTAGGCGACAAGGCACATTCAATGGTCTTTGATAACAGCAAAATCAAGAGCCTCGTGCCTGGCTGGACCGCCACAGTGCCGTTCTGGCGAGGAGCCCGGGAGATCGTCGACTGGCACGACCAGGACCCGCAACGCCGCACCGCCAATCCCCATGTGGATCGGCTCATGGATCAACTCCTCAAAGAATTCGGCTCAGCGCAGTAGCACACCCGAGACTGTTCTGCCTGGTGACCGCTAGGTCACGCCACCTTGCCCGGTCGTTCCACTTGTTCCGCTGGGGGGACCGACCGGGTGCTGCATCCCGGTTGGATGGCTAGTCGTTGATCTTTTCCATGTGGTTGGCGTCGAAGAAGAAAGTCCAACCATCCATTTCGGGGGCGGTGATGCCGAGTTGGGTGAGGATCGTGGCGATCTGGGAGCGGTGCTCCGTGCCGTGATTGATGGCCTGGAGGAGGAGCAACGACCGATGCATTCGCCATGTCGCGTCCGGGTCGTCGTCGTGGATTGTTACGTACCCGTCGGTGTCGGCCTCGGCGGCGGCGTGCTCAAGGAGGCGGTTGCCTTCGTCGAAGGCGGAGGTCAAAGCATCAAACCCGGGGAAGGGGGATTCGGCCAGTCGTTGCGGACGCTCGCCGCCGAAGAACCGGGCCGCGTACGATTGCTGGCCGCCGGCTACATGAACGAGCGTTGCCCCTATCGTCCCGTAGGTTCCTTCGACCGTCGAAGCCAACTGCTCGTCAGTCAACCCACGACATACCTCCAGGAGTCGGGCGTTCATCATGGTGTTGTGTTTGAAGAGTTCAACGAGCAGGTTCATGGCGTGACCCTACCTTGAATTCCGTCTAGCGATCAGTTTGCGAATTGAACGATCTCATACTCGGTGGCCCACGCAGCAACGATTCGCTCAAGGTCCATGAACCTGCCGGCGTCCGCGATAACGGCCGCCCATTCGGCGGTTGACGTCGCCCGAGCCGCCGCCTCGAAATCGTCGAACCACACTTCGCCGAGTCCTGAATAGGGGATGGCGCCTCCTTCTGGGCTGTCGATGCAATGGTCCTGTACATAGCGGCGTAGTCCGGGAACCTTCCGCACCAGTTCGGCGTGTTCTGTGCGCCAGTGGTGGAGTGCCTCGTCGGGTGGGACCCCGTCGCGAGCGTGCCACATCGTCAGGCGTTTGATCATCTGACTCCTTTCGACCCCGCCCAACCTACCGATCAGCGGTGTAGTGGTCTCGCCAGGAGTGGGTTGGGTCATAGCCAAGTAGGCGCCGGGCTTTGTCGATCGAAAGCAGCGTCTCGTGGTCGGAGACTTCGCCGCGCATGGGCACGTCGGGATAGAACTCGGCCATGAGTTCGGCGTTCGTCTGGGTCATGCAGGTGTCGGCTGCCGCCACCAGGAAAGCTTCGGCCCCCGGCACGTCTTTCTCAAGGGCCAGTCGAGTGCATTGGGCAACGTCCCGGGCGTCGACGTAGCCCCACAGGTTCCAAGCCCGACTCTTGGGGTCTTCCCAGAACGCGGGGAAGCCTTGGTAGTCGGTCTCTTCCATCACGTTGGAATAGCGAAGCGCCACGTACGGAATGCCGGTCCAGCGGCTGAACTGTTCGCCGATCACCTCACCGGCGAGTTTGGAAAGGGCATAGTGGAACTCGGGGAGTCGAGGATGCTCCTCATCGATAGGGGCGTAGTGGGGTTGCTCTCGTTCAAAAGGGAGGCCGATGAGCGTTTCGCTCGACGCCCACACCACTTTTTCCATGCCGAGTTGGGCGGCAGCCGAGAACACGTTGTAGGTGCTCATCATGTTGACCCGGAATGTCTCGCCGTCGGGGAGAACAAACGGTGCCGGGATCGCTGCCAGATGGACAACCGCATCCGCACCTCGCAAGGAGTCGATCGTTTGCCCGAGGTCGGTCAAGTCGGCGATTAACGTCGGAGCACCCGGATCTCGCGAGGCGGCGACATCAACATTGGTGACGTCGTAGCCGTGGCTGATCAGATCGGCCACAACGGCTCGCCCGGCTTTTCCGCTGCCGCCGGTCACAATGACTTTGTTCATCCGTTGTCCCTTCGAGATGTACTCAGCCTACGGCTTGGCGATGCTCCGGAAGGAATCAGCCGCTGGCGCCCTCGAAGAGGTCGGCACGCCGGACATGGAGTCGATCGCCTTGGGGGAGCAGAAGGCATGAATCGCCGAACTCGTGCCAGAGGTAGTCACCGTGCAACGCAGCCTCATAGGCGGCCGCAACCATGTCACGTCCTGCCACAGCTTCGAGAAGCTGAAGGTGGGAAGCCTCGGGAGGATGCCACCCGCTGATGATCCCGTCGACTACTCGGGCAGGACGATCCGCTCCCAGAATGAGGTCGGTCCATCCAGCGTAAGAGCTCGCCAAGCCGTTCTCGTCAGCCACCGACTCGAGTGCCCTGGTTACCGTCGTTCCGACCGCGATAACCCGGCCGCCCGTGCGCTTGGTCCGGTTGACCGCGGCCGCCGTTGCCCTCGGAACCTCGTACGGCTCGGCGGGTGGCGGCTCATGAGCCTCGAGTGATGACACCCCCGCATGCAGCGAGATGGGCGCGACGCGAACGCCCGCATCGCGCAACCGACCGACGAGCGACATAGAGAACGGCCGGGCCGCGCTGGCCATCTCGGCGCTCCCCGGCCAGCAGGCATCGTCGGCAAAGACGGTCTGATACGCCGACAGGGGCCAGGCGTCGGGCACGTAGCCATATCGGATTGGTCTGCCATGACGTTGCAGGAACCGGCGAACCCCTCCATGCACGGCCACCTGCGCCTTCCATAGTCGTACGCCATCCGATGCGTTTTGATCCGCGGACTCGACCAGCACGATGGAACCACGGGCGACCTCGACTTCGTCGCCTCCGCGGAGATCGATCATCGGTCCAGCGTTGTCTGGCTGTCTGACCTCGACCGTCCAGCTGGAGCGACTGTTGCGTGATGAGAAGTGCACGGTCACCGGTTGTTCGCGCACGGTCCCGTCGACGGCGGCTGCCATCGTCGGCGAAGTGTTCACCACCAACAGGTCACCGGCAACGAGATGCTCGGTGAGGCGCGCGAAGCGAGTGTGGGTTGCCCCGGTTGGCCGAGCCACCAGCAGACCGACCTCGTCACGAGCCAGGCCACGCGCTTCGGGTGGCGTCGAGGCGATGCGTTCGGGAGCCAGGTCGAACTGGAATGAGGTCGTGACTCCCATCACTTCACCTCCGCAAGCAGATCCGCCGCCCGGAGGCGCCCACTCGGTGGCCGCCTATCGATGAGCCGAACGAGGGCCGGGACGACCGTCTCGGGGAGTGGTCGGTCGGAGATGTCCTCGCCGGGGAATGCGGCTTGGTGCATGTCAGTCCGCATGTCTCCAGGATCAAATGCGTATATCGACAAGTCCGGGTTTTCTTCGGCAAGCACTGCGCTCAGGTGATCGAGGGCGGCCTTGGAAGCTCCATATGCGCCCCAACCCGAGTAAGCCTCGACTGCGGCATCAGAACTGATGTTGACGATGACACCAGACCTGGATATCACCGGCTGGATCAGAGCTTGGGTGAGCGCCAGCGGAGCGAGGACGTTGACGTCGAGGATCCGGGCGACGTCGTCTGGCGAGATCTGCGCCAACGTCTGTAGCGGGCTTGGGCCCAGTTCGCTTGCGTTGTTGACCAGCAGGTCGAGGCTGTCTCCAATGGCGGCGACGAGGCGGTCACGATGGGCCGGGCTGGTGATATCGCCGTCGATGCCGACGACATCGCCGCCGAGTTGAGACACAGCGGCGTCGAGAGCCGCCAGACTTCTGCCGTCGATGATCACCCTCCAGTTCTGCCCGGCGAGCTCGGTGGCGATGGCCTTTCCGAGGCCCCGAGTGCCTCCGGTGACGAGTGCGGTTGGCATGTTCAGCTCCTGCATGTTGAGTAGTAATTCGCACCGTACAACTTGAAGTTAACTTTAAGTCAAGGGATAATCTTGACCATGGAACAATTGCTAACGATCAGCGAGGTGGCGGACCGCAGTGGCTTCGCCGCATCTGCCCTGCGGTACTACGAACGAGAAGGGCTGGTTCAAGCGACGCGGTCACCCGGTGGTCAGCGGAGATACGAGCGCCACGAGCTCCGGCGCCTGGCGTTCATTGCAGCGGCGCGCCACGTCGGACTCACTCTGGATGAGATCCGCGACGCGCTGTCGCTACTTCCGACAGGGCGGAATCCGACCAAAGCGGACTGGGCGAAGATCTCGCGCTCGTGGCGTCATCGACTCGATGCTGAGATCGCCGCCCTGGAGAGCCTCCGGGACGGGTTGGACGGATGCATCGGCTGTGGGTGTCTCAGCCTGCAAAGGTGCCGGCTGAGTAATCCACGAGACGTCGTCGCTCCCCGAGGTCCTGGCGCGGTGTTCCTCCCGGAGCCTCTCCACCCGCACCCTGAGTAGTCAGGGAGGCTCGTTGGTTCGGTGGTTCTGGGCTTGTCTACGGGACGTACTGTTCGGTGATGTCGACGATGGCGCCACCTTCGATCGTGATCCAAACGCCTGGCTGATAGTTGCGGCTAGCCCACCCGGATGCCCAATCGCCGTAGCTGATCGACTCAAGATCGGCCCCGCCGGTATCGACCAGCTTCGATACGTCGACGGCGGCACCCACCGTGACCGTTCGTAATGTGTCCGACTCGTTCCGGACGTAGTAGTCGTTCGGGGGTGGTGATTCTTCTCCGTCTTCGGCGGCGGCCTCGGCAGCCGGGGTGCCGCTGAACCAGCAGGCCAGATCGAACTCGATCTCTGAGGCGGTGGCACTGTCGACGTATCCGAACCAGTCCCCTTCAGGAAGCACCGCAGCGTCTGGTGTGCACCCCGACCCCGACGCCTCGTCCATCACATTGAGGTCGACGGCGACCGGGCCGGTGCGGGTTTGATCCTGGCATTCGGTCTGCAGCCAGTTGTAGAAGTTGTTGCAGCTACCGAAAATCGTATACCGGACTCGGTCGACCTGGTCGAACTCGAACGCGGTGGCGTTGAGTGAAGCCAGGAAAGAAGCGCTTCCACAACTGGTGGACGCGTTGCTGATCTCGTTGCGGAAGTCGACGAATTCGATAGTGAGTAGACCATCGGTGAGATCTACGGAGCGGACCGCTTCAGCCGTCGCCGCGGAGAAGAAAGAGCCGGCGCCAGCGGCGGCTTCCTCGGCGGTTGGCCCGGCGACCAATTCCTGGAATGCGGCAGCGATCGGGTCGGACGTGGCAGGTACCTCCCTCTCGAAGCCCTGAACCATTGAGCAGTCACTCCCATCACCGACAGCGAAGTACAACGTCACGGTATTCATCTCCGTCGGCACCGTGGTTGTAGTAGCCGGAACGGTGGTCGCCACCGGGACCGTTGTGGTGGTTGTCTCAGCAGCCGTCGAGGTGGTTGTGGAGTCGGGTAGTTCGGCACTCGTGGCGCAAGCTGAGATCACGACCATCACGACTGCGAAAAGTGTGTATGTGCGGAAACGAAACATGGCTAATCCTCCACAGTGAGCCTACGAGCTTCAGAGGTGCGTTCATAGGGTCTGACGTCGTTTCCTCGCCCCGGGGTTCCCGACCTGTCAGCCGATTGAATAGGGTAGCGATATGACCCGTTTGTCCGTGGTGAAGGGTGACATCACCAAGCTGAAAGTAGATGCCATCGTCAACGCCGCTGGCCCGGATTTACTCGGCGGTGCAGGAGTCGACGGTGCCATCCATCGGGCGGCCGGGCCCGGTCTGGTTGCCCAATGTCGCACCCTCGGTGGCTGCGAAACCGGTGAGGCCAAGATCACGACTGGTTACCGCTTGCCGGCTACCGCGGTCATCCACACCGTCGGCCCTATCTGGCACGGGGGAGACCAGGGAGAGCCCGAGTTGCTTGCCTCGTGCTACCGCAAGAGCCTGGCGCTGGCCGAGCAATACGATCTCAAAACCATTGCCTTCCCGGCGATCAGCTGCGGCGTCTACGGATACCCGATTAGCGAGGCTGTCGACGTGGCGGTCTCGACCATCCGAGAGTATCTCGAGGATTCGAAACTGGACGAGGTTCTGCTCGTTGCCTTTAACGACGAGATCCTGGCGGCTTATGAGCAAGCGCTAGAGGGCTAGTTAGCGGTGATCTTTGGGCGGGTTGGGCAGCCATCTCGAAAAAGGCGCGCATAGAATCCGGTGGCGCATGGACGGACCGCTTCCCTCGGGCACGCTGACTCTGATGTTTACGGACATTGAAGGGTCCAGTCGGCTGTGGGATTCGCATCGCGCTACGGCAGCCGATCGCGCCAACCTTGCGGAAGTGATGGCGTGGAGTCTGGAACACAATCGAGTCGAGGATATGGTCGACTTTGTCTGCGACATCTGGGTCTATTGGTTCAACGGAGACCTGGCGTCGAAGGCTGTCCAGTGGGCCGGAGACCGTTCCTCGTCCTGACCCGCGACGCGGCGATCCCGGTCCTACACAATCTGCTGTGTCCCCCGATCACCACGACCATCAGGTCGATTCCGTCGGAGTTGGCGCTCGGTGAGTCTGACGGGATGCCTAAACAGTGTGTGGCGTCGATGGACAACATCGGGGGGATGCCCAAGTCCCGTCTCGTCTCCCGTCTCGCTGCGCTACCTGGTCATCGCATGGATGAACTATGTCTGGCGCTGCGAACCGCCGTCGAGTGTTGAGGCTGTGGCCGTCTAGCGCAATGCCGCTTCATACAAGGTCTCGGCGGCGGCGCTGGGGCTGATGCCTAGGGAGTCGGCGAGCATGGTTCGCAGGTTGTCGAATGTGTGGATGGCTTCGGCTCGATTGCCGGCCGCCAGGTGACATTCCATAATCCGGGTGTGAGCTGACTCTCGATACGGCGCCAGGTCGACGACCCGGCGAGCGGCTTGGAGGGCCGCGCCGGGATTGGCGAGTTCCAGCCAAACCCGACTGAGGACGTCAAAGGTGCGGATCTCGTATTCGTGCAGATCACGACGAACCCGTTCCACCCAGTCGCCCGACTCGCCGCTGAGAAAACGCCTTCGAAAAATGCTCGATGCAACAGTCGCATCCGACCAGGCAGCATGCGGGTTGCCGGCGGCCAGCGAACCCTCCGCCCGATCAAGAGCGTTGATAGCCTCGCGCATATCCACCCAGGTTCCGCTCGGGAAGCGCAGCTCGTAGCTGGCGTCACTCCCGTCGAGGACGGTCCCGCTCAGTCCAACGGACACGAGGGTCTTGCGGAGCTTCGACATGATCGAAGCCAACGCACTTTCCCAGGCAGGCGGTAATTCCGACCAGAGGGCCTCCGCGAGCTCATCACGAGAAACCCGACGAGGGGCCGTGGCCAGATAGACAAAGGCCAGCCGCCCTTGGCGGCCGGGAAGAGCGCTCGCTTCCACAACCTGCTCCGAAGTCTCGAGCATGACCCGGCCAATGATGAAGACTCGCAGATCCAATCTTTCTCCAACCGTATACCAATGCCTGGTTTGTACTGTATCCGTAGGTCGAGGAGAAGGAGACCGAGAATGGCCGACGGAGCCCAAGTAATCGAATGTCCCTGCGGAGCCATCATCGACGGCGAAGACGCCACAACGGTGATCGCCAAGGCACAAACCCACGCCAAAACCACCCACGACATGGAACTGTCCGACGAGCAAGCCCGCTCGATGGCCCGGCCTGCGTAAGGAGCCACGATGCCATTCGTCACTATCACAGCACCCCAGGATGTGTTCACCGACGACCAGAAACAAGCCATGATCACCAACGTCACCGAAGCGATGGTCGACGTCGAAGGCGAGCAGTTCCGGGACAAGACCTGGGTCGTCTACGAAGAAGTGCCGGCGGGCAACTTTGCCATCGGCGGCAAGCTGGTCGGAGCGTAGTCAACCGGCGGGACCAGGTTCAGGGGGAGCCTGGCCCCGTGCGTGTCCGGGCGGTCACATGGCTGTGGGCTGCTGACCTTTGAGCACGGCTCGGAGGAGTTTGCCAGCTTCGACAAGCATGCCGATGCAGGTACCGGCCATGGCGATGATCAGGATCCACCGGGTCATCTGAGACCACGCGATGCTGTAGGTCGAAAAATCGAACGGGAAAACCTGATAGATCCGGATCGTCACCGCCAGACTCACCAGGAGTAGTCCGATTTGGGTAAGTGACTTGAACCAGGCTGGATCGTATGCCAGATAGGCGACGTTTGCGGCGATCGTCAGGCCGAGCGATATGCTGATGAAGCCGACCAGGCGGGAGAAGTCCGCTGTGAGGAATGGCACGACATCCCAGTCCAGGATGTTGTTGACGACCGCGATCAATCCAAAGTTCACGGCTATCGCGACGAGGTACCCGAACCGCCGGCCGGCCCGCGTCGGACGTGACTTGACATCAGGTCTCGGCCGTACCTCGGTCGTGGTCATGATCCTGCCTCCTCTCGCTTCAGTTCTGTTCCTGGAACCAGACAGTTGTCTCCCGTCGGTTACGGGTGTCGGTGCCTTCATAGTCTCCTCGCTGAACTTCGAGTACTGCCAGGGCCGAAGGTCGGAGTTTGCCCTAAGCGTGTGACCGCTGGAGCCAGACTGTCCGCGACAACGGATAGGATTAGGTTTCCGACAACGAGAGAGATCCATGGACACCTCATCATCCGGCCCTCCCACCGATCACAGCGGGCTCGAAGTCCTCAGCCTCGATGAATGTCGCCAGCTGCTCGATACCCAGCAGATTGGCCGAATCGCCTTCATCTCGACGGGTGAACCCCTGATCTTGCCGGTCACCTACCGAATGCATAGGGGTCACATCGTGTTCCGCACAACCACCGGGGAAAAGCTCGATGCGGCGCGTAACGCCGCGTCTGTCGGTTTCGAGATCGATGAGTGGGATGCCAGCGACCAGTCTGGCTGGTCTGTGATTGTTGGCGGCACCGCCCAAGATGTCGAGGATCCCGCCGAGATCACCGAACTCAAAGAACTCGGCCTGCGCCCGTGGGCGGATACCGTGGCCCGCAACAACTGGGTGCGGATCATCCCCAACGAAATCTCCGGCCGCCGCATCTAGGCGCCCGGACCCTCGCAGTCGCATGCTTCGGTTGCTCGGATAGGCCCAGTATCTCTGTATCGTTCCGTTCCGCCAGAGGTCAATACCTTCAAAAGGAATCCACATGAGTAATCACACCTTCGCCCCCGTTATGGGCCACCTTCGCGCCGTCGCCGTTGTTTCCGTGCTTGCGATCGGTTTGGCTGCGTGTGGTCAGGGTGATGCGCCGTTGGCCTCCCCGACAACCGCCCCGTCCACGACGTCCTCCGCTGCCGAAACGACGACGACCGTCGCGGCGCCCGAGACAACGACCACCACGGCACCGGAAGCTTCGACGACCACCACGGCACCGGTTCCCGCGGTGGTGCTCGCTGTTGCACCCGATGGTCTGATGTTGGTCGATTCGGCCACTGGTTCTACGACGCCGCTTCCGTTCGGGACTCCACAAGACGACGTTGTTGTGGCGGTCGACGCCACGCTTGGCGAGGCAGGGGTCGTCAACCCCGGCAACGTTGAGTGCCCGAACGGTCAGGTTGCCGTCGGAGCCTGGAATGATATCCAGCTGGAATTCGACGCTGACGGTCTTATGGCCTGGAGCCTGAATCCCGGATCGACCGTGACCGACATGATGGGGGTCGGCGTCGGTTCGACTCTCACCGACGTACAGGCTGGCTGGAACATAACGATTTTCGAATCGACCTTGGGCACCGAGTTCAATACCGACGTCGATGGGCAAGGCATCGGAGGACTTCTCTCGGATGCCTCAGAGTCGGCCGTGGTGGTTGCCTACTGGGCCGGCTTCGTCTGCACGTTCCGCTGAGTAGACTCCAGAGGTTAGGACTTCCCCGCGGAATCAAGTTGTCAAACGGACAGTTCCGCCGTCGATATTGGGTGTCTAACTTCCGTTTGGTAACGCAATAGAGGAGAGAAACATGCGAAAACTCGCAGCGACTGGCGCCATTGTCTTGGGCTTACTGCTTCTGGTAGGTGGCGCCGCCACCTATCTCGTCGTAAGCAACACGCTCGGCGAACAAAACATCACGACCGCCGACGACGCGTGCTTGCCCGGCAACGATGTGGATGGACCGTTCTCGGCCTACTGCCAGGCCAAGGTCATCGATAAGCACGCTTTGGACTCGACAGGTGGTCTGCGTTACGCCGAAATGGACCGTGAGGATCCGTTGCGAGCAACGGCGATGAACGCGTCCTTCCTGCAAGCGTCCCTGTTCACGTCCGTACTGGCGTTCGGCGTGGCGGCACAGGCTATGGGCATGGGAGTGATCTTCATCCTGCTCGGCTTCGGTATTCGCGATGTAGCCGAAACGGTGAAACCCACCAGTTCGTAACTACGGACCCAATGACAGGTAGTTGTGGCCCCGGCATGCCGGGGCCACAATCGTTGGCTAGACCTCGATCACCGTTCCGGCTCGTCCGGGGATGAACTCAAAAGGCAGCGGATGGCTAGCGATGGCGTCGGCAATTTCGTCGAGCATCTGGTCATCGTGACCCGGATCATGATGAAACGTCACCAGCGACCCGACTTTGCACAGTTCGGCAACATCGAGCGCCTGGTCGAACGTGCTGTGACCCCATCCCTGACGTTCCGCGTATTCGTCGTCGGTGTACTGGGCGTCATGGATGAGTACGTCTACTCCGGCCATCAGGTCGAATCCCGACGTCCACTCCGACAGTTCCGGGAAGTGCTCAACGCCGAGGGCAGGTTCGTGGTCGGGCAGGTACGCCATTGACGTCCCGTTCAGCGAAAGTCGATAACCCAAAGTGGCGCCTGGGTGACAGACGTAATCGGTCGTGACCGTCACGGGACCCAGTTCGAATGATCCCGGGTCGGTGTCATGGAGCACCACCGACGAGAGTTCACGGACGTGGACGGGGAAGAGTGGCGGAGATAGGTATCGGCTCAGTAGCTGCTCGAGGCTGTAGTTAGGTGACCGCGGTCCCCAAACGTGGACTTCGATGGATGGGTCGAACATCGGCGCAAAAAACCCCAAGCCTTGGATGTGGTCCATGTGGAGGTGTGTCAGGAGGACATCGACCCGGTCCTGGCCGGTCACGGTTTCGCCGAGACGGCGAATTCCCGACCCGGCGTCCAGCACGATATACCGACCTTCGGCGGTCACGAGGATCGACGCCGTGTCGCCGCCGTATCCCACCGTTCCGGGTCCGGCGGCGGCTAGCGACCCCCGGGTTCCCGACAGCTCGATTCTCACGGGATTGGTTCTTCCCAGAACATCGCCACGGCCCCGAGGCGGCGGTCGCTCAGGCCTTCGACGGGGAAGGCGGTGATGTGGAGATGGCGCCCGGCACCATCGGCGGTTTTGATACGAAGTTGGCCATGGGCGGGGATTCGCTGTGTGAGAGCGATGACAACGGGAAGCTCCTCGGTCGGCACCGCTGAACCGTCGAGCGCCGTTGTCTGGAAGAGTTCCGCCAGGTCGCTGGCATGGATCATTCCGGCCTCGACATATCGCAGACCGAGGACTGCCTCAGCTGCTTCGTTGTAGAACAGCAGGTTGCCTTCGGCGTCCATGATCCAAACAGGAATCGCCTGATACGTGGACCATTGACGTAGCAAAATCAGTTCTATGGGTTGCGTCATCCTCGCCTCCCGTCATTTCGAAGCGTACTCCTACCATCAGCCGCCGCGCTGTAAACTTTGCCATCGAGTTTTTCCTGCGTCCCGATCACCGCCGCTCCGAGGCCGTCGACGTCCGTCCCGGGAGACTGCATTGCGATATTCCTAAAAATGTCTAGCGGGTACAGTCAACGGCGTGTCTCCGTTACCACTCTCGCGCGGTCCGTTCGTCGTGGCCATCGGCGCAATAATGGCTCTGTCGGCTTGCTCTCCTTCGTCGGTCGATGAAACGACCACGACGTTTGCGGACGCCCAGACGACAACCACATCACCTGGCGCCACGACCTCGTCGACAACCCCACCACCTGACGACGGTGCGCAACCAGTCCCTCCGATTCCGCTGTCGACCGCCGAGCTCGAATCGTTGCCTGGGCGCCTTGCGATAAACAGTGATCAGCGCCAACTGGTGAGCGTCGTAAATTCCGATTTGTCGACGGTGGAGCTCGCCGATAC
>JAGXFS010000155.1 GCA_024637275.1 Acidimicrobiia bacterium
CGACAAGAAACAGGCCGACCAGCGCGTGCGGTCGTTTGGTTCGTCCGTCCATAAATACCCATCGGCACAATAGACACGAGGCTTGACCTAGGCGAAGTCCGGTCCGCGCCCGATTCCGTTCCTACACTGTTCGACCATGAGTGATCCCCTCTCGGACATGTCCACCGAGCGTGCGGCCGAATACCTGGCCCAGCTGCAAAGTCACATTGACGCACTCTCGGCGAAGAACGCCGCACAACGCACCCGTATCCGCAAGCTCGAAGCAGACCGGGAAACGCTCCGGACCAAGCTGGAAGCCGCTCGAAGCGGGAGACGATCACGTTTCCGAAAGTCCGAACAGGAGTCAGCGGTTCTCAAACGCCCGGATGTCGCCACCCCTGAAGAAGCTGAGACGGCTCTGCCAAGGCGATCAGTCCGGGTGGCGGCGATCGTCGACGAGTTCACTGAACAGACCTTCGGGCCGGAATGGTCCATGGTTAACCTGAGCCGAGAGAATTGGCTGTCAGATCTGGAAGCGCATCAGCCCGAGATGCTCTTTGTCGAAAGCGCATTTAGTGGAGCCGGCGCTACCTGGGCCGGAGAACTTGCCCGCTTCGGCAGTAGCTCTGAGGCCGTCCAGGAGGTCGTTGGGTGGTGTAACAGACACAGCATTCCAACCGTCTTCTGGAATAAGGAAGATCCCAGCAACTTCGAGATTTTCATTGAGTCGGCCCGGCTATTCGACTTTATATTCACCGTGGACCTCGACAGCCTCGAACGGTATGAACGTCATGTTCCAGGGACACCGGTCGGCCTTCTCCCATTCGCAGCCCAAGCCGGCCTCCACTACCCGCCTGGCTCGCTCAGCGACCGAACAGAGGGCGTGGCCTTCGCAGGCGGCTATTACGCCGCGAAACTCCCCGACCGCCGCGCTCAGATGGAGCTGATCATCGCGCCTGCTCTCGCTTTCGATCTCGACATCTTTGACCGGTTTGGAGACACCGACAGTCGGTTCGCCTGGCCAGACAAGTATCAGCCACACATTCGAGCGCGCCTTACGTATCTCGAAACGGTCGAGATGTATCGCCGCTACAAGGTGGCCCTAAACGTCAACAGCGTGACTGCCAGCACGACCATGTGCTCGAGGCTGATCTTCGAGCTCCTGGCGTGCGGGGCATATGTGGTGAGCGGACCTTCCGCCGCCCTCGGCGCCTACGTCCCTCACGGATTGGTCCAGGTCGCCTCGACAACGGACGAATCCCGCGACCTCATCGATCAAGGCCTGACTGATCCGTCGGTACTTGAGATTGCAGCCGAGCGGGGGCCAGCCTGGATCACCGACGGCCAAACGTATTCCGACCGGGTCGATGACGTGCTGCGAGCAGTCCGGGGCTGAATACCCACCGAAACGATCGGCACGTCGATTTCGCGTTCGGGCGGCACCTCCTACAATGCTGTCGCAATGTCTGCCCTCCTCACTCAAAGCCGTTCACGCCTGGCGCGGACCAGCACCTACTTCCGTAGTCTGTGGAGTCGCCGCGAATTCGCCTGGTATCTGGCGATGGGCAACCTGAAGGCACGAAACGCCTCCACGGCATTGGGGCTTCTCTGGTGGGTGATCAACCCTCTGCTGCTGGGCCTCGTGTACTACCTCGTCTTTGGCGTCATTTTCGAATCCAGCAGAGACCTGAGTTATCTCCTGTCCGGAATGTTTGTTTTCCATTTTACGAGCCAGGCCATGACCGGCGGAGCCAACAGCATCCTTCAAAACTCACGGCTTCTCGCCAACATCAAGTTTCCCCGTTTGATCTTGCCGATCGCCAACCTCATCGAAGCCGGGGTCGGGTTCCTGGCATCACTGGTCGTTCTCTACGCCGTCGCGATTCCGAGTGGTTCAGCGGATCTGAACATCCATTTCCTCCTGATCCTTCTCATAATTCCAATCCATCTCTTCTTCAACCTCGGACTAAGCGCGCTCACGGCTCGGCTGGCTGTGCCGTTTCGGGATATCAACAACATCCTCCCCTACATCAACCGACTCTGGCTGTACCTGAGCCCCATCATCTGGCCGATCGAATTCATGGACAGAATGTCGGAGCCGATCCAGCGGGTGATGCTCTTGAACCCCATGTGGAGCATTGTCGGGGTCTATCGGGCGGCGCTGCTGGGCGACCCTCTCGAACCAGGCCTGCTCGCTACCTCGGCTTTGATCGCACTTGGTGTCGGGCTCTTCGGCATAGGGACCTTCATTAAGTATGAGAGCCGGATCGTGAGGCATCTATGAGCCGCCCTGCGATCCTTGTCGACAACGTCAGCGTCCGCTTCCGCCCCTACGTTGACCGCAAACCCACAGTCCGGAGAAGCCTGGCCCGACTCAGGCACCGGGAGACCACCGAAGTCAACGCGCTTACTGACGTCTCTTTCTCCGTGACACCTGGCGAAGCATTCGGTGTTATCGGTCGTAATGGAGCTGGAAAGAGCACTCTCTTGCGTGTATTGGCAGGCACCCTGAGACCCGACGACGGCAAGGCCGTGACGAACGGCACAACCTCAACGCTTCTCCAGCTAGGGGTCGGCTTCAATCCTGAGCTGTCCGGTCGGAGGAATGTGTACCTCGGGGGTCTTGCGGGCGGGATGCGCAAGGCAGACATCGAAAGTCGCTTTGATGACATTGTCACCTACGCCGGCCTCGAGGAGGCGATTGAACGGCCCGTAAAGACCTACTCCACCGGGATGTTTTCGCGGCTGGCATTCTCAGTAGGGATGGCGCTCGAACCCGAAATTCTGCTCCTCGATGAGATCTTGTCCGTGGGCGACGAGTCGTTCCGAGGTAAGAGCATGCAGGCCATGCGTGATCTGTTGGACCGGTCAGGGACCATCGTGTTCGTCTCGCACAGCTTGGCCAGTGTCGCGCAGTTCTGCGATCGAGCCCTGTGGCTTGAGCACGGGCGGGTCAAGCAAATCGGTCCGGCCGAGGAGGTCGTGGAGGCCTACCAAAAAGCGGCATCCAAATAGTTGTCGATGAGTGCCTGCGACTCGAGCAGCTACACGGCCCCTTGTGACATACTGTTGCCCGACGAGGTTCTCCGGTCGCTGTCTGCCGGCAGGGCTTGGGACCGAGAACTGACAATGAGGCTGCCAGTTCAGGTTGAGAACGCGCAACGAAGAGGTCTGGGACTATGAACGACGACAGAATTTCCGAGGTCTATCGGGGCGAGATTTGGGCCGAACCAGCCCAAGACCGGGCCCGTCGAAGAATCAACTGGATGTGTTCGAGCGCCATCGGCGACAAAGTGCTCGATATAGGCACGAGCCAGGGCATCGCAGCCATTCTCTTGGGCCGCGAAGGGTTCACCGTTACTGGCGTCGATATTCAACCAGATCGCATCGAATACGCGACTGCAGACCTGGCCAACGAGGCTGAAGGCACCCAGCGACGCGTCGAGTTCATGGTGGCTGAAGGGTCTGAGCTGCCGTTTGAAGACGACAGTTTCGATACCGTTCTACTGGGCGAAGTGATCGAGCATCTTGCCGTTCCAGGACGAGTACTTGATGAGGCTAGTCGCGTTCTGAAACCTGGAGGAAGGATCGTCATCACCACCCCTTTCGGGGTTCTTCACCACCATGACCATAAACAAACCTTTTTTCCGGATGATGTTCTTGACCTGATCTCTGCGCGCTTTGGAGTCATCGAAGCGGGGATTACGGATCGTTACTTCCGGATAGTCGGCGAGCTCGGAGCGGACACCCCTTCTCACACCAATGACAGCCTCATCGACGAGGCGTTCCTAACGGTGCGGGGTATCCAGGAGGAATTGGCTGCTACCCGGATCCGCGCCAACCGATTGGAAGGCGAGCTCTCAAAGTCTGCTTCCGCCTCGGAAGCGCGTTATGGAAAGGTGAGAGTCGCTTGGCAAGCGTCCAAGGCTGAAGTCCAACAATCAAAGGCGGAAACGAAAGCCGCTTTGCAAAGAGCCACGCAGGCAGACCAGATGGTCGAATCGCTGGCAAAGGAACTTCATACAGCCAATCAGCGAGCCGACCGCGTCGCTCGAAACAATGCCGTGCTTCGTAAGAGGTCCGATTCGTTGGCCAAGCGAGCCGACAAGCTGGAATATCAGAAGCGAATCAGTGACTGGAAACTGGCGTCCATGCGGAGCCGTCGATGGTGGCATCTCGGAGGTTTACTCGGCGAAGCCCGCCGACATCCGAGCAAACTCCTGGCGCTGCCCGTCAACGTTATGCGGTTGGCCCGCTCGCGGACCCCGGCACTACCCCGCCCACCTCGGGCTCTCAATGCAGCTAGTTCCGACAACGATAAGCCTGGCTCGCCAGCTGGACAGCCCTCGGCACTCTTGGACTCTCGGGCCCCGAAACTCGACGTTCCTGTGGCGGCGATCCTGAGTCCAGGGACATCCGAACTCCTGAGATTCGAAGTTCAATTGTTTGACCTCTACCCCGATACCTGGGCCACTGAGATGACTCAGATTGCTCCCCAGGCTCTCATGGCGGAGCCAGCTGCTCTCGTCGGGTGGCCGACCGACGCGCTCGCCTCATTGCTTTCTGTTTGCCGAACCCAAAACATTCGAACGATCCTCTGGTCGACCAAAGGTGCCGAGGCAGAAATTGCCGAGGGTTTCGACAAGGTCGTTGCATCCCATGAAGCCACAGACTCGACCGACACGATCAGAGCCCGAGGTCTGATCCAGCCGGCCCTACACAACCCGATCGGCAGCAGCTCCCCCAACCTACGGGCGGCCAGCGTCGATTTTTCGGAGATGCGGATTGGCGAATCCTCCGGGCTATCCCGGCCGGAGCTGCAACGGATTGCCAAAAAATATCGGGTGCTAACCGCCACTGCGGGAACCACGGCTAGAGACGCAGCACTGATTGTGGCTTCGGGAACTCCATTGATCGTCCAGGAGACAGACCTTCCCTTTGGCGTCGCTGGTCAAACGGACGATGAACGAAACGCATTGGCTAGTGCCCTCGTTCGCTCCGAGGTGCTTGGTGCCCGTATGTTTCATCCGCAGCGACGAGAACTCTTTCGTCATCATGCAGTATCTCAGGATGTCAGGCAGGCGTTCGCCAAATCGGAGCCGCCGAGCGAGTGGCCCCAAATCGACGTCATGGTGGCCACCAAGCGACCAGAGCGGCTTGAAGAAGTCATGGCAAACCTCGGTCGTCAAACCTACCCAAATCTCCGCCTATTTCTGGTCGCTCATGGTGTCGAGTTCGACAAGGCGAGGGTTGCAGGAGCCGCTGCCAAGTTCGGGGTGAACCTGGCTGATGTCGCATACGTCGCTGAGTCGACAGTTCTCGGAGACGTCTTCAACATCGGATTCGCCGGCACCGAGTCCGAGATCATTGCCAAAATCGACGACGACGACTTTTACGGGCCTGAGTATTTCTGGGATCTCTACTCAGCACTCGACTTCAGTGGTGCAGAGGTCGCCGGCAAGTGGGCTCACTACGTCTACCTCGAAGGTATCGACTCCCTCATATACCGCTTTAAGAAGTATGAGAACCGTTTCACGGACGTGGTGGCGATCAGCACACTGCTCATGCGCCGGAGCGTGCTCGACCTCGAACAGTTTCCCGCTATGCCGTATGGGTCAGGCAGTGTGTTCCTTAGGGCTTTGGGCCAGCATGGCGCCCGTGTCTTCGCTGCCGATAGGTGGAACTATCTCTACGTCCGAGGCCAAGACGGCGGCGGGAATACCTTCCCGATAAGCGACATGAAAATGCTGACTAACAGCGAAATTGTGTGTCGGGGCATGAACGTTGATGAGGTCGTCGTCTAGGCCATTTCACAGCATTAACGGTCGGAGCAGAGCCTCGTATCGACGGGCGTTTGACTCCACAGTTCGGTGCTCCCCGACCCACGCACTTCCGGCGGTAGCCAGGCGATCTCGCTCCCCCGGATCGTTGACCAGCCCCTCAATAACCGATGCCATGGATACCGGGTCCGAGGGACGGAACACCATGCCGCGATCACCAGGAGAGACCAGTTCCCTGAGTGCGGGCAAGTCGGAAGAGATTACCGGGAGCCTCATGGCCATCGCCTCCAACGGTTTAAGCGGGGTCACGAGTCGGGACGCTCGATCATCAATCCTGGGGACAACAAATAGATCGATCAGTGCATAATGATCTTCAATCTGGTCGTTGGGGATATGCCCTGTAAGTACGACACGGTCTTGAAGTTCCAGGTCCTCGACGAGTGCGTCCAGGCGTTGCCGTTCCGGTCCGTCGCCAGCGATGAGGCACGCCACCTCAGTCCCTTTTGAGCGAAGAACACCAACTGCCCGAATCAAGTCGTCGATACCCTCGCGCGCTCCAAGGTTGGATATGTACCCAATGGTGAACCGGTTCGCGAGGCCATACTTTGCTATCAGATCCACAGACTTTTCACGCGGGCTGAACCTGCCGACGTCGACGGCATTGGGCACCACCCCGACCTTTTCTGCGGGAATGCCCCGAGCAACGATCTCCTCAGCCATTGCCTCGCCGATCGTGATCACCAGGTCCGCCCGGCGCATACACCGGTCTTCCTGACGGATGCGGCGGCGGTAGTACTCGCCCTTCTCGCTTCGGGGAATGTTGGATGTCCAGGTTTGCTCCTGAAACCCCCGTACCTCGTACACAAAAGGGACATCATGACGATCCGCAATGGCGATTCCCATGAGCGCGGTCTCAAAGCCTCGATAGCCAGTTCCCGCCTGCACGATGTTTGGAACGAACTGATCGGCGATCGGTACCGCCCAATTCACATTCATCGTGAGGCCGACATCGAAAGGCACCGTCTTGGCATCAACGTCGGGCGGGTCAAAGCGGTGGTGTACAACCCCGTCGATGGTCTCATGATCCGGGGCACCCACCACACCTTTGTTGCTGGGAAAGCCGAGCGACGTGACGACTTCTGGTGTGAATCCGGCGAGTTGCTGGGCGCGGAGCGTCATGCGGCTTCGCAGCGTAAAACCGGTCTCCGCATAGGGAACAGACTCCTTCAAGAAGTGAAATACCTTGGCCTGTCCGCGACGGTCGACGGCCCCGTCCAACGGAGCATGATGGATCGGAGGAATCCAGTCAGGGTCTGTTTCGATAATTCGGCCCAAGAGACGCCGGGCCGCAGCATCGAGTCGCGGGTCGGGGTGCTCACGGAGCACGTTTAGCGCGCCAAGAGCCTGATGCAGTTCACCCATTTTCAGGAACGAGTCCTTGGCGACCGTAAGGCTCCTTCGCGAACTTCTCCCAGCGGCATCAAGCGCTATCGCGATCGCCACGGCCTCCTCGAAATGCCCGTTATCGAATGCCCCTTGGGCGGCTTCGACGGTCGGATCTGATGTCTCGGTCACCGGTTCTCCTGTCTTGTACCGGACCGTGATGTTATCGACGCTGCAATGCCGGTACTAAGATCATACCGTGACTCCCAGAAGCATCCATGTCGTCGGAGCGCGCCCCAACTTCATGAAGGCGGCACCGGTGATTACCGCCCTCACTGAACTGGGAGAACGCCCCATGCTCGTCCATACCGGGCAGCACTACGACCGGGCCATGTCCGAGGTCTTCTTCGACGAACTCCAAATGCCCGAACCGGAGAGAAACCTTGGCGTGGGGTCTGGAAGTCATGGCGCACAGACCGCCGCCCTACTCACCGCTTTAGAGGACTTGTTCATCGAAACGGAACCAGCCCGAGTGGTGGTCTATGGCGATATCAATTCCACCATCGCCGCGGCGATTTCGGCAGCCAAATTACAGATTCCGATTGCCCACGTCGAAGCTGGATTACGAAGCTTCGACCGATCGATGCCCGAGGAAGTCAATCGTGTCGTCACCGACGCTTTGTCGGATCTCCACTTCGTCACTAGCCCCGAAGGCATGTCGCACCTTGCTCGCGAGGGAATCGCGGACCGGGGAATGCACTTCGTTGGGAACCCGATGATCGACACCCTGCTCCGGTTCCGAGGCACACTCGACATAGAAGGAATGCGCAAGCGCCTACAGCTGACCGGTGAATACGGAGTCGTCACCTTGCACAGACCGGCGAACGTCGACGACCCCGCAATAGCCACACGGATAATCGAGGGGCTGCGGCGTGCATCACGCCACCTGCCGCTCATTGCCCCCATTCACCCACGAGGTCGCGAGCGCCTCACTGCCTTGGGCCTTGGCGAATATGTCACCATGCTTGATCCACTCGGCTACCTCGATTTCATGGCGTTGGTCTCCGATTCTGCTGTGGTGCTGACGGACTCCGGGGGCATTCAGGAGGAAACCACCGTGCTCGGAATACCATGCGTCACCCTCCGGGAGAACACGGAGCGACCAATCACGGTGACAGCGGGAACAAACACCCTGGTCGGCTCCGATCCCGATTCGATCGAGCAAGCAGTAGTTGAACGAGCATCGTCGACCGGCCGAATCCCTCCTCTTTGGGATGGAATGGCCGGGCAACGTATCGCCGCAACTCTGACCGCCGATTGAGAGCCTGGATCACAAATCGCTACCGATTGACGCCCGGAAGCGTCCCCATTGCGTCGAGGAGATGGTGGCTGCCGGCTGGCGCAATTGCTTTGACGTGGTCGGTCATTGGAGCTTTCCCTAATCGCATCTATCTGGGTTCGGACGACGCCACCATCGCCGCGATTGTGAACGGTACGATGTCGGGAGTTCCGGACCCTCACGGCATCTTTATCTCTACCGCTCTCGGCAGCTTGATGGCGGGCCTATCTTCCTTGTTCCCGTCTGTTGGTTGGTACGGAGTCGTCGTCTGGACAATCCTCGCCATCGGACTTGCCGGAGGAGCTTTGGCTATTGCCGACATCCTCCCGGAATGGAAAATGCAGGTTCTACCGATGGCGACACTTCTAGCCGCAACTGCACCGCTGCTATTCCGGCTTACTTTCACCACCACTTCGATAGTGGTCGGTGGGATTTCCTTTCTATTGCTCTTCGCTGCGGCGAGGACCAAGTCGACTACCGGTGCCCGCTTCCTGCTCGCCTGGGCCATTGTCTCGGCCATCGCATCGCTAGCCCTCCGCTCGGAAGGGTTCGGTGCTGCAGCTTTGGTGATGGCTCCCATCGCTGTCGCAGCTGCAGTCAAAAATTGGCGGCTATCACTGATCTTCTTTGCGTCGGCTGGACTCGCCCTCACGATGCTCTCGGGAATAGACGCGGCAGCCTACTCCGGCTCAGAATGGAGCGAGTTCATGAGGTTCACGGAGGCCCGTTCGGAGATTGTGGACTACTTTCAGGTAGACCCGAGAGCTGGCCTCGCAGCGGCAGGCTGGACGGAGAACGACATTGCGGTGTACCGGGACTACGCGTTCTTCGATTCTTCCATTCATGGGGCCACAAGCAGTTCCGCGTTTGCCGCTGCCACTTCGACGGCAGTCCGCCGACCACACTTGACTCCACTTATCTCCAACGGGAGATTCTGGATCCTCCTGTGTGCGATCATCCTGGTGGCCGCCGTGATGCCCGGCCGGCACAAGGGGCAGCCATGGTTGGCGTGGCGTTTCCTCGGCCTGTTCATGGTGATTTGGACTAGTGCCACAAGTTTGGCTGTTGGCCTATGGAGGTTCCAATGGCGTGTGTTCGACGGTATGGCGACAGTCGGCCTGTTAGCCGCACTGCTACTCGTTGTCATGTCATGGCGATCATCAGCCCTGTCCCGCTGGACCCGCATTACGGGCTTTGTTCTGCTTCTCGCACTAATCCCGGCTGGCTATTGGCAAATCTCGAATCGAGCAGTCAATGTCACATCGACCGTACCCCTCGACGTATATGTCGCACAGATCGTCGAACCGTTCTCGACGCTCGACGATGACATTGTGCTCATCGGGGAAGCTAACGCGATCCAAACCTGGGCTGTCGATCCATTGTCGCGATCAGACATCTGGGATGCCCTCCCATATCAATCATCAGGGTGGCAGACCTTCTCGCCAGTCTGGTGGGAACGCAGTCGACAACTGGGAGTTGAACGTGCTCCAGAAGCCTTATTCGACAAGGAGAACGTCATCTACCTCACATACCGTCCGGGTTCAGAAGAGCGAATGACGCGCTTTCTGTTTGAGCATTACGGAATTGCCGCTGTCCCCTGTCCGATGGATATTCCGGGATACCCAAAGCACGCGTGGCAATTCGTCGCAGAGTCAATCGGATGCGACTGAGCCCGGACGCCTGCGGGTGACGACAAAGGCAAGTGCTCTCGGCGGCCAAGGCAAGAAGCACTCCCACAACTTGAGAAACAAACGATCCTGACAGCTCTGCTTCGCCGGTCATGTGCGGCCAGCAACGACGTTCTCAGGGCTCTCGCGAAAGGTCCTCTTCCAGAGCGTCAATTTCGGCCGATGTGAGGCGCTCTCCACCAACAAACACCAGATCGGCGCGGGTATCGGTGCGCATCATTTGCACAGTTTGCCATTCGTCACCAAACGTCATCGAATCCGAAAGGCTTTCCGGCCAAACCACAATCACGGTCACTCCATCTGTGTCAAGGTCGAGCGCTAGCTGCTGCGCCACTTCGGGATCCGAAGCAGCGCGAAACGAACAACCAGTCGCGATCTGCCACTGCGCTGCACCATATCGGGCGATCCCACGGCACGGTTCGTCCACAGCATCGTCGAGTAGGGCTCCGAAGCTCGCCAATTGTTCTCCAGGCACGACTCGGGCCTGCTGGTAGGGCTCCGCGACGGCCCACTGGGACAACGTCCAAGCAGCCAGAATGACCACCGCTAGGGACCCATAGAGTGCACGGCGCGGGGACGAGAACCATGTCACGAGCAGACCAGCGAAGGCCAAAAAGAGGAAAGCCAAACCGAAGAGCAGGTAGCGATCACGAAGCTGCTCAGCGAGGAAGAGATAAAAAGACAGCGTAGCCACCGTCAGCGTGGCCACCAGACGCCACACAGGAACACTCGGAGACGCACCTCGGCACAGGAATAGGACACTGCTCAAGACCACCAGCGAGACAATGACAGTCATTACAGTTCCCGGCCATTCAGGTATTGAGGCGAAGGCGCTATTTGCTTGTTGTCCTCCTGCGAGGTACTCAAGATACGGCCCAACTCGAACGTCGAACGAAAGCGCATAACCCTGATTAGATGCAGCATCAAGCCTCTCAGTAATGCCTCCGAAGCGAGACACCGAGTCGGCTGACCATGGAGCCACAAATAGCGCGGTCACGGTGGCCAGAGCTGCACCCACTCCACCGATTCGGATCGACCATACTTCGCGGCGCGCAACGACGAGGCTGTGAAGCAGGAGCACAACAAGCACCACCGAAGTTTCGAACGTACGCATCCACAGGGCGCCAACGGTGGCCAGCCCCAGAAGTACGCCTCTAAGCGTGCTGGGCGGCAACGTACTGAGATCGAGGTACAGCGCCAGGATGAGGAGACCGAACACCGATGCTAAGCCAGCCCCATAGAAGCTCGCCGCATAGGCAGAGAACAACCACGAGGTCCCAAACACCACTGCCGTCGTGACTCCGACCCATCGACCGAGATGTCGCTCAATACGCCACGCCGCCAAAAAAAGGACAACGACGGTGATAGTGGCCCACGCGATACGAACGCCGACGAGACCCAATCCGAAGTTGCGGAAGAAGCCAATGAGCGCGGCCGGTCCCCACTCTCGACTAGCGACCATGAGAAGCACCGGAGCCTCATTCCCAGCGTAGCCGCCAGATTGGGACCAAAAGACTGCTTCGTCCCACTCGAAGAAGCGCTCAAGACCTCCGAATTGGATTAGGGACAGAGCGACGACACCCATGGCCACCAACCAGGCCCAGAGCGGACTCACCAAAGCGGGTCGGCCAGCGGACCCGTTGTCAATCACGTACTGAAGCCGGACAGGGAGTCGATCTCATCAGGCACCCGCTCCAGATACTCCCTGTACGACGAGCCAGGGAGCCGCGACACCGTATGATTGAAACCCGCCAAATTTATGAATCCCATCCGATAAGCCACCTCCTCAGGCGATCCAATGATCAAGCCTTGCCGCTGCTCAACGGCCTCGATGAAGTTGCTCGCTTCGAGAAGGCTGCGTGGTGTACCGGTGTCGAACCACGCGATCCCGCGACCGAGCGGCTGGACTTTCAAACGTCCCTCGTTGAGAAATGCCCGGTTCAGGTCGGTTATCTCCAACTCTCCGCGTGCCGACGGTTGCTGAGCCTTCACACGTTCGCCAACTCCTGGAGGGTAGAGATAGATGCCCGGCACCGCCCAGCGGGATCTTGGAGCCACGGGCTTTTCCTCAAGACTGACGGCGTGGCCGTCCGCGCCAAACTCGACCACTCCATACTCGCTTGGATTGCCGACCTGGTACGCAAACACCGTCGCATGGTCGCCGTGTCCTTCCATGGCCAGGCGCAGGAAATCGAAACGACCGTAGAACAAATTGTCGCCCAGCATCAGCATGGATGGATCCTCACCGGAAAAGTCGGCGCCGATCACCAACGCTTCGGCGATGCCTCTGGGCTGGTCCTGGACAGCGTATTCGAGGCTCATCCCCCACTGTTCACCGGTTCCGAGCAGCGCCTCGAACCGAGGTAGATCCTCGGGTGTTGATATAACGAGGACTTCTCGGATGCCGGCCAACATCAGGGTCGTCAGCGAGTAGTAGATCATTGGCTTGTTGTAAATGGCCACGAGTTGCTTGCTCGTAATCGCCGTCAGTGGGTATAGGCGCGTACCGCGTCCGCCTGCGAGCAGAATGCCCTTGTGTTTCTCGTAATGCCTCATGTCGCCGCCCCATCTCGATCGCTGTACCAAAGCTCCTCAAATTGGCGATACTCGCCGCCGCTGACCGCGTCGAGCCAAGCACCGTTGTCCAGATACCAACGAACGGTCCGGGCAATGCCCTGCTTAAGCGTTACGGTTGGATGCCAGCCCAATTCTGCGCGTATTTTGGAAATGTCCATCGCATACCTGAGATCATGGCCGGGCCGGTCGTCGACAAAAGCGACCAGAGCCCTGGACGCTCCGACGCGGTTACCGGTGGCCAGGTCGAACTCATCAAGAATGGCATGCACGAGTTCGAGGTTACTCACCTCGGCTTCCCCGCCTATGCCGTATGTCTCGCCGTTCTGGCCGCGATCGAAGACGGTAGCAAGCGCATCGCAGTGGTCCTCGACAAAGAGCCAATCTCGGACGTTGCTACCCTGGCCATAAACGGGCACGGTTCGCTTCGCCATCGCTCTCGTGAGCACCACTGGGATCAACTTTTCCGGAAACTGATAAGGGCCATAGTTGTTCGTGCAGTTGGTCAAGACGACCGGCAAACCATAGGTCTCATGCCAGGCCCTTACGAAGTGGTCACTGGCAGCCTTTGATGCCGAATATGGGCTATTGGGCGAGTAGGGCGTCGTTTCATCAAACGCACCAGTGTCTCCGAGCGACCCGAACACTTCGTCAGTCGAAACATGATGAAAGCGGACGTCGTCTCTATCACCCCACGCTTCCGAGGCTTCTTGCAGCAGGGTCACCGTGCCGTCCACGTTCGTACGCACAAACGCCATTGGATCAACGATAGACCGATCGACGTGGCTTTCGGCTGCGAGGTGGATGACACCTGATATCTCATGGTCAACGAGGACGGCTCGGACGCCCTCCCGGTCGCAAATGTCGCCTTTGACAAAGGTGTGATTCGGGTGATCACGGACAGGCTCAAGATTCAATAGGTTTCCTGAATATGTCAGTGCGTCGAACGACACAATTCGGCGGTCAGGCCATTTTTTCAGCAGGTGCTGGACGAGATTGGAACCGATGAAGCCAGCGGCTCCGGTTACGAGGATTGACATGGGACTCCGAGTCGACGTGCCGCGACATGCTAAACGCTTCGGCCTCGCCCAACTGCCTGGGTCCGCTAGAAGGGCCGACTCATCGGCCGGGATGAGATCACCAGCCTGTCCGGGCTATCGTACTCCCTGCCGGGATCTTCCCTCGGGCGCCGGCGGACTGGAGGCCCATATGACAGAGACGATGCGATTAGACGAGAACCTTGTGACGATTACTTCGATAGCTGAGCGGCCCACTGATAAGCGCCGTCTCGGACCTGACGAGCGGTCGGCACGATGAGTCTCCCGACACCGACCCTGTCAATCGTTGTGCCCGTGTACGGCTGTGGCTCGACGTTACCGCAGCTTCACGCTCGGATCGACGCGGCGATCTCGACCGTACATCCCAACTACGAGTTGCTCCTCGTCGACGATGCAAGCCCTGACGGCGCCTGGTCGACGATCGTCAAGCTGGCCGAGCAAGATCCCAGAATCCGGGGCGTGAAACTATCGCGCAACTTCGGACAGCACCGAGCGATCACGGCCGGCCTGGACCGGGTTCAAGGTCAGTGGATCGTGGTGATGGACTGCGACTTGCAGGACCAACCAGAGGAAATCCCGAAGCTGTGGACAAAGGCCCAGGAGGGATTCGATGTCGTATCGGCCCGCCGAACCGAACGTCAGGATTCGCTGCGCGATAAGCTGTCCTCGAGAGCATTCTACTGGCTATTTGACGCTCTCTCCGGAACAACCTCCGATAGCGCTATCGCTAATTTTGGCATCTACTCGCGGCGGGCCGTCGAGGCAATCAAGAGTCGGCCGGAGCAGTCAACCTTCTTTCCACTCGCCGTTGATTGGATCGGCTTCCCCAGAACCACGTTAGAGATCGAACACAGCGAGCGAGAAGAAGGCGATTCCTCTTACTCCTGGCTCCACAAGGCGAGTCTCGGAATCGACGCGCTCATCGGAAACTCCAACCGACCGCTGCATCTCTCGATCCGGCTCGGGATGCTGATGGCCGTGCTCTCATTCGTGGTAGGAATCGCCTTCACGGTCCAGAAACTGGCTTTCGGCGTCTCCGTCGAGGGTTGGACTGCGCTCATGGTCACGATGGTGTTCCTATTTGGTCTCCTCTTTATAAACCTGGGTGTGGTCGGCATCTACCTCGGAAAAGTCTTCGACGAATCAAAACAACGTCCGCTGTACCTCGTAGAGAACGACACGAACGAACCCGAGCCGAACTCGAAGAGCGGCGCAGCGAGCACACCAACCCCCCTGGAGACGTCAGGTCTCGCCGAAGCAACATGACATCCAACGCTGAAGTCCTACCGTGGGATTCCGAGTTCTTCGGATACTCGATTGGTCGGTATCGGGGTCTCAAAGTTACCGATCGGAGCATGCAGCGCATGCTGACGTGGATGAGTGAGGAAAAAATCGATTGCACCTATGTTCTGCTCGATAGCCGCGACATCGCTGGCACTCGCGCAGTCGAGAGGATCGGCGGTCAGCTCATGGACGTCCGGATAACGCTCGGAACACCCGTAGATGTCGGCAGTGACACACCTCCGTCGACCATCAGACCTGCCGTTCCCGCCGATGTCGAGATTCTGCGAAAAATCGCAGCGGTTAGCCACCATGACACCCGCTTCTACGCCGACGAACACTTCCCCGACGAGCAATGTGACGACCTCTATGCAATCTGGATCGAACGAAGCTGCTTGGAAGGCTTCGCCGATCGGGTGCTCGTTATCCACGACAACCAGCTCCCGATTGGTTATGTGACTTGTGTCATGCAGCCGGATGGGTTCGGTTGGATAGGACTGATCGCAATGGCCGAGTCGTCGCGGGGCTCGGGCAAGGGAACCACTCTTGTCACCGGTGCGCTTAGCTGGATGTCATCACAAGGCCTCGATCATGCCAGGGTGATCACGCAAGGCCGTAACACCGGCGCAATACGGCTGTACGAGCGATCCGGTTTCGTGACCGAAAAAGTCGAGCTCTGGTATCACGTGTGGAGGGGATCGCCCCACAATGACCCCGGTCGATGAGCTCTCAATCTGCCTTGCTGTATGCGAACACCTTGAGTGCTACGTAGTTGATCAACGACACAAACCCCATCGTCGCCAACCATATGATCCGGTGATTCCACGCCGTCGAATCGACTAGAACGAAGTTCAAATAGCCCGCCAATGCTGCACCTGTCCCATAGATCAAGTAGGTCCGCCCCAAACTGCCCCAATACGACGTCGTGACTCCTTTGAAGACCATCGTCCGGTGCATGAAGTGCTGGATCGATACTCCTATCAGATAGCTGGTCGCCCAAGCGACAGTTTCCCGATAATCAACCGCGACCGCCATTCGATAAACAGCCTCGTAGATTCCGAAGCCAACAACCACACCAACCAGACCAACCAGACCAAAGCGAACCAGCTCACCGAGTCCCCCGCTCACCCTGATGCCGATCGCTGAGCGTTTGGGTTCAGTCAACTCGGGAGACCTGACCTTCCAGTCCGCTGAATCGCCCCAAGCATCGCCGATTGGGCCTGCGCTCTGAGAGACAACTCGTTCCAGTTTCCAGCCGCCGTCGCTGTCGCAAATTCGTCGAGCATGGTCGAAAACTGGTTGGCTGCGCCCGTTTGTTCAATTCGCTCACCGCCACCGATCCGGATTCGAATGGAGGTGTCGAAATCCGCTGGCTTCGAGAAAGCTCGTTCAACAAGGATCGTCCCGTGAGTACCCCCCAGTTCGATTTCATTCCGGTAGGCACGGCCAAATCCCCAGTCAAGGAATCCACTGGTCCCCTCCGAGGACGACACGAGGGCGGCACCGAACGTATCGACGTCATATCCTGCTTCCCGGCCGAGGAAGGCTCCACGAACCTCGATCAAACCCGACATAAGCCCAAGTGCCGCCGCAACGGGGTAGTAGCCAGCGTCAAGTAGGGCTCCTCCACCATGCTTCCTGTATCGGAAGCCGCCGGCGTCCAGATGCGGGAATCCAAAGCGGGCGGTAACGCTGACAAGTCGCCCGATCTCCTCCTGGTGCACCAACTGGAGCAGGCGCTGGAATTGAGGATGATGGACAAACATTGCCGCCTCGTAGACAGCCAGTCCGAAGTCAGCGCCCATGTCGAGCAACGCCTCCCTTTCACTCTCGGTTACAGCAAGGGGTTTCTCACACCACAGGTGGCGCTTTGCTTCCAGCACGGTTTGACCGAGCCTGGCGTGCAGTCCTGTCGAGACAGCAAGGTATATGGCGTCAACTGCTCCGTCGCCGAACATGGCGGCGGCGTCGGGATAGGAACGGACGCCCTCTTGCTGTGCGATCTGGCTCGAGAGTTCAGTGTCCCGCGATAGGACACCAACCAACTGTGCTTCTTTGCAGGTGCGGAACGCGGGGACGATGTTGCGGCGAGCGTGCTCGCCCAAACCCCACACAGCCACACCGACACGAGTCATCGCCAATACTCGCTCACAGGTGGGAGATGATGCCGCGTATGTGTGGATTCACCCAGGCATTTTCCAACAGACAAGCCTTAATCTGGTACATACTCATCCAGATGAACCCTTCGGGCGTGTCGATCGATCGGCCTTCAGGGACCTCGACCAGCATCCCCATATTCCGCTTGTTGTGGAGCCTGCCGCCGTCCTCGCTGAGCCACTGTCGATAGAGCACTGTGCCCTCATTGTCTTCGGGGTGTTCAAAATACTCAGCGAACCTTGGTTTACGACCGGCGTGGGCGCGCTTGAGGTTCGAAAAGGTCGCTTGAAGCGTCGGACTCATCTGGATGATCTGATAGTTGCCTGGTTCGGCTTTGGCCTCAATGAGGTAATGAGGCACACCGCTGAAGCGTTTGCGCAGAATGCCGAGGAGACCGCCGTCATAACCAACCTGTTCGAGGATCGGCTGATCCCATCCTTGACCACCAACCTCCCTGGACCCGCTCTGAGAGATGCGGATGCCGTGGACCGTGAAAAACTCACCGCTCTCGTGCACAACATTGCCCGTTTCAGGATCAATGATCCAACCACGCGCCTGGTTCAGAGGTAGATCCTCGACCACCATCTCGCATTCGGCCCGCTGCGCGTCAAACCATGATTTGACGTCCTCGAGGGGATGTAGCAGCGACCAATCCTGAAGGCATTCGAACTGGTGTTCAACCCGTTCCGATGGCAGAGCCACGTTCCCAGCGATCGCATTACAGGCAAGCCGGTAGCTAGCCAATTCAGATTCGTACCGCTCAGCCTTCGGGCCCACCTCAAGATCGTCCATGTTCACTGTGCAAAATGTTGAGCGATTGCCTTACACACAATCTCAACGTCAGTGGCGGTCATGTCGTTGTGAAATGGAAGACGCAGAACCCGGGGGGCATAGGCTTCTGTGATCGGTAGATCATCCGCCACGTACCCCAATCGCATCCCCATCACGGATGAATGCAGCGGCACGTAACCGATGTAAGCGTGAACATCTTGGCCCTTGAGGTCCTCCCGAAGTGCGTCGGCCCCATCGCTTGTCGAAGCGATGATGAAATATGAATGAAAGTTGATTCTTCGATCGGGCTGAACAACTGGGAGCGCAAACGTCTCATCGCCGGCCAATGGCCGCAAGAAGTGATCGTAAGCCTCATAGATCAGGCGCCGTTGCGCAGAATTCTGATCTATCGACTCCAGTTGCGACAGGAGAAACGCCGCCTGAAGCTCGGAGGGGTAGAACGAGGACCCCAGTTCGACCCATCCGTACTTGTCAACGACGCCTTTGAACATTTTCGTCCGATTGGTGCCTCGTTCCCAGATGTCCTCAGCCTTGTCGAACATCTCAGGATCGTTGATGTAGAGAGCACCTCCGAGGCCGGAGTGGAGGTTCTTCGTCTCATGAAACGAGACAGCTCCCAGGGCTCCGATTGTGCCGAGCCATTGACCTCCGATGGCCGCTTCAACTCCTTGAGCGGCGTCTTCTACAAGAGTGATCGGGGACCCTGCAACAAGACTGATAAGACCGTCCATGTCGGCCCCGATCCCGCCATAGTGAACGGGGGCGATCGCTTTGGTGGCTGGCGTGATCCGCCTCGCAACGTCCTCGATGTCGAGATTCATAGTCGCAGGATCAATCTCGCAAAAGACAATCTTCGCTCCCGTCCGCAGGAAGGCCGAGGCTGTCGAGCAAAATGTATAGGACGGGACGATAACCTCGTCGCCAGGACCCAACCCAAGCAGCAGGGCGGCTAGTTCAAGAGCCCCTGTACAACTGTGGGTCAAAAGGACGTGTGGAATGTCGTAACGATCCTCCAGCAACCTGTGGATGCGTTTGGTAAATGGTCCGTTTCCGGCGAACTGACGGGACGCGACGACTTCGGCCAGGTACGCCATTTCATTCCCGGTTACATACGGAACATGAAAAGGTTGTGTCATCTCCGACCCCGTCTTGAGCCAACGAGCGGCCAGACGCCGGTCATCAACGACCCACGTCAGAGAGGTTCTTGACCATTGCCACGAGGGATTCAGGCGTGAACCCGAACTGCTCGGCGAGGACCTCAGCCGGGGCTGAGGCGCCGAACCGATCCAGCCCGATCATCAAACCGTCAGAGCCCACGATTCGTTCCCACCCGAAAGTTGATGCTGCTTCGATCGAAACTCGAGGGATACCGACTCCCAAGACTGATTCGCGGTAGGACGCATCCTGGGCGAAGAACAACTCCCAGCAGGGGAGGCTGACTACCCGGGCGGAAGTGCCGGCTGAGGCCAACAAGTCTGCCGCATCCAGCGCCAACGGCACCTCTGAGCCAGTCGCCACGAGGACAACATCTTTGCCATCACGCAAGACGTAGCCGCCTTTGGAAACAGCACCTTCCATGCCGGATCTGTCGAGTACCGGAAGGTCCTGGCGGGTGGTGAGAATGCACGACGGACCATCGGTGCGATTCAAAGCCAGTTCCCAGGCCTCGACGGTTTCACCGGCATCGGCCGGCCGGAACACCCACATGTTGGGCATCGCTCGCAGCGAAGCAAGCTGCTCAATCGGCTGATGGGTTGGTCCGTCCTCGCCAAGGAAGATCGACTCATGGCTGAAGTTCCAGACGCTGGGTGCGCCCATCAGTGCCGATAAACGTAGCGCCGGACGCATGTAATCACTGAACACGAAAAACGTCGCTCCGTATGGCTGCAAGCCGCCGTGGATGGCCATCCCGTTGACAAGCGTGGCCATCGCATGTTCGCGGATCCCAAAGGCGATATTCCGCTCTCCCATTGCATGTGGCGCCATATAGGCGTCCGACGAAATGTGCGTCTTGGTCGATCCGACCAGGTCAGCCGAACCGCCGATGAATCCCGGGAGCTTTTGGGCCATCTGGTCAAAGATCTTGCCGGTAGCCGAGCGGGTGGCGATCTTGGCGCCAAAGTCGGGGGTCGCGATCTCAAGTGGCTCCGGAGCGTACATGGCTCGCCAAAGCGTCTTGGTTTCGTGAGCTGCGGCGGCCAGCCGACCTTCCCACGCTGCAGATGCCTTGCGGCCGCGATTCATGGCGTCCGTGAATGCGACGACGACATCGTCGGGCACTGTGAATGTTTCGTCAATCGGCCATCCCATCGCCTCTTTGACGAGCTTAATCTCGGCGTCGCCGAGCGGCGAGCCGTGGGCGCCGGCCGTGTCCTGTTTGTTTGGGCTTCCATGGCCGATGTGGGTCCGAGCCAGGATGAGCGATGGCCGGTCCTCGACATTGACGGCGGCGTGGAAAGCCGTTGAAATCTCCTCATGATTGTGGCCGTCGATGGATTGCGTATGCCAGCCAGCAGCATCGAACCGTTTAGCCACATCTTCGGTGAACGTCAGGTCGGTTGATCCGTCGATGGAAATGTTGTTGTCGTCGTAGACGTAGGTCAGTTTGTCCAGGGCAAGATGGCCCGCCAACGAGGCCGACTCGTAGGAAATCCCCTCCATCAGGTCCCCATCGGAGACGAAGCCCCAGGTACGGTGATTGACCAGGTCTGATCCGAGCCGCTCTCGCAAGTGCGCCTCGGCGATGGCCATGCCGACCCCGGTGCCAAAACCCTGTCCCAAAGGTCCCGTGGTCATCTCGATTCCGCGGCTGGTATCTCGCTCGGGGTGGCCGGCGGTGTGTGAGCCCCACTGGCGAAAATCCTTGATGTCATCGAGCGAAATCGGGAAGCCAGCGAGATGAAGCAGTGAATACAGCAACATCGACCCGTGGCCGTTTGATACGACAAACCGATCGCGATCTGGCCATTCCGGTTGATCGGGATTCACCGTCAAGAATTCCGACCAAAGCACAACCGCCAGATCGGCCATACCCATCGGCATACCCGGGTGACCGGAGTTGGCCCGTTGAACCGCATCCATCGACAGGCCCTTGATTGTGTTGGCCGCGCGTTCGAGCAGTTCTGGGGTCATATTGTTAGATACTCCTTCGGGTCCGAACTATGGTAGCGAGGAGGGCGACGATGATGTCTCATCACCTCAGGCCACTATCGGACGCTGAGGAGCTCTCGTGAAGATCGGTTGAGATTGTCGACTCCGTTATCGGTTACGACGACGATGTCTTCGATTCTCATGCCGAATTCACCAGGCATGTAGATCCCCGGTTCGATCGAGAAAGCCATACCTGGTTCAAGGACCAGGTCATTGCCTTCCACGATATACGGGTGCTCGTGCACGTCGAGTCCTATACCGTGTCCGGTTCGATGGATGAAATATGCGCCATAGCCGGCCTCGTCGATGATTTGGCGAGCTACACGGTCGATGGACGCAGCAGTAACCCCCGGGCGAACCGCCGCAACCGCGGCTTGTTGTGCGGCAAGTAGCACTGCGTGTGCGCCGGCAACTGATTCCGATGGCTCACCCACCATGAACGTCCGGGTGGTATCCGAGCAATAGCCGCCCATCCTGCCCCCGAAATCACATACCACGGTGTCACCGGCCGTCATGATCCGGGTACCGCCGTGGTGATGAGGGGACGCGGCATTTGGGCCAGAGGCGACGATCGCTTGAAATGACAGACCCTCGTTGCCTTCTTCACGGAGGGCAGCTTCAATCCACACGGTGAGATCGGCTTCTGTCCGGCCGGCAAACGGCTCTTCGGCCAGTCGGGCGGCCACCCGATCAGCGCTGGCAGCCGTGGCGCGCAACGCTGCTACTTCGTCCGGGGTCTTGCGCATGCGCATCGGCAACGTGAGCGGTGTCGCCGACTGCCAGAAGGCGCCGGGGATCCGCTGTTGGAGGTCGAGAAGAAATCCCGACCAGCACTGATCACCGACGGCCACCAGCCGGGCATCACCCACCAGTTCGACGAGGATGCCGATCGAATCTTCCATCTCTCCCCAACCTCGGACTTCAAAGGCTGGATCAAGTTTGACCCGGGGCCTTTCCAGTTCAGGAACCACCAGTGTCGGCACTCCGGTACGAGCCACCGCCAGCATCGTTATTCGTTCGAGCGGCATCGCTTCGTAGCCGGTGAAGTACGGCAGGTCGGTTCCGACCGACAGCAGCACCGCATCGACCCCGGCAGCGGTCATAGAAGTTTGGAGACGATCGATCCGATGGGCGTACATCGGGCCAGCCTAGCTATTGATCCGCGGTCCTCCTGATGCGATTGCCCACCTAGGAGTCGGCTACGGGACACACTTCCACATAGCGAAACGGCCCATCGTCGGGCTCCCCCACTTCAAAGCAGTCTCCCTCAACCTTGCCCAGATACCCGTCGAGGACCGCCCCGTCAGGCTGGCGTTTTCCATCCTGAACGAGAAGCAGATACAACACCGGGTCATCCGGGAAGCTGGTCGAGGTCAGACGAACGTCCCCGTCCGAGTAGTTGGTCGTTACGCACCGCGAATACCAGGCGACCTGAGGAACGTAACCCGTGATCACGCCGCACTCCCCATCGTTCGTCAGCTCATCCAACTGGAGTGCGGCGGTTCGTATGTCCGGGAACCGCTCCTTGTTCTTTTCGACTTCTAGGCCCCCATCGCTTGCGCCACCCAGGATGGCCAGCACCAGCAGGACGACAGCACCTGGTCGCACGAACGCCCTGCTCATCGACCGGGAAGCTGCGCTCAAACCGAATGCTGCCGAGATCCACAGCCACGGGTAGGCAGGAGCCAGATAGCGGTATTCGCCGTGCAGCGTCAAAGCAAGCGCGAGAACCGTAACCACCGCTATCCCCGCCGAAAGAAGGAAGGACTTGTCAGTGGCTGACTCTCTTAGAGCCGTCACGATCCCGAAGATCATGCCCACAACCAGCAGCACTCCCGCTGGATTAAGTACAAGGAAGTCAGCCATTTTGGAGTAATCAACCAGGCCCTTGTAGAAGGGAAAGTCATTGGACGAGGCAAGGCTTGCTATGGCGTCGAGCGGACTCATCGCCGTCCCAAGAAATCTCGACGTACTGAGCATTGCCCAGACCGGTATCGCCGTCAATACACCCAAGGCAGCCACCTGCGGGAGCGAACGACGAACAACACCCCATCTCCAGAAGGCGATCGCCAACGCGCCTATCCCGATTGGAATAGGCGCCCCGAACCGGATCAGCGTGGCACCTACGCTTAGCGGTGCTGCTGCCAGCACCCACCAACTGACCCTTTCTCCTTGGACGGCATAGATCAGGACTGCCAGGACCGACAATCCCAACGCCGTTCCTGGCAGATCGGGCCAGACTGATGATGCTGAGGCAACGACTACCGGGGAGAAGGCCACTCCCGATGCAGCAATGAGACCGATTCGCTGGTCGAACAACTTCCGCCCGATTAGCCAGGTCAGAAGGATCGTAAGACCGCCAAAGATCACCACGCCGAGCCGCATCGATGCATCGCTGCTGACGTATCGGCCGATCAGTGCCAGAACTATCGGGAGGCCTGGCGCTCGATAGTCATTCCAGAAGAACGCAGAAGTGGTCCCCTCCGACAAGGTCCTCGCCTTCAGCGCATAGACGGCTTCGTCGTGGCCGAGCGGCGCACCCCGCGCCACCAGCCAGACACAAATGAGGGCAAACACCAAGCCGATCCCCCCGAGGACCAGCATCTCTGTTTTCAGCGACATCGAAACCGGCTGACTGTCCGAGATCTCTGGCCTCCCCGACACGTCGGTCGTCATGAAGTGAGGCACTCGGATAGGGCTGAATGCATGACAATCCAGGGGTGGGGAAGCTGAGCTGATGCTACCAGCGCGGCTATCGGGGTTCTCAACCACTCACCAACGAAAGTCCTCAAACCGTTTCGAGCTGGGCGCTCTCCTTGGCGTGATAGGAACTACGAACCAACGGACCCGACTCGACCCGGTCAATTCCGATTCCTTCTCCGTGTGCCTTATACCTGGCAAACTCATCCGGATGCACGTAACGCTCAATGCGAGCGTGTCGAGGCGTCGGCCGCAGGTACTGGCCGATCGTGACGATGTTGACCCCAACGGCATGGAGATCGTCGAGCGCTCCGAGGACTTCTTCTTCGGTTTCACCCATCCCAACGATTAGCCCCGACTTCGTTCGACCTGTCGGATTGGCACGTTTGGCGCGGGCGAGCAGCGCCAGCGATCTCCCGTAATTGGCGGCGGTCCGCACATCTCGCTGCAGGCGAAGAACCGTTTCGGTGTTGTGATTGAGGACCTCGGGCTTCTCGGACATGACCGTGTCGAGCGGCCCAGGCTCGCCTTTGAAATCAGGGATGAGGACTTCAACGCTGGTCCCTGGCGACGATCGGCGGATCTCCCGGATCGTTGCAGCAAACACATCGGACCCACCGTCATCGAGGTCATCTCGATTCACGGAAGTAATCACTGCGTGCTCAAGTCCCATCGCCTTGACCGCTTCGGCCACCCGGAACGGTTCCATCAGATCAAGGCCGGTGGGCTTGCCCGTCTTGACGTCACAGAACGAACAAGCGCGGGTGCAGAACTCCCCGAGAATCATGATCGTGGCGGTTCCCTGGCCCCAACATTCGTAGATGTTCGGGCACCCGGCTTCTTCACAAACAGTGTTGAGTTCCAAGCCCCGCATAAGCTTCTTCATCTCAGTGAAATCAGCACCCATGTCTGCTTTCACTTTCATCCAGTCGGGTCGCTCGGGCTCACCCATAAGCCGGCCCTTGAAGAGGACTGGTTCCATCGAGTGCCGATGCCCTGAGAACGTCCCAGCCTCAATGAGTTGATCCACAACGAACTGGCGAGGGCGACCCTGACCCCGGACGAAAGCCGCGTGCTGTGTTTCAACGACCGGGTAACCAAAAACTCCAGCGAAGTGGCGCTCGACAACCGGGACCAACTCCTCGATGAAGGCGTCGCGGCCGAGTAATTCACTGACCGACGTCACCGATCGGTCGGTAATTCCACAGGGATGCATCGCTTCGAAAGCCGTGAGGTCTGTGCTGACGTTGAGTGAGAAACCGTGCATCGTCACGCCCCGCGAAACCCTCACACCGATCGCTGCCACCTTGCCGAGCGCCGTCCAAACGCCGGTCAATCCGGGCTCAGACCAGGCATCTATGTCAAACTCCGCCAGGGCCCCAATCAAGGATTCTTCGAGCTTACGGACGTAGGGAACGATCTGCTTGGGATCGCTCAAGGCCATGATCGGGTACCCGACCAACTGGCCCGGACCGTGGTACGTGATGTCCCCGCCACGATCGACCTGGTGGAACTCGGTACCCTGAGCCGCCAGGGTTTCCTGAGCGACGAGCAGGTTCGAGCCGTCACCATTGCGTCCCAACGTGTACACCGGAGGGTGCTCCAACAGCAGCAGGACGTCATCGGTAGCGGACTCGTTGACCCGGGTCTCCCAGAGAGCCCGTTGGAGGTCCCATGCTTCCACGAACGGCAAACGACCCAGCCAGCGGGTACGAAGCCGCTCAGCCTTCGGGGGGAACTGACTCAACGAAGTTCCTGTTCCCAGTCCCAGTTCTCGAGATTGTGTTTGATCCGGGCCAGGAACAACACGGCCGTTGACCCGTCGAATGCCCGGTGATCCCACGTCAGTCCAAGGTATCCGATATGTCGAATGGCGATTGTGTCCTGGCCGTCTGCCGTGGTGATGACCGTTGGTCGCTTGGCGACTGTATCAGTCGACAGGATCGCCACGTTGGGAACGTTGATGATGGGCGCCGACATGAACGATCCAAACGGACCAGGGTTCGTGATGGTGAACGTAGAACCGGCGATATCGTCTGGTTCGAGTTTGTTGTTCCGAGCTTTGTCAGCCAGGGTCTTGACGCCTCTTGCCAATCCGGAGATACCAAGGTTGTCAGCGTTCTTGATGGCGGCAACCACCAGACCAGCCTGATTGAGGTCAATGGCAACCCCGAGGTTAATGGCACTGTGATGGACGGCTTTACGCTGCTCCAGATAGAACGAGCTATTCACAATTGGATATTCGCGCAAGGCGTCAACCGTGGCCCTGGCGATGAATGGCAGATAGGTCAGCGAAAACCCCTCGGCGGCTTTGAAGTCGGCCTTGTGTGCCTGGCGGACTCGTTCCACCTTCTCGAAGTCGACTTCTACCGATGTCCACACATGAGCGGCGGTCATCTTGGCTTTGATCATGTTGGCGCCAATCCGGGAACGTAGACGGTCCAGGTCTTCGACGCGGTCGCCAGCCATCGTGGGCACGTCCGATACCGGGGCTGGCGCGGCCGCTGCGGGGGCGGTCGGCGCGGGCGGTGGTTGCGAGGCTGCGGGCTGCGGTGGAGCCGCTGGAGCCGCTGCGGCGGCGGGTGCCGGGGCAGCTGAGGCGCCATCAGCTGGGGCGGCCGCCCCAGCCGGCATCGAGGCTATGTAGGACTCGACGTCCTTGCGGGTGATTCGGTTGTCTTTGCCCGTACCGGTGACCTCGCTGAGGTCGACGTTGTGTTCCTTGGCCAATTTCCGTACGACCGGCGAAAAGAACACCCCGGCCGGGACGGCCGCAGATGCCGTCGCAGATACCGTCGCAGATGCGGCCGCCGGGGCAGCTGGAGCGGCGGCCGGAACGGCTGGGGCTGGAGCTGGGGCTGGAGCTGCGGCAGGCGGCGCAGCGGGCACCTGCGCCGGAGCTGGACTGGGAGCCGCCGGAGCAGCGGCTGGTGCCAAAGCACTAGAAGCCGATCCAATAACGGCCATCGGGGCTCCCACCGGAACGGTGTCGCCTTCGGCGGCAAGGATCTCCAGAATCGTGCCGGCGACGGGTGATGGGACTTCAGTGTCGACCTTGTCGGTTGAAATCTCTAGGAGAACCTCGTCGACACTGATCGTGTCACCGACCGCCTTTGCCCACGACAGGATCGTTCCTTCGGTGACCGTCTCGCCTAGCTGCGGCATGGAAACGGTGGTTTGTTCGCCGCCACTAGCGGGAGCAGCTGCGGCGGGCTCAGGCGGGGCAGGGGCAGGGGCAGCTTGGGGTGCAGGAGCGGGTGCTTCGGCTGCAGGAGCGCTCGGAGGCGCGGCAGGCTTGGGTGGAGCGGGTGCGCTGGGTGCTGATGGCGGCGCTGATTCAAACGGGTCGGCAGACTCGACAGCGGCAGGGGCGGCTTCCCCTGTCGACTCACCCGCTTCACCGATCACAGCCAGGTTGGTCCCTACGGCAACAGTGTCACCTTCGGCCACCAGGATCTCAAGTATTACGCCAGCAACCGGTGAGGGAATCTCCGTGTCGACCTTGTCGGTGGAGATCTCGAGGAGAACCTCATCGACTCCGATCGTGTCGCCAACTTGTTTGGCCCATGACAGGATCGTTCCTTCAGTCACCGTCTCACCGAGTTGGGGCATTGCGACGTTGGTAGCCATGGGGTCCTCCTAGTGCAGGCTTCGGCCGGCCGATGAGATCAATGTCTCACCGACGGCTTCGGACAGGGTTGGGTGAGCGTGGATGAATGCTGCCGCCTCAGCCGGCAACGCTTCCCACCCAACGCTGTACATAAGTTCGTGGATCAGTTCACCGGCGTGAGGACCGACCACTGATGCACCAACAATGGGACCGTCTTTTTCGACAACTATCCGAACGGTGCCTTTGTTTTCTCCGATGATGATGGCTCGGCCCACGCCCATAAAGGAGTGGTCGTGTACTTCGACGTCGAGACCCATCTCCTTGGCCACTTCTTCTGACCAGCCGACTTCGGCCACTTCCGGATGGGTGTAGACGACATTCGGGAGAGCCTGATAGTTGACCGGTGCCACTTCCCCGGTAGCGATATATGTGATCGCCGCAATGGCTTCGGCGAAGGCTCCATGGGCCAGTCCGGGAACGCCGGCCAGGACATCTCCAACCGCGTAAACGCCCGGTTCTGCGGTCATCTGGGTCTGGCGATCAGCATGGATATAGCCGCGCTCGGTTTCGACCTTGGTCGTTTCCAATCCGATGTCGCTCGTGAGCGGTCCACGACCAACCGCAACGAGGACGGTGTCGACTTCGACCTGCTCTCCACCGAAGCCAACAGTGACTCCGCCGTCTCCGATAACCGGCGGCTCGACGGACACTCCGAGGTGGAACTTCACCCCGCGCCGCTTGAGCGCCTTCTGTAGCTCGGTGGCAGCGGGCGTGTCGACGCCCGGTACGATCCGATCCAGGATGTCGAAAACGTGCACCTCGGAGCCCAGATCAACGAGCATCGAGGCGAACTCGCATCCAATGATGCCTCCCCCGATGATCGCTACCCGACCGGGTTGTGACTCCCAGTCCAGAGCATGGTCAGATGACACGATGCTTTTGCCGTCAAAGTCATAGTTGGGGATGGACCGGGGAGCGGAACCAGTGGCTATTACGACGTTGCGAGCTTCGAGCACCTGCTCGTCGCCGCCTTTGCTCACCACAACCCTGCCAGGGCCGTCGAGGCGACCGAATCCATCGATCACGTCGACCTTGCGTTGCTTTAGGAGTCCGGAGAGGCCTTTGACGAGGCCGGTGACCACCTGATTCTTTCTGGCAAGGCCGGCAGACCAGTCGAAGGTCGGTTCTGAAGCCATAACGCCGAACTCGGCGGCGCGTTTCACGGTCGTAAACACTTCAGCCGCCTGCAACCAGGTCTTGGCGGGGATACATCCGCGAATCAGGCAGGTCCCACCTACGGAGTCCTTCTCGACCAGGGCTACTGACAAGCCGAAGTTGTGGGCGTAGAGAGCGGACGCGTATCCACCCGGTCCACCACCGATAATGACGACGTCGTACACAGATCCTCCGCAGGTAAAAGGCGTAGCAACAG
>JAGXFS010000156.1 GCA_024637275.1 Acidimicrobiia bacterium
TGCGGCGGATCGACGGAGCTCCCAACATCGTGCTCACGGAAACGCCCAATGTCCTCGCCGGGGTGGTAGCGATGCAGCCCAAGCCGTATGTGGTTGGGTTCGCTGCGCAGACCGGGTCTCTGGCCGACGCCAAACGCAAGGCGACCGACTACGGGACCGACATCTTGCTCGCCAACGACGTCTCGGTCCCCGGTCGTGGTTTCGGTACGGATACCAACGAGATAACCCTGATGCGACCTGACGGCAGCTCCGAGGAATGGGCGTTCGGAACCAAAGCTGAAATCGCCGATCGGCTTATGAGGCTCGTATCCGATGAGCTCGCTGATCGACCCGGTTCGAACTGAGTTATCGGGCGCCGTATACTCGCCGGATGCGCCAATGGTTTTTCACATCAGAGTCGGTAACCGAAGGACATCCAGACAAGGTCGCTGACCAGATTTCCGATGCCGTTGTTGATGCGGCTCTGTCGGTGGATCCGAACGCCCGGGTGGCCTGCGAGACCCTCGTGACGACCGGTCTCGTGGTCGTAGCCGGGGAGCTGCGGGCGGCTACCGAAATCGACTTTGAGGGCCTGGCTCGCCAAACGATCCGCAAGATCGGCTACGTCGAAGATCCCAACTTCCATGCCGATACCGTGGCGGTTCAAGTTGTCGCCCATACGCAGAGTCCTGACATTGCTCTCGGTGTCGACGGCGGTGAGGCAACCAACCTCGAACTAGGAGCCGGAGATCAGGGGCTGATGTTCGGATATGCAGTCGATCAGACGCCCGAGCTGATGCCGCTTCCGATCGCCCTCGCTCACCGATTAGCCGAACGCCTCGCCCATGTGCGCAAGAGTGGGACCCTGCCGTACCTGCGTCCCGACGGGAAAACCCAGGTCACTGTTGAGTACCAAGACAAACGACCGATCCGCGTTACCGACATCCTCATATCCACCCAGCATGATGAGAGCATCGGCACGTCCCAGGACATGTTCGACGACCTGTACCGCGAAGTTATCTCCGACGTCATCCCTCAGGACTTGCTCGATGAGCCCCGCATCTTCATCAACCCAACCGGCCGATTTGTCATTGGCGGTCCGCATGGGGACACGGGCCTCACCGGGCGCAAGATCATCGTTGACACGTATGGCGGTTATGCCCGCCATGGTGGGGGAGCCTTTTCCGGCAAAGACGCCTCCAAGGTCGATCGATCTGCGGCTTACGGGGCGCGCCATGCTGCCAAGACCGTTGTGGCGGCCGGGTTGGCTACCGAATGCGAGATCCAGGTCTCCTACGCCATCGGGCGATCGGAGCCGTTCTCGCTGCTCGTTGACCCGCACGGGACGTCGACGGTGGATCCTGCCAAGTTGGAGTCTCTCGTCGCTGATTTCTTCGACTTCCGCCCTTCGGCGATCATCGACCGATTGAAACTCACCCAGCCCGGGTTCATTGAAACGGCCGCGTACGGTCACTTCGGACGGCCCGGCTTCACATGGGAATCGACCGACGCCGCTGCCGAGCTAGCCAGGGCGGCGGCAGCACTCTGAGAGCGCTCGTTGTCCCGGCGGTTGCGTCATTCGCGGTCGATAAGGGATTTCGATACGCGCTCGGCGACCATGACCTCCAGGTCGGCTCCCTCGTTCGGGTGCCGTTGTCAGGTCGGCGGGTTCGCGGCTACGTCGTTGGTCTAGAGGACGACGATCCCTCCGGTCTCAAGGAGATCCTCGCCGTTTCCAGTCCGCTGCCGCTCTTCACGAATAAGACCCTTGAGTCGGTCCGTTGGGCGGCCACCCACTATGTGGCGCCGATGGCGACGGTGCTGGCACGCACCGCTCCACCGAATATCCCCAAATCCGCACCGGAGAAGACGTACGCGGAGGTGGAACGACTCGACGGGGTCCTCGGCGAGATCGAAGCCGCCGCGGCCGGGCGTCGACGGTCACCGGGGTGGTTTGTATTCGGGTCACCGATTGAGCAATTCGTCGCTCTCGCGGTGTCTGTCGCCGGTCAAGGCCAGTCGGTGCTCATCGCTGCCCCAACCGCTCACGAAGTGCAGCTCATCTCCGACAGAGTGGCGGCGGTCGCTCCAGATCGACTGATCTCGGTGAGCCCCGACGTGTCCGATGCCTCCGTGACCACAGCCTGGTCCCGGATGGCCACGCGTCCTGGCTCCATCGTGGTCGGCACCGAACGAGTAGCCCTCTGGCCGATTGCGTCGCTTGGTCTTGCCATTGTGATCGATGAGGGACGCCGATCTCATAAAGCCCGCCAAACCCCGACCATTCACACCCGCGATCTGCTCAAAGCCCGTTCAAGGGTTGAAGGGTTTTCCTTTGTGATGAGTGGGTTGGCACCAACCACCGAAGCCCTGGCGGCCGGAGTCCGTATGGTCCGTTTGGATACGCAACGCTTGTGGTCCGCGGTTGAGGTGGTTGATCGACTCGAGGAGCCGCCAGGCGGCGGGCTGATCTCGAGTCGGGTTCGCGCCGCCATGGCAGGGGCGGCTAACCGCCAGCAACCCGTCTTCGTGCTGGTTGGCAGGAAGGGCTACGCCCCCGCATTCCGGTGCGTAGCGTGCCGCAGTTTACGAAGATGTGATAGCTGTGGGGCGGCGACGAACCAGGCCGGAAGTTGCCAGCGCTGCGGGAACGATCTTGGACCGTGTGCCCAGTGCGGGCGCCGGCGTTTTGAGCCGCTCGGAGCCGGGATCGGCAGGATCGTCGAAGAGGTTCGTAGGTTCCACGACTCCGTTGGCCCGGCCGGTAGTGGTCAGCTGATATCGGTCGGAACGGAACGGGACCTCGTGGCAGCCTCAGGCCTGGGGCTGGGCGTGGTCGTCGATGCGGACGGGATGATTTTCGGCACAAATTACCGTTCAACTGAAGACGCCCTCCGGTTGTTTGCCCGGTTGGGCGCCAAAGTGAAACGGGAGAGTGGAAGCCGTCTGATCGTGCAAACCTCCCAACCCTCCCACGAGATCTTTGGAGCGCTACGGCGATCAGATCCGCTTCCGTTCCTCGAAGCGGAACTGGCCGAACGCGCCACTTTGAGGTATCCGCCGTTTGGCGAACTTATCGTGGTCGAGGTGGCCAATCCTCCGGCGTGGGCGGCTGACCGGATTCGATCAGAGATCGATGCAGCAGTCCTCGGTCCGGCCGAGGTCGTTGGCCGCACGCGCTGGTTGATCCAAGGAGACGACCTGACCAAGGTTCGTCAGGTGTTGAGGGGGATCGTTGGGGAGATGCGAGACGCCGGGGCTAACGTCCGGGTAGATGTCGATCCGATCGACCTGTAGTGCCGACTATCCTCCTTTCGCTGTGGCTATCTACCCCATAAGAACGTTCGGTGACCCGGTTCTAAGGACTTCCTGTGCTCCCGTGACCGAGATTGACGGCAACCTCGCCACGCTGGTCTCGGACATGATCGAGACCATGTATGACGCTCCGGGAGTGGGCCTGGCAGCTCCCCAGATTGGTATCGGTCGACGGGTCGTCGTTTTCGACGCGGGATTTGGTCCAAAGGAACTCATCAACCCGGTACTTATCGACGTTGCGACGAGCCGTGAGAGAGCACCCATCGATGAGTATGACCCGGACGAGTGGTGGCTCTTCGACGAGGGATGCCTATCGGTTCCCGGTTATTTCTGGCCAATTGAACGTCCCGCGTGGGCCTGGGCCAAGGGCCTCGACTTGCATGGCAACGAGGTCGAATACGCGGGCGATGACCTGCTGGGCAGGGTGCTGCAACACGAAGTCGATCATCTCAACGGCAGCTTGCTGATCGAGCGCCTCGACCGGGCCACCAAGAAGCAAGCCTTACGAGGCCTTCGCAACGACGCTCTCGAGCTCGGATAACGATGCGGACGGTTTTTTTCGGCACGCCAGAACCGGCGATCGCCTCACTTGAAGCCCTCGTCGAAATAGCGGACGTGGCTGGCGTAGTCACCCGGCCTGATGCTGCCAGGGGGCGAAGCAAGCAGCTGAATCCGTCCCCGGTGGCCGAAGCCGCTGTGCGCCTGTCACTGCCGATCTTCAAGCCGAGCCACGGGTCCGATATTCTTGGAATCATGTCCGGGCTTGGTCCGCTCGACGTCGGCGTCGTGGTGGCCTTCGGAATGATTCTCACTTCCGAGGTGCTGGCGTTACCGCGGGCCGGACTGGTCAATGTGCACTTCTCGTTGCTTCCGCGTTGGCGAGGGGCGGCTCCGGTCGAAAGGGCCATTTTGGCCGGCGATGATGTGACGGGTGTGTCGATCATGTCGATGGATGCAGGACTCGATACCGGCCCGGTCATTGCAACCTCCTCAGTCAGCATCGATCTCGACCAATCGGCAGGCGATCTGACTGCCAGGCTGGCATCCGATGGCGCGGCGCTCCTCAGCGAAATCCTTCTCGCCTGGACCGACGGAGAGATCGAACCAGTAGATCAGGACGATTTCGCGGCCACGTATGCGCACAAGCTCACAACGGCCGAGAGTCGGCTGGATCTGGCGCAGCCCGCCGAACAGGTTCTCCGAAGGATCCGGGCTTTCGATCCAAGGCCCGGCGCTCACGTCTACCTCGGTGACGATCGCTTCAAAATTCGTGATGGCGCCATCGAGTCAGGGCCGTCGCTAGCCCCGGGCGAACTGCACTTTGATGGCGACCGACTGTGGGTCGGTACCGGTACCGACGCTCTGGTCCTTCGGTCTGTGCAGCCGCCTGGGAGATCGCAAATGGACGGCGCGGCCTGGGCGCGGGGGAGAAGCCAGGATCTCGGGACGCTCTCGTGAATCGCCTCCTTGCGGCTCAGGTGGTTGGGCGGGTTATGCGATCGGGCGCCTATTCGAACGTTCTCGTCCAAGCAGAGACCAGGGATTTCGATCCACGCGACGCCGGACACGTCCGATTCCTGGTCTTCGGCACCCTGCGGCACTTGGTGCGGATCGACCGGGTCATCGCAGGCTATTCGAAACGTCCCCGGATCGACCCGAATATTCTTGACGTGTTGCGGGTCGCCGTGTTTGAGCTTCTCGAAACCGATTCTCCGCCTCATGCCGTGGTAAACGGGGCCGTTGAGTCGGCTGGAACCCTTGGCGGGCCCAAAGTCAAAGGTTTTGTAAACGGCCTCCTCCGTTCGGTCGAACGGTTCGGTGACCCGTCACCCGGGGATCGGGTCGAACGTTTCGGGCTTCACCGCGATGTGTTGGATGCGCTCGACGACTGTTGGGGCGGGGACGTGACCGATGCCTTTATGGGAGCGTCCTTCGAGCCGGCCGTGACGGTCGCTCGGCGGCGGCGCGCAACGGTCGAGGTTGGCGAGGCGGTGCCGATTGCTGATTTCCCGGACGCCTTCGAGGTCGGGCTCGGGGTCGATTCTGACGATTGGGCGGTGCAAGACGCAGCGTCGATCGCCGTCGGCGCATCGGTGCCTCTATCAGGTCACGGTTTGGTCCTCGACATGGCAGCCGCCCCGGGCGGCAAAGCTCTGCACCTGTACGACCGCCTCAATGCCCAATCCGGGGACGGCAGTAGATTGATCCTGGCCGATGCTCATCCCAAACGAATCGTCCGGGCCCAGAAACGATTGGGCAAGGTCGGTTGGCACCCGTCTTGGGTGCAAGCCGACGCACGATCGGCGCCGTTTGCAGACGATACGTTTGATGCGGTCTTGCTTGACGCCCCGTGCACGGGGCTCGGCACCCTGCGGAGACGCCCGGAGATCAAGCTGCGGATCAACCAGTCCGACGTTCAGCGGATGGCCGGAATTCAAGCCAAGATGCTGAGCGAAGCGATCAGAGTTACCCGGCCGGGCGGAACGGTCGTCTACTCCGTATGTACCGTGACCGGTGCCGAAACCATCGACCAGGTTGCCGGGCTACCTGGTCGGCCACCCGACGGCTTACCTGGGGAAGTCTGGGGTAACGGCATCCTGCTTGCGCCGCATCTGACCGGTACGGACGGGATGTTCATCAGTTCTGTCGATGTTTCCTAATACACTCACCGCATGACCATCAAGATCGCCCCTTCGATACTCGCCGCTGACTTCGCCAGGCTTGGTGAAGAAATCGAGCGAATCGCCGATCATGTCGACATGTTGCACATCGACGTGATGGACGGTCATTTTGTACCAAACCTGTCGTTTGGGTACCCGGTTATCGCTTCAATTCGAAAAGTAACCGACCTGTATTTCGACTGCCACATGATGACCAGCAACCCCGATTGGTACATCGACCGCCTGGTCGAAGCAGGCGGCAATTTGCTCTCGGTTCATATTGAAGTGTTTCCCGATCCGTCGAACGTGCACGGCAAGGCCGTCGAAGCCGGACTCGACTTCGGGTTGGTGCTCAACCCGCAGACCCCCGTGGAAGCCGTAGAGCCGTTTCTTGATCTCTGCAATCAGGTTCTCGTCATGTCTGTCGAGCCAGGGTTCGGTGGGCAATCTTTCATACCTGGAGCGCTGTCCAAGGCCGAACAGTGCCGCTCCCTGATTGATCGAGCCGGGCTCAATGTCGACCTCCAGATCGACGGGGGTGTTACTGTCGAAACCGCTCCCTTAGCCAGGAGCGCAGGGGTCAATGTGTTTGTGGCTGGATCGGCCATCTTCGGAAAAGCCGATCCCGTCGCCGCTGTGACCGCTCTGCGGAACGCGATTGGGGGCTAGGTGAGCGGAAAACCGAAAGTACTGATCGCTGACGACGATCCAGACATTCTCCAGTTCGTCCGTGTCAACCTTGAGCTGGAAGGGTTCGAGGTGCAGACCGTCGATAATGGACGGGCGGCCGTCGACCGAACCTTGTCGGATCCGTCGGACGTGCTGCTGCTCGATATCATGATGCCCGAGATGGACGGTCTCACCGTGCTCCGACGCCTTCGTCTCCACCCGGCTGCCGCCAACACGTCGATCATCCTGATGACTGCCAAAGCGGTCACCGAAGATCGAATCCGGGGCCTCGAACTCGGCGCCGACGATTACATCACCAAACCATTTGATGTTGGCGAGCTCGTGGCACGGGTCAAGGCAGTTGTCCGGCGCACCCAGGCGTTGCGTGATGTGTCTCCGCTCACCGGTCTTCCCGGAAACTTCCGGATATCAGCCACGCTCGACGAACGGATTGCCAACCCGGACGAGCCGCTGGCGATTGCCTGGGTGGACCTTGACAACTTCAAGGCGTTCAACGACCACTACGGCTTCATGCGTGGCGATGAGGTCATCAAGTTTACGGCCCATGTTCTGTTGGAAGCTGCCGCAGCCATTGGGGACGAGTCGGCGTTTACGGGCCATATCGGCGGGGACGACTTTGTGGCCTGCTTCAATGCCAACCAGGCATTGGTCTACTGCGAAACGGTCGTCAGATTGTTCGATGAGGGAGCGCTGGACTATTACGACCTCGAGGATGCATTACGAGGCTACGTTGAGGTAATGGATCGCCGTGGCGACCGGCACGCCTTCCCGCTCGTCACGGTTTCGATCGGCGTCGTGACCAACCTGCAGCGTCCCATCACCTCCCAATGGGAAGCCTCAGCCGTTGCCGTGGAAATGAAGGAGTTCGCCAAGCGCCAAATCGGGTCATCGTTCGAGATAGATCGGCGCTCGTCCTAGCTAAACGGGCGCCTGGCTAGCCTGGTATCCATGCATCCCATGGATCGAGCCATCGAGCTCGCCCGCCACCAACGCCCGCATCCCAACCCACGCGTTGGAGCCGTGATCGTCGACGCCACCGGTCAGGTAATCGGGGAGGGTGCGCACGTAGCGCCGGGCACCGATCATGCCGAGGTTGTCGCTCTCAAGTCGGCGTCAGCCGATGTCACGGGCTCAACCATCTACGTCACCTTGGAGCCCTGTTCCCATCACGGCCGCACGCCGCCCTGTGCCGATGCACTCATCGAAGCCGGGATTTCGCGTGTGGTGGTTGGACTGGTCGATCCCGATACCAATGTCGCCGGCCAGGGACTGGAGCGGCTCAGGGCGGCCGGCATCACGGTCGAGACGGGCATCATGGCCGAGGCTATCGAAGATCTCGACCCGGCCTATCTGGTCCATCGCCGCCTCGGTCGGAGCCGCATGACGCTGAAGTTGGCTCTTACGCTCGACGGAAACGCCGCCGCCTCCGATGGGACCAGCCAGTGGATTACTGGCGAGTTGGCGCGTCAGGACTCGCATCGTCTCAGAGCCGATTCCGATGCAGTGATGGTCGGATCGGGAACTGTGTCGGTAGACGATCCGCTCCTGAATGTCCGCAGCGTCAAGGGGCCACAACCCCGGCCCGTCATTGTTGCCGGGCGGACGCCGCTCCCTCCTACCGCCAGGATCTGGCAGCGCCATCCGCTTGTTGTGGCCGGGCCCGGCTACACGGGGCCAGGCGAGCATGTCTGCGTCGTATCGGACCAGGACGGGCGAGTGGATGTTCTCGACATGGCGCGGCGTCTTGGCGATTTGGGGTTGTTGGACGTGATGGTCGAAGGCGGCCCACACCTAGCCCGTTCGTTGTTTGAGGCAGCGATCGTCGACCGGATCGTCATCTATTATGGAGCCAAGCTGGCTGGCGGCACCGGTAAGTCGGCGTTTGCTGGCGATTTCGCAACGCTCGCGGACGCGATGGATTTACAGATCAAGTCAGTTGACGTTCTCGGTGACGATATCCGGGTCGAATACCTGCCGAAAGGAAATTGATGTTCACCGGGATAGTTGAAGCGCTTGGCGTGGTTACCGGTATCAGCCGGGATACAGACGATATGCGCCTCACGATTGAATCGTCCCAGATTGCTTCCGGGCTGAAACTCGGGGACTCGATCGCCATCAACGGCACCTGCCTGACAGCCGTCGAGTTGACCGCAACCTCTTTTGCGGCGGACGCAGTACCCGAGACGCTTGCCAAGACCAATCTGGGTGACCTGGCCGTAGGATCTCAGGTCAATTTGGAACGCCCGATGCGAGCCGATGGCCGGTTTGATGGCCATATCGTGCAGGGTCACGTCGATTCGATCGGTACGGTTGTTGGCGTCGATCCGGAGGGGGATGGCCGACGATTCAGCATCGAAGTCGCCGACAAAATGCGCCGCTACATCGTCGAGAAAGGCAGCGTGACGGTTGATGGCGTGAGCCTGACGGTCGCCGCCCTAACCGAGCGCGGTTTCCAGATAGCGCTCATTCCGCATACTCTGCAGGTAACAATTCTCGGACAGCGCCAGGTTGGCGACCGGGTCAACATCGAAATCGACGTAATTGCCAAGTACGTCGAGCGTCTCGTAGGAGAACGCGCATGAGTGTCGCCACGATCAACGAAGCCATCGAGGCCATTGCCAATGGCGAGTTTGTGGTGGTTGTCGACGATGAGGATCGCGAGAACGAAGGCGATTTGATCATTGCCGGCGATGCGATGACGCCGGAGAAGATGGGCTTCATGGTCCGTTACACCTCAGGAGTGGTTTGTCTCGCCGCCGAGGGGACACGACTCGATGAGCTTCGGCTTCCCCCGATGGTCACGCACAATACGGAATCCCTCAGGACCGCCTTTACGATCTCGATTGATTCCACGCACGGCACAACCACCGGTATCTCGGCCGCTGATCGGTCGGCGACAGTTCGGGCCTTTTGTGACCCGACCACGTCGGAAGGTGATTTCAACCGTCCTGGTCACATCTTCCCATTGCGCTACCACCCGGGTGGTGTGCTGCGCCGTGCAGGGCACACGGAAGCCGCGGTCGACTTGGCCCGGCTCGCCGGTCGGTATCCAGCTGGAGTCTTGTGCGAGATGGTCCACGACGACGGTTCTGTCATGCGACTTCAGGAACTCGAACGATTCGCCAAAGAACATGATCTTAAGCTGATTACGATCGCTGATTTGATCGCCTACCGAAGAGCAGCCGAGCGGGTCGTCCGACGTATGTCGGAGGCTCGCATTCCCACCGAGTATGGCGACTTCCGGGCCGTTGGCTATGAGAGCCTGGTGGACGGACGTGAGCATGTGGCACTCGTAATGGGCGATGTGGCGGGTAAGAAGGACGTCTTGACCAGGGTCCACTCCGAGTGTCTCACCGGTGACGTGTTTGGTTCAAAACGGTGTGACTGCGGTTACCAGCTCGACGATGCGCTCCGCCTCATCGCTGAGGAAGGAAACGGGGTCTTGCTGTATATCCGGGGCCATGAAGGTCGGGGAATCGGACTCATGCACAAGCTCCAGGCGTATGCGCTCCAGGACGATGGCCGCGACACGGTCCAGGCCAACGTGGATCTCGGGTTCCCGCCAGATGCGCGCGACTATGGGGTCGGAGCCGAGATTCTTACCGACCTCGGTCTGACGTCCCTTCGACTGATGACCAATAATCCGATCAAACGTGCCGGCATCGAAGGGTACGGCCTATCGATCAGCGAACGCGTGCCGCTCCAGACGGCGCCGACCAACGAAAACCGCGCCTACCTGCAAACCAAGGCAGCCAAGTTGGGCCACGACCTGACCTTTGATCAATGAGAATCAGTGCGATGAGCCGTGCAATGAAAGCTGAGCAATGAAATCGCTTCGTGTGGCAGTCGTCACCGCAGCATTCAACGCCGATATCACCGGACCGCTACGACAGGGAGCGTTGCAAGCTTTGGGCGATGCGGGTGTCACCGACGTTGTCGACGTTGAAGTCGCCGGAGCGCTTGAGTTGCCGGTGCTCGCCAAAGCCCTCGCCAGCACTTGCGACGCGGTCATCGCCATCGGGGCGGTCATCGAAGGCGAGACCGACCATTACGAGCATGTCAGCACCCAAACGTCGGCTGGGCTTATGCAGGTGTCAATCGAGTCCGGTGTTCCGGTGGGAAATGCGGTCCTGACCGTGCGTGAGTACGAGCACGCCAGGGAGCGGAGTCTTCCGGGTCCCGGCAACAAAGGGGCCGAAGCCGTTTATGCGGCCCTTCAGGCGGTTGCCGCCATCGCATCGATCAATGACTGACGTCTCACATTGACACCAATTTCGTTCCCCGTATACTGACCCGACAACTCAGACGGAAAGTGGAGGCGCTGCTTCCCACCCGGCCACACACGAGCGAGTCCTAACTTTCTCCTGCAGTGCGCTGAGGTCGACCAATTACCTGCCGCTAGGCGGGGTTTGTTTCGAACGCAGCATCACCATGCTGCGTTTTTTGTTGCCTAGGAACCAACGACCACGAGAAAATCGGGAGGGCACAGATCGCCGACCTACGAATAAACGGGAATATCCGCGCCAAAGAGGTGCTGGTTATTGCCCCGGACGGATCTCAGATCGGGACAAAGAAAATCGAAGAAGCCGTTTGGCTGGCCGACCAACTGGGCTTGGACCTCGTCGAGGTAGCCCCCGAGGCCCGGCCGCCCGTCTGCAAGATCATGGACTACGGCAAACACAAGTATGAACAGTCCGTGCGAGATCGGGAAGCCCGCAAGAAGCAGACCCGAACCGTCATCAAAGAAATCCGGCTCAAGCCAAGAATTGGCGATCACGACTACGAAATGTTCCTGAACCGGTCGCTGAAGTTCCTGTCGGAGGGCGACAAGCTCAAAGTCACGGTCCGCTTTCGAGGACGCGAGAATGAGCGCCCCGAATTGGGGTTGAACCTTATCGGCAGACTCGTTGGAGATCTGGGCGACTACGTCACCCTTGAGCAGCATCCCTCAAAAGAGGGCCGGTCAATGACCGCAGTGCTTGCGCCAACGTCGCTGGCCAAGACCATCGTCATACATCACAAATCAGATCCGATCGAAGAACCATCAGATCCTGAAGATTCGGAAGACGCGATCCCGGAAGAGATCGACGACACCGAGTCAGAATAAGAAAGGAGCTGAGCACATGCCCAAGATGAAAACTCACAAAGGCACTGCAAAGCGCTTTAAGACAACTGGCACCGGCAAATTGCGCCGTCGCCAGGCAGGCAAGCAGCATTTGCGGTTGGCCAAAGGCAAGAATCGGTACCGTCGTTTGGACGGCGAGACCGGTGTTGCCCCCGGCGATGCGAAACGCATGAAGAAATTGCTGGGACAGTAGGAGGAATCATGGCTCGAGTTAAACGCGCCGTACACGCCCGCAAGAAGCACCGTAAGGTCATGGAGCGGGCGAGCGGCTACCGGGGGGCAAAAAGCCGCCGGTACCGTACCGCCAATGAGCAGGTCATGCACGCGATGCAGGACTCCTACGACCATCGACGGGCCCGCAAAGGCGATTTCCGTCGGTTGTGGATTGCCCGCATCAATGCCGCCGCTCGTCAGAATGGCACGACGTACAGTCAGATGATGGCTGGCCTTAGAGCCGCCGAAGTCGCGGTTGACCGCAAGATGCTGGCCGAAATGGCCGTCAACGACCCGCAGGCCTTCAGCCAGCTGGTCAAGGTTGCCGGAAGCCAGAAGTAATCCGCAGGAGCCGGTCCGCTCGATACACAACAAACGTGTAGTCGAAGCGGTCCGGCTTCGTCGCGCCAGGGCTCGCAAAGATGCCGGCCAAACGCTTGTCGAGGGGCCACATCTCCTCGCCGACCTGATTCGGTTTGGCGTACCTATCTGCCGAATATTCGCCCTTGCCGACGACGCAACCTCTGCGGCGTTGGCGGCCGACGCCCAAACTGAGTTAGTGGTCGTCGACGAGGCGGTCCTGCGCAAGGTGGCTGACACCGACAATCCCCGCGGTCCGGTGTCAGTGATCCCGATTCCGGTGTCAGTGACTCATCACGGGTCGGTTGTCGTGCTCTGGGACATTTCGGATCCCGGCAACGCCGGCACGGTTGTGCGGAGTGCCGCCGCCTTCGGTTTTGGGGTCGTCATGGCGGCCAACAGCGTTGACGTTTGGTCTCCGAAGACCATTCGAGCGGGAGGCGGCGGTCACTTCGCCACCGAAATCGAAGTTGCTCCGCGTATGACGCTCGCCGAGCTTCGAGAGCGAGGCCTCCAGACGATTGCCACAGTCGGTACCGGTGGCGTCGGACCTTCAGAGATCCCTCATGGTCCCGTCGCAATCCTCGTGGGTAACGAGGCTCACGGACTCCCAGCTGAGGTGGCGGCGGCCGCAGACTGGCGGTTTACCATTCCGATGCCGGGGGGCACCGAATCGCTGAACGCGGCTGCGGCTGCCTCCATCGCGCTCTATGCAATTGGAAATCGAAGCGCAGAGGGCGGCGGCTAACCTGTCGCTTCCTATGGACGAACTCGAACAAGTAGCCACCAGCGCCCCCTCCCTGATCGGCGCGGCACAATCGCTCGAAGAACTGAAGGCTGCCGAAACCGAGTTACTCGGCAAGAATTCCGTGATCGCCCAGAAGCGGCGTGGGCTCGGGGGACTTGATCCGGCTGACCGCCCAACCGTCGGGGCCAAGATCAATGAGGTTTTTGCGGCGATCCAGGCAACGCTCAACGACCGGAAACGCCAACTCGAGATCATCGAAGAGAACGTGCTCCTCGTCGGCGATCGGGTTGACGTGACGGTCCCGCATGTGCGGTCCCGGCTCGGCACCCAACACATCCTGACAACCGTCATGGACGAAGTGTCCGATATCTTCGTTTCGCTTGGCTACCAGGTCGCAACCGGACCGGAAGTTGAAACCGCCTGGTACAACTTTGATGCCCTCAACACTCCGTCCTCGCATCCGGCCCGGGCTGAATCTGACACGTTGTACGTCGATTTTGGCGATCCGGCCGACGAAATGCTGCTGCGCACCCAAACCTCGCCTGTGCAGGCCCGATATATGCAACAACACGAACCGCCCGTTCATGTAGTCGTTCCTGGTCGGGTCTTTCGGTCCGACAGCCTGGACGCGACCCACTCGCCAGTGTTTCATCAGGTCGAGGGATTGGTGGTCGACACCGACATCACGTTCGCTGACCTCAAAGGAACCCTGGAGTACTTCGCCAGGACGTTTTTCGGAGCCGACCGGGTTATCAAACTGATCCCGCACTTCTTTCCGTTCACGGAACCATCCGCAGAAATGCACGTTTCGTGCTTCGTGTGCGACGGGAGTGGATGCCGGGTGTGCTCGAATTCGGGATGGATCGAGTTGATGGGCTGCGGCATGGTCGATCCGAACGTCTTCGAGGCGGTTGGATACGATCCGTCGAAGGTGAGTGGCTTTGCCTTCGGGATGGGCGTTGAACGTCTGGCAATGGTCCGGCATGGCATCACCCACATCAAGCACTTCTTTGAGAATGACCTGCGCGTGTTGGGACAGTTCGTATGAAGGTCTCCCTTAACTGGCTGAGCGACTACATCGACCTTCCAACGTCGGATCCCACCGAGCTGTCGGACATCTTCGCCAACCTCGGCCACGAGGTTGAGGGCGTCGAAATCCTTGAGCCGCAGTTTCGCGATGTCGTCATCGGAAAAGTGCTCACCGTGCAACCCCACCCCAACGCCGACAAGGTACGCCTCTGTTCAGTCGATACGGGCGACGGACCAACTGACATTATCTGCGGCGCCTGGAACTTCGAAGCCGGCGCCACGGTGCCGGTCGCGGTACCCGGCGCAATCCTCGGCGAAGACTTCCTCATTACTCAGCGCGACATCCGTGGCGTCACCTCCAACGGGATGATCTGCTCGGCAAAAGAACTCGGCCTTGGTGAAGAGGCAGACGGCATCATGGTGCTCGCTGAAGACCTGCCGATCGGTACACCGTTCGTTGATCACATCGAACTACCGGATGTCGTGTTTGATCTGGCGATCACCCCCAACCGGCCCGATGCCATGTCGATGGTTGGTCTGGCGCGAGAACTAGCCGCTCATTTCGAGATCACCTATCGGGTCCCGTCGCCAGTACTAGGCGATACGACAGGGGAGATGGACCTTCGGGTTGATATAGAAGACGATCGCTGTCGGCGGTTCGTGGCTCGTGAGGTCCGTGGGGTCGAAGTGAGGCCAGCCCCGACGTGGATGTCCCAGCGACTCGTCAAAGCCGGAGTTCGCTCGATCTCGAACATTGTTGATGTCTCGAACTACGTCATGCTGGAGCTTGGCCAACCGACCCACGCTTTTGACCGGGACAAAGTCGCCGACGGGCACATCGTTGTTCGGGCCGCGACCGAAGGAGAGACGCTCGTCACGCTCGATGGTACGGAGCGCCAACTCACCCCCGAGGATCTGCTGGTTGCGGACATCGAGCAGGCTTCTTCGTTGGCTGGCACGATGGGCGGGCTTGAATCAGAAGTCTCTGATTCGACCACGAACGTACTCATCGAATGCGCTTCATGGGATCCTCCGACCGTTATGCGCATGAGTCGCCGCCACGGCCTACGATCCGAGGCGTCCGCCCGCTTCGAACGGGGAGTCGATCCGAACCTGCCCCCACTAGCGGCCGATCGTATGGCCGAGATGATCGCCGCCCATGCCGGTGGTTCCATCGTTGGTGGCATGGTCGACAATTACCCGGAGCCGGTTGAACCGCAGGTTCTTAGCCTCGCCATCTCCGAGGTGCATCGCATCCTCGGGATTCACCTGTCGAGGGCCGAGGTTGCCGGTCTGCTCGCCCGACTGAACTTTGCTGTATCGCCAGGCGGAAGGGGAGACGACGACATTGAAGTGGCCGTCCCGACCAACCGGCCCGACGTGACCCGGCCGATTGATCTGATCGAGGAAGTCGCCAGACTCCATGGTTTCGACAACTTCCCGAGCCGGGTACCAACCGGCGGAAACGGTGGGCTGTCGGCTGAGCAGCTGCGGTTGCGCACCCTTCGGTGGGTGGCGCGCGGCGCCGGCTTTTCCGAAGCGCACACCTCTACGTTCAGCGGTCATGCCGATCTGGCCATGTTGGCGTTGCCGGCCGACGACTACCGCAGCCGAACCATCGAGGTCAAGAACCCGCTCCGCGACGAAGAGTCGATCATGCGGACGACACTGATTCCGGGGCTCCTCGGGAGTGCCAGGTTCAATATTGCCCACGGGGCCGATTCGGTGGCACTTTTCGAGACCGGGAAGGTCTTCTTCAATCAGGAATCACCCGAACTCGGTACGGTCCCCGACCAGCCGGATGTGTTTAGTTTCGTGGCGGTTGGTTCGATGGGACCTGGCGATGTCGCCGAAGGTGGTCGGCCGGTCGATGTGTTCGCCGGGATGGCCTTATGGCGCTCAATCGTTGATCAGATGGGACTTGGTTCCTATGAGATCCAGCAGGCTGAGATCCCCGGGCTTCACCCGGGACGCGGTGCCCTAATTGTGCTCGAAGGGGGACCCATTGGTCATATCGGGGAGCTGCATCCCGCGGTTGCCAGGGCTTTCGACCTCGACGGCCGCGTGCTGGTCGGTGAACTGGACCTGAACCCACTCGTAGCCGACCCCGGGATTTGGTCGTTCGCCGAGCCGAGTGTGTTTCCATCATCCGAATTCGATCTGTCCTTTGACGTAGCAACCACAACTCCGGCCGCTGCTCTAGCTGCGGAAGCGTCGAAGGCCGGTGGTGAGTTGGTTGAGTCCGTTGAGGTGTTCGACGAGTTTCTTCGGGGTGACTCAAAAGCCGTTGGCCTAAGGGTCAGAATCAGGGCATCAGACCGGACGTTGACTGCCGATGACGTCGCCGACGTTCGGACGAAAGTGACTGGTGCGGTTACGGCCAGTACCGGAGCGAACCTCCGGGGGGCCTGACCATGGACTTCTTGAGCATTGCAGACAGTTCGCCCGACCGTATTCACGATCTGGTGGCGATGGCCGGGGAGGTCAAGCAGCACCCCGGCCGGTTCGCCGAGCGTTTGACGGGTCGGTCAGTAGGTCTCTTTTTCATGAAGCCGTCCACGCGAACCAGGGTTTCTTCCGAGGTAGGTACCCGTCAACTCGGTGCTGATCCCGTGGTTCTCAAGGGGGACGAAGTTGGATTAGGCGGCCGCGAGACGGTCGAAGACGTCGGAAGGGTTCTCGACCGTTATCTGGACGCCCTGGCTATGCGGGTCTTTGATCATCGCGATCTCGTGTCGATCGCGGCAGTGGCCGAAGCACCAGTCATCAACTTGCTGTCTGACCTCGAGCACCCGTGCCAGGCCATTGCCGACTTGCTGACAGTCACCGAGCATCGGCCAAAAGCGTCGATCGCCTACGTCGGCGATGGGAACAATGTGCTGCATTCGCTGATGGTGGGGGCCACGATGATCGGTGGATCGATCCGTATTGCTACACCTGTTGGCTATGAACCCGACGATCGCTATATCGCCCTCGCTCGCCAATATGGCAACGTCGAAGTCACCAACGATCCGTCTGAGGCGGTCGACGGTGCCGATTGTGTCTATACCGACGTGTGGACATCCATGGGGCGCGAAGCCGAAATGGCTCAACGACTGGACGCATTCAGCGGCTTTATCGTCGACGAGACACTCTTCGCCAAGGCCGCCCCGGATGCGATATTTCTTCACTGCCTGCCTGCGCACCGTGGCGAAGAGGTATCCGGTCCCGTCATGGAACATGCCCGCTCCCGGGTGTTCGACCAGGCCGAGAATCGGCTCCATGCATTCAAAGCTGTGTTACTCGACGTCCTCGGCTGATGGCCCTTTGGGACGGCACCGCTTTCGCCGTGGCGGAGGCCCTGATTGGCGCCACGCTGACAACTGAAGGCCCCGAAGGCCAGACCAGCGTCACGATCACGGAAGCCGAGGCCTATGGAGGGAGCGATGATCCCGCTAGTCACGCCTGGCGCGGTCAGACGGCTCGGAATTCGCCCATGTTCGGCCCGGCCGGGACCCTCTATGTTTACCGCTCCTATGGCATCCATTGGTGTCTGAATGTCGTTACTGGAGCGGTCGGCGACCCCCAGGCCGTGCTTATTCGCGCCGGGATTCCCCATCAGGGCCAGGAACTGATCGTTCAGCGGCGCGGACGTCTAGACCATCTCGCCGACGGACCCGGCAAGCTGACACAGGCCCTCGGGATTGACGGCTCAATGGACGGCTGCCATTTCGAGAGGGTCGAGTCGCTGTCGATTGTGGCGCCAAAGCGGGCGCCGACCGTCGTCTGGAAACCCCGGGTTGGCCTGACGCGAGCCATCGAGCGGCCGTGGCGTTGCGTGCTGGTCTCTACGGATTGATCCAGACGGTAACGGTGCCCTCCACCGCCCCACCCTTAGCGGGATCCTGCTTCCAAATGACGCCTGGCCGGCGTTTGGCATCATCGGGATTGGCTTCGGCTTCGATGATGGCCTTGATGCCAACCCCGATCGGGTCCATCCGGGCGTGGGCCTCGTCGATGGTGAATCCGAGCACGGAAGGGAGGGCCGCGTCGAAAGCCGGTCCCGCCAACGTCAACTCGATCACGGAGTTCAGCTGGGCAGGGAAGCCGGGGGAGGGTGATTGACCAAAGACGGTGCCCTGGGCCAGGCCGCCGCCGTCATCCCATTGGATCGTCACGAAGAAACCCTGCGCCTGGAGAGCTGAGGTCGCGGCTCCCAGATCCATCCCGATCACGCTGGGAACGTCGGTGGCGCCGACTTCGACGATGCCGTCCGGGTTGTGAATCGGGCAGACCGTAGTTGGTGCTTCTCCACCGGGAACGTTGATGGTTTGGATGAATTCGCGCGGGCAGAACGGACCAGCCAGAAAACCGGTTGATGTGTCGACCGTGACGCGTTGAAGGCCGAGCGCATCTGGACCTGCCAGCCCGGTTACCCCGACGCCGGTGAGAACCTGCGAGGAATACGCCGACCAGATCTCAGCAGGATAGGAACCGCCGACCACCGTGATGGGCGTGGTCGGCGGTTCCATGGCAACCTGTCCTTCGGGATAGCCGACCCACACCGCGGTCACCAGGTCGGGGGTATACCCGACAAACCACGCGTCCCGATGCGCCTGTGACGTGCCCGTCTTGCCGGCGATCGGCGGTCCGATCTGAGCACGTTGGCCGGTTCCGCGCTTGACGACCTCGCTCAGCGCCGCCGTGACCTGACTGGCCGTGTTGCTGCTCATAGCTTCGGTGATGACGGGAACTGGCTGGTATAGGTTGACGCCTTTGTGGGTTTCGATATGGGTCACGAGCGTCGGTTCGACGTGAATGCCGCCGGCGGCAAAGGTTCCGTACCCTGAGGCCATCTCGAATACGCTCACCTCCTGGGCGCCGAGCGCAATCGAGTGGAAGGGTTCGAGTTTGCTGGTGATACCGGCGTTTTCAGCCATGTCGGCCACGGCATCTGGCCCGACCGCGTTGACGAGCTGGGCGTATACAACGTTCACGGAAAAGACGGTGGCCTCAAGGAGCGTCAGGTCGGGCCAGTTGGATCCGGCGTAGTTCTCCACCAGCCATGGTCCGCTCGGGGTTTGAATCGTGATTGAATTGCCGCCGGCAAACTCTGTGCTGAGGGTCATTCCTTGTTCGAGTGCGGCGGCCAGGACGAAAGGTTTGAACGAGGAGCCAGCTTGCCGTCGACCCTGAGTGGCCAGGTTGAACTGGGCTACGGGGTTCTCGGCGTCGTAGAAGTCGGCCCCACCGACGATGGCCCGCACGTAACCGGTGGACGGTTCGATGGACACCAGGGCGCCCGACGGTCCCTTGTCGGCAAGGATGTCTGCCATCGTCGCCTCAGCGGTCGCTTGCATAGTTGGGTCCAGGGTCGTGTAGATCCGCAAACCACCCCGGAACAAGGCGTTGTATCGATCTGTGGCGGTCAGACCCAGGGCCGGATCGTCGAGGAGCTGGCGTTTGACCTCTTCGACGAAGTACGGATAGTCGGATTGGTCGGCGGGCCGTTTGGTCGCGAGTTTCAGCGGCTCAGCTCGTGCGGCGACGCCTTCCTCGGCGGTGATCCAGTTCAGCTCGATCATCTTGTTGACAACGACTGCCCGCCGGTCAAGGGCCGCTTCCGGATGCAGCCGCGGGTCGGTTGAAGAAGGGGATTGGATGAACCCGGCCAGCAGGGCAGCCTCGCCGAGCGTCAGATCGTTGACCGGCTTGCCAAAATAGCCTTCGGAGGCTGAGCCGACCCCGTAATAGCCACTCCCGAAATACACCGTGTTGACGTACCTCTCGAGGATCTGTTCTTTGGTCAGTGTTTCCTCGAGGCGCAGGGCGAGCGTCGCCTCCTCGACCTTTCGATCAATGGTGATCTCGGGGGTGAGTACAACGTTCTTGATGTACTGCTGGGTAATGGTTGACCCACCCTGCACGATGGCGCCGGCGTTCGCATCGGCGACGAGTGCCCGGGCGATGGCGCGCAGGTCGACGCCTTGGTGGCCCCAAAAACGCTGGTCCTCGATGGCCACGACGGCGTTCATGAGGTGGACGGGCAGGTCGGCGAAATCTACGAGCACGCGATCTTCGGTTTCGTGCCACTCGGCGATGATGGTGCCATCGGCCGCGTACACAATGCTCGTCAGGCTCAGCTCGCCCATACCGGGGTCGGCTAGAGGTTTGATCTCGGGACTGCACGCACCCAGCAGGAACGACGCAACAGCCACGAGAACGAAAAGTGGTTTCATGGGGTCCTTACTCCGCGTGCGATGGTACCGATGCATGGACTCGTAACGGTGGATTTGACCAGGCTGTGTCATCGCCAATGGTGGGGCGGGCCCTGGCCTTGCGACTAACGTGGCGGGCCAGATGAACATCACCGATCAGCTCAGTCATCTCATGCGTGGCGTCGACACTGTCGTGCCCGAGACCGAACTGGCCGACCGCCTTGCCGAAGGCCAGCCGCTGCGGGTCAAGTTGGGCCTTGACCCGACGGCTCCCAGTGTCACGCTCGGGTGGGCGGTGGTGTTGCGCAAACTCCGCCATTTTCAGGAGCTCGGGCACACCGCGGTCCTCATCGTGGGGGACTTCACCGCCCAGGTAGGCGATCCATCGGGCAAGAGTGAAACCCGCAAGCGGCTTTCGGCCGACGAAGTTCGTGGCTACGCCGAACGGCTACTCGACCAGTTCTCCAAGGTGCTCCTCCCCGAACCGCTCGAGGTCCGGTACAACTCCGAGTGGCTTGGCAAACTCGACATGGCCGAAGTGCTGGAGCTGACCTCGAAAGTGACCGTCGCCCAGATGCTTGAACGCGACGACTTCCGGAAACGGTTCGATGGCCAGCAGCCAATCTCGGTCATGGAGTTCATGTACCCGCTTTTGCAGGGCTATGACTCGGTAGCGGTCGAGGCAGACGTCGAGCTGGGCGGAGCCGATCAACTGTGGAATCTGATGATGGGTCGGGTCCTCCAGGAGCGTTATGGCCAACGAGCCCAGATGGCCATGACCATGCCGCTACTCATCGGTACCGACGGCGAGCAGAAGATGTCTCAATCGCTCGGCAATTACATCGGTGTCACCGATGAGCCTTCTGACATGTTCGGCAAAGTGATGTCGATACCCGACACGCTCATGCGCCAGTATTTCGAGCTCGCGACCGAGGTCGGAGTCTCGGAGATTGGTTCCGCGATGGAAGGCCTGGCATCGGGCGACCTGCACCCCGGAGATCTGAAACGACGTCTCGGCCGCGAGATCGTCGAGCTCTACCACGGAGGTGAATCTGTCCAGGCAGAAGCGGCCTTCGATCAGGTGTTCCGGCAAGGTGGGGTACCCGACGATATTGATGAGTTTGCATTGGATGACAACCCAACTCAGTGGCTGCCAGGTCTTATGACCGCGGCCGGTCTAACGGCCTCAAACGGCGAAGCCCGCCGGATGATCAGTCAGGGGGCCGTCAAGATCGATGGAGACAAGGTGGAAGCTGAAGAAGTCTCACGGTCCGAAATCGCCGGGCGGGTGCTACAAGTTGGGAAACGTCGATTCGTGAGGTTGGGGCCGTGACAGACGAAGCAGCCATGATGTTTGTCACCAAGACCGAGGTCGACGCCGAATTGTTTCTCGATGACGGCACGGCTTTTGCCGGGATGGTGTACGTGCGATCACCCGAGGAACTTGGCAACGTCCATCCAATGCTCGATCTTCTCGGCGGGAGAGAACGGCTGATCCCGTGCCGGGGAGAGTCGGGCGAATTGGTGCTCATCGGCCGATCAAGCGTCTCGGCAGTACGGGTTGCGGATGAAACATTCGAGCTTCCCGATCGGGGCGGGGTCAACCTCCCGATGAAACTAACCATGGCGGGCGGGCATCGGTTCGACGGAACCCTGCAGCTTCCCGAAGCTGCAGGCACCCGCATTTCCGACTTGCTCAACTACGCCGATCCATGGCTGGTTCAGATCGGTGAGTCCCGCCATGTGTGGGTGGCGACGGACAAACTTGTCAGAGCCGAAGCGCCCTAGTTGGCATCAGCGGCCGTCGACCATGCTTCGAGTCGGTCGAACGATCGCACGATCAACTCCGACATGTGGTCCTTATGGGTCCAGAGAACCGTGGCGTGCCCTCCCTTGGCCCAGAAAAGTTCGGCGCCCGGCCAATGATCGGCCAGCGCCCGGGTTGCGTCTGGCAAGACGTAGCCGTCATTGAGGATTCCGAGAATCACCGCGGTCGCCGTATGTGGGGGCGGGTCGAAGCGAAGCACCGACGCTTGGCCGAACAAGGAGCCGAGATCGTCGACGGCCGCGGGTCCTCCAAGCGCATCCCAGGCGACGGAGGCTCCGAGGGCGCCGACCGTGAAGACGGGGCCAGGGGAGTGCGACGCCGCCATCGCCGCACACGCCACTGGTTGGGTGCTCACTGCAGCAATCAGTGCCGCGGTATTGGCGCCCATCGAATAACCGGCCACGCCAACCGTCCAGGAGCGCCGATGGCGCAGCCAGTCGAGTACTTCCACGCCGTCCCACACAGCTCCAACCCCCATCTTGAGAAGATCAGCTGCGGTGCGCATGGGTTGGCCGGTACCGGGCCGTCGGAGCCCGTAGTAGGGGTTTTCGAGAATCGCGACGGCGACGTTGTGATTGAGGAGATAGTGCGCGAATGCCTGGCGGGTCTCGTAGCCGTGCTCGTTGAAGGCGGCCATCAGCAAAACAACTCGGGCGGCGTTGGGTGGTTCGAAGAGTCTGATGTAGCCAAACCCCGAAGCCTCGGGCAGTCGGTTATAGGCCGAGCGAAACCGAAAGTCCGTCACCGTTCGATCGCCGGTGACCTGGGGCGGCTTCTGCTCGAAGGCCTGGCCTGCTACGACGGGGATCCTGATGAGATCATCACGCACCCCGTCGAGATCGCCCCAACCATCCTGAAAAAGGGGCTCGGTCACCGCTGGCAAGCCGGCTAACTGGGACCCGATCCAATCAATCTTGTGCATGGTTCCGGGATGCTAATCGGGCGGCCGTCAGCGTTGACTTGCATTGTTCGTGCGGTCAGTTACAGTTGCCGCCGCACCAACGGTGCGTAGAACGCCGGAATCGCCTCCGAAACGGATGGCGGACCCCAGTTGGGGCTCGGTATGGGAAGGCTCCCATGCTGTTTTGGCAAGGACTCGCGAAGCGTGATACACTGCAGGTCTTGTCCGCTGCGCGCCAGTGGGACGGCCCCGCGGCTAACGCCAGAGGGTGATGGGTGATGGAGACATCACCCGGAGCAAAGGCTCCTTGACAACTAAACAGTGTGCCAAAATTCAGCTTTGTGGCTCGTCCCTTTGAATGGGGGCTGAGTTCACAAACACCGTTCAACAATCAGGTCCTTCGGGAGCTGAGCGTTGGACACAGGTAAACCGCCGAACCAAAGGTTCGGCATCCAGGCAAATATATCGGTTCGTCAGAACCGGTTCTTGCCAGGTAAAACACATTCACTTGATTCTGATTTCGGTGTCGAAAGACGCTGTTTGAAAGTCTACGTTGGAGAGTTTGATCCTGGCTCAGGACGAATGCTGGCGGCGTGCTTAATCCATGCAAGTCGAGCGACGCATACTGGAGGGGTAACCCACTGGTATGACGGAGCGGCGAACGGGTGCGTAACACGTGAGCAACCTACCCCTAAGACCGGGATAGCCCGAAGAAATTCGGATTAATACCGGATACCCTGGCCTAAAATCACATGATTTAGTCAGGAAATGCTTTTGCGCTTTGGGATGGGCTCGCGGCCTATCAGCTTGTTGGTGAGGTAACGGCTCACCAAGGCTACGACGGGTAGCTGGTCTGAGAGGACGATCAGCCACACTGGAACTGAGACACGGTCCAGACTCCTACGGGAGGCAGCAGGAGGGAATATTGCGCAATGGGCGAAAGCCTGACGCAGCAACGCCGCGTGAGGGATGACGGCCTTCGGGTTGTAAACCGCTTTCAGCAGGGACGAAATTGACGGTACCTGCAGAAGAAGCCCCGGCCAACTACGTGCCAGCAGCCGCGGTAATACGTAGGGTGCAAGCATTGTCCGGATTTATTGGGCGTAAAGAGCTCGTAGGCGGCTTAACAAGTCGGTCGTGAAATACCGAGGCTCAACCTCGGGGAGTCGGTCGAAACTGTTATAGCTAGAGTACGGTAGAGGAGAGTGGAATTCTCGGTGTAGCGGTGGAATGCGCAGATATCGAGAGGAACACCAGTAGCGAAGGCGGCTCTCTGGGCCGTTACTGACGCTGAGGAGCGAAAGCGTGGGGCTGTCTCTTATACACATCT
>JAGXFS010000157.1 GCA_024637275.1 Acidimicrobiia bacterium
CGGGTATCCCGATTATTGCGGCGATTCCGGCGACCGGCGTGGCGATGTTGCCCCGGGCGTACTTTGCCCGGCACAGAGGCCGTCGGCTGTCAGAAGTGCAGGAATCCTGGCCGGACGGCCTTCGCGATATCACCGCGTCGATCTCGGCCGGGATGTCACTGCCACGGGCGGTTGAAGTCCTAGCGATGAAGGGCCCAGAGCCGCTGCGTCGTGCCTTCGGCCGGTACGGCTTACTTGCCAGGACGCTCGGCGTAGTGCCAGCCCTCGAGACGGTGAAAGAGGAGTTGGGCGATCCCACCTCTGATCGGGTCATCGAAGTGCTGATTCTGGCGCACGAGCGAGGTGGCAGCATCGTGACACAGATACTGACCGACCTGGCCGAGGCCACCACCCGGGATCTATGGACTCTCGAAGACATACGCACCGCCGCCATCGAACAGAAGATCAACTCTCGGGTTGTGTTTGTGCTCCCATGGTTTGTCCTGGTAGCCCTTACAGCCATGACGCCTGCGTACCGGGAGTTTTATGCGTCGTCGGCTGGCTTTGTTGTCGTCCTGTTGGGCGCTGTTCTCAGCGGATTCGGGATTCTGCTGGTGAGTCTGCTTTCCAAAGAGCCTCAAGAAGAGCGGGTTCTCGGAGGATCGGCGAGGACATTCGAGGGGGCACGGTGATTGTTGATCTACTGGGACGTTCGTTGCTCGCTGCGCTCCTCAGTGGCGTGGCTTTGGCTGGCATTGTTTCGTTGTTCGTTCGGCCGACCAGGCGTCTAGCGCCCCGGGTGAGGCCCTATACGGCGATCAGTCGAACAAGTCTCGGTCGGGCGCCCGATGTGGTCGCCGACGGCGCTGACTTCCGCGGCATCGGAGCCAACCCGATCGCCCGGCTCTTTGGTCCGATTCTCGGGTCGCTGGCGAATCGGCTTGGTCGGGCCCTCGACTCTGGTGGTGACGCTGCCATGGTCCTCAAGCTCAAGCAGGCGGCTCTGTTCGAAGGTCTCAGTGACCCCGACCGGCTCACTCAGTTCCGGGTTCGGCAGTTGGCTGCTGGTGTCATCGGGGGAACGCTCGCGGCCGTGGTAGGTCGACTGGTCGGCATGGGCGGGTTGGGAATTCTCTCCCTCGCGCTCGTTGGAATCGTGGCCGGCATTGGTCGACATCGCGGAGCCGTCGAGCGGGCGGTTGACGATCGCCGGGCCCGGATGCGAATTGAGATCTACACCGTCAACCAGTTGCTGGCGATGCATGTCCGAGTAGGGGGAGGGGTTACCCAGGCCGTCCAAGAGTTGGTAACCCGCGGTACCGGGGACGTCATCGGTGAGCTGGCTGAGGCCGCTCGTATGCACCGCAATGGCATGGCCGCTAGTGAAGCCTTTGAACGGGCAGCCCGCCTCACGCCCGAACCGTATTGCGCGCGGACCTACTCATTGTTGGCTGCCGCAGAGGAGCGCGGCTCCGACCTCGGGGATGCCTTACTGGCGCTGGCCGAGGATGTGCGCGAAGGCCGGAGAGAGTCAATGAAGCAGCGGGCCACGAAACAGCGAGCCGCCATGCTCATCCCCACTATCGCCATCCTGGCACCAGTCCTGCTCGTCTTCGTCGCCGCTCCATTGCCATCAATCATTTTCGGAACGTTCTGAGGAAAGGAAGGGAATATGCAAGAGGTGATCGTGCACTGGGACTCCCTCGTGGCTCGCTTACGAGACGACGAACGAGGCCTGAACACAGCTGAGTTGCTGGGCAATGCCGCGTTGGCGATTGTGGCGCTCATCGCCATCTGGGCCGGACTACAGGCCCTGGGTATCGATGTGATCGAGCGGATCAGGTCGCTCCTGTTTGGCCAGCTATAAGGCCATGTCTGACGAAGGTGGGATGTCTACTCCTGCCATGATCCTGGCGGTAGGTATCGCCATGATCTTCTTTGTCGCGCTCGCCAACTTGGTCGTCTATCAGTACGCGGCGGGGGCGGTTCGGGCGGCCCTCGATCAGGGTGTCCGGGCTGAATCGTACGCAGGGGCTCCGGTCGGGACATGCGAGGCGAGCATCGATGAAACACTGGATTCCCTGCTGGGTGGATCTTATGGAGAAGGGATCAGCGCTAGCTGCTTTGTTGATCCCGCTGGCCCGACCGTCGTGGCCACGGCGACCGGTTTCTTTCCCTCGATCGCGCTGTGGGTACCTGACTATACGTTTACCGCTTCAGCCCGAGCGGTGAAGGAAGTCGCTCCATGATCCGCGACGAACGCGGTGTTGCAGCGATCGAACTCCCTTTGGCCATTGGCTTGTTGTTGATCCCGACAGCGTTTGTTGTTCTCATGTTGGCGCCCTGGGCGGCCCGGGCGAACATGGCCCGACTGGCGGCGGCTGAAGCCGCCCGGGTGATTGTCACGGGTTCAACTACCGATCCTGATGACGCCTATGTACGAACGGTTGTCGAACAGATCGCCGTCAACCACTCGGTTCCCGCCGGTGATGTCTCAGCAACGTTGTGCGTGACTCCGTCAATGACCCCTGGTCAGAAAGCTGCCGCCCGGTGCGATGCTTTGACTCGCGGGATGCAGGTACGGGTAGAGGTAACTGTGGTCATTCCGCTGGTTGCTCTTCCCGCCAGCGGACATTCATTTGGGGGCTTCAATTGGACGGTTGCCCACACTGAACTGGTTGATCGTTATCGGAGTTTCCCATGAAGCTTCGCGAAGAGTCCGGGCAGATCACGCTTTGGGTCCTTGGTCTGGCAGTAGCGCTGCTCGGACTGGGAGGGATCAGTGTCGACTTGTGGAGAGTGATGGGCGAGCGATCGGAACTTGCTGTGATCGCCGATTCGGCGGCCGTTGCCGGAGCGAACGGTGTCGACGTCGAATGGTTTCGGGCGACCGGTGAGGTTCGTCTGCTTGAGCCCCTTGCTCGTGACCTGGCGCTGTCGATTCTTTCCCAGGAAGACGTTGTTGTGGTCGGGTTGACCGTGCAGAACGATCAGATGGTGGTGCAGATCCGGCGCGAGGTGGCCTTCTCGCTCTTGAACATCCTCACCGCCGGACAAGATCCGAGCGTCACCATTGACGTTGTCGGTCGGGCCACCGCCGACCTGTCATGACGGACCCGGTCGCGACCTGGCGAATGGTCGTGGCGGGGGCGATCGTCACCGGTCTCGGACTGGGCCTCGGCGCTGTGGCGCTCTCGTCGGATCCGATTCCTCCAGGCGCCCGACCTCCGAAGAGCCTCGTCACCGTTCCGCCGGCTACGACATCTGCCGAAACGAACTCGACCGCAGTCCCCACAACTTCTCCGACTGAGGATGTGGCGGATGAAGTACGATCCGCCGTCGCGGCGGCCTTGCTGGCTTGGGGTAGTTTCGCCGGATCAGGAGATCTCGCGGACGTCGATCCGTTCTTCGATCACGTCGGCCCGCAATGGGCAGTGCTCGAAGGGGAGGCGGGATCACCAGGCGTGCCGTTCAATGCCGAACTTGTCGAACACTCTCTGGAGCTCACCGACCGAACCGCAGTCGTCACGGGGACGGTCACGTTTGTTGCCGGAGACGAATTCCAGTCGGCCGACTGGCAGATCGAACTCCGCTCCGACGCTCAAGGCCGGTGGCTGATCTGGTCGGTCCGGGAATTCGCCGCCGGGTAATCAGCGCCTATCTTCCGCTTCTTCGGGCCCCAGTGCCCGAAATCGGGCACTGGAACCCTGGGTTGAACCCAGGGTTCGGAAGGCCAGGGCTATGGACGGGGCGTTGCCAGCTGGTCTAGTCGTTAGCCTGGCGTGGTGATCGTCGGCCTACTTACCAACCCTGCCTCATCGAAGGACATTCGCCGCCTCACCGGACTGGCTCGGGTGATTGACGTGGAGGAGAAGGCCAATCTGGTTGCCCGACTCCTCGTTGGCCTGGGGACGGCGCCTGGCATTCGAGTTGTCGCGGTTGATGACCAGGCCGGGCTGGTGAGGCGAGCGGCGCGGCTCGCCCACGGGCGTGCTCCGGTCGTGGAGTTTCTGGACGGCGACATTGAGGGAACCGAAAACGATACGAGGCGCGGTGCAGCCGAGTTGGCGGCGTTAGGCGCTTCTGCGTTGGTAACCGTTGGGGGCGACGGGACGGTACGTGCGGCCGCCGAGGGTTGGCCAGAAGCCCCCCTGGTACCAATCGCGGCTGGAACGAACAATGCGTTCGCTCTCACCGACGAACCAACGGTGATCGGGGTGGCCACGGCTCTGGCGGTGACCCACGGGGGAGCGGTGGCGTTCCGCCCCACCACCGCGGTCGCGGTCGAAACGACACAAGGTGATGCGGTCGCGGTCATCGATGCAGTGGTGGTTACGGATCATTGGGTGGGGGCGGGAGCCATCGTAAGTCCCGACCAACTCGTAGAAGCCTTTGTCACCTCTTCGCGGCGTACTGCGATCGGCATTGCCTCGATCAGCGCCGCGCTCGGGCCGCTCGAACATGGCCATGCCAGGCGCATTTCGTTCGGGGGATCCAATTGTGTTCGGGCTGTCTTTGGGCCAGGGGTGGTTTTAGATGTCCCGGTTGCGAGTTTCTATGATTTGCCAGTTGGCTCCGAAGTCCGCCTAACCGAAAACGTCGGCTTGGTGGCCCTTGACGGAGAACGCCGCCTGCCAGCGGCAGGCGGGAAGGTTCGGGTGATCGCGGGCCCCCGTGTCCTCGATCTCGAAGTTGCGCTTTCTTTGGGTTGAACGGCCATCATCGGCTTGTCCGGAGGCGTAGGGTACAGGGATGAGCCGGGCCGCTTCGCCTGGGCCGATACCACAGAGATCTAGAGGAGGTACTCGTGGATATTCCCAAGGAACATCTCGTCGACATGTACTCAACCATGGTGAGGATCAGGCGCTTCGAGGAGCGGATCCGCGAACTGTACTTCGCCGACAAGCTGCCGGCTTTTGACATTGCCGCCGGCTTGATCCCCGGCGAAATGCATCTGGCGGCCGGTCAGGAACCCGTGGCCGTCGGAATGCGCCCGCATCTGCACGCAGGCGATGCCATTACCGCCACCCACCGACCCCACCATGTGGCCATCGCGCAAGGAGTCGACCTCAACAAGATGGCCGCGGAGATCTTCGGTCGGGAAACGGGACTCGGGCGCGGTAAGGGCGGTCACATGCACCTGTTCTCGGTCGAGCCCAACTTTGGTTGCTCCGGCATCATCGGCGAAGGCATGCCAGTCGCGGTCGGCGCTGCGATGGCGTTCCGGGCCAGAGGGACCGACAATATTGCCCTGTCGTATTTCGGCGAAGGTGCTGCCAATCAAGGCGCTTTCCATGAGTCGATCAATCTGGCGGCTCTGTGGAAGTTGCCGGTTGTATTCATCTGCGAAGACAACGCCTACGCCATCTCGGTGCCCAAAGCCTCGTCGACGGCGATTCCCGACAACAGTGACCGGGCTTCTGCCTACGGCATTCCCGGCGTGCTCGTTTCCGATAACGATCCGGTCGCGGTCTATGAGGTCATGGGCGCTGCCATGGACCGCGCTCGCCGTGGCGACGGTCCCAGCCTCATCGAGATCTAGACCGACCGGCTCTGGGGTCACTTCGAAGGTGACGCAGATGCGTATCGCTCCGATGAGTTCAAAGAAGAGATGAACGTGCGTGATCCGCTCGTCGTGTTCGGCAAGCGACTCGAGGAGGAGGGGATCCTTTCAACTGAGGAGCAGGAAGCCATCAAAGAGTCAGAGTATGCCACCGTCGAGGCGGCGATCGACTTTGCACTTGCCAGTCCGTACCCGGCGCCTGAAGCGTCCCTCGATCACGTGTTTGCGTAGAAAGGGTGGTGTTGACGTGACAACGATGACAGACCGAAAACTGACCATGCAAAAAGCAATCGCTGAGGGCATCTCCCAGGAGATGGCCACCGACCCATCTGTGTTCGTGATGGGCGAGGACGTCGGCGTCTACGGAGGCATCTTTGGATCCACCGAAGGCTTGCTCGACAAGTACGGACCCGAACGTATCATCGATACGCCAATCTCCGAGACCGGCTTCATCGGGGCCGCCGTGGGAGCAGCCATCAACGGTATGCGACCCGTCGTGGAACTGATGTTTGTCGACTTCTTCGGCGTGTGTATGGATCAGATCTACAACAACATGGCCAAGATCCACTACTTCAGCGGCGGCAACATCAAGGTCCCCGCAGTGCTGATGACTGCGGTGGGAGGCGGCTATTCCGACGCCGGTCAACATTCGCAGACCCTGTGGGGCACGTTTGCCCACCTTCCCGGAATGAAGGTGGTTGTGCCATCGAGCGCCTACGACGCCAAAGGTCTCATGATCTCGGCGATTCGCGACGACAATCCCGTCGTCTTCATGTTCCACAAGGGAGCGCTGGGATTGGGCTGGATGGTCAATAATCCACGCGCAACCGGGCCGGTGCCGGAAGAAGCCTATGAAGTACCGATTGGTAAAGCCCGGGTTGCTCGTGAGGGATCGGACGTCACGATCGTGACACTCGGCTTGTCGGTGCACAAAGCGCTCGATGCTGCCGAAACGCTGGAGGCGCAAGGTATTTCGGCCGAGGTCATCGACCTGCGGTCGCTCGTGCCGCTCGATCGGGAAGCGGTCATCGCCAGCGTTCAGAAGACTCACCGGTTGCTCGTCGTCGACGAGGACTATCAGAGCTTTGGGATGAGTGGTGAGATCATCACGACTGCCGTGCAGGGTGCCTTCGATTACCTGGATGCCCCGCCGGTACGGGTGACGACGCCTGACATCCCGATCCCGTACAGCCACGGACTTGAGACCTGGGCATTGCCGTCCGCTGAGCGGATTGTTACGGCTGCGACCGGGCTCGTGTCGGGCTAATACGTGGCGCTCGAAGTAAAGATGCCGGTCGTCACCGAGTTGGGTGACGACGCCGTCGTCACGGCATGGTTTGTCGACGAAGGACAGGCGTGCACGGCCGGTCAGCTCATCGCCGAGGTCCAGGCCGAGAAGGTCGCCGTTGAGGTAATGGCGTCCGCCGACGGGTTTGTGGGGAACCGGGTCGCCATTGGCGACCCGGTTCCGCAAGGCTCGCCGATTTGCGAGATAGGTGATTCGGCGCCCGACCGAACCGTGGCGACCGCCGGCCCCGACGCGGTGTCGGTAGCTTCGGCCGAACCACCGATCAAGGCGTCCCCGGCTGCCAGACGTTTGGCTCGTGAGATGGGAGTTGACCTGACCGGGATCGTTGGATCCGGACCAGACGGCCGGATCACCGAGGGCGATATCCGCAGCCGGTCGGACAGCCCTGGAGGGCTGTCAGGGCTGCGAGGGGTCATAGCCCGCAACATGCGTCGCAGCCACGCCGAGACCGCCCCGGTGACGTTATTTACAACGGTTGACTTCGGAGAGGGCGCCCCGAAGAGCCTTACCGCACGGGTTGTGAAAGCGTGTGCGACAGCCCTGGCAGCCCACCCTGGGCTTAACGGAACGAGAGACGGCGATTCCTTCACCCCGGCGGCCGCCGCCAACGTGGCGGTGGCAATGCAAACGGACGAGGGTCTCGTTGCCCCGGTCATCATGGACCCGGCCGGCCAAACGGTCGAGGCTCTGGTCGACACGATTCGCGCTCTTGCGGCTCGGGCTGCCACCAAGAGCCTTTCGATGGCCGATTACGACGGAGGCACCTTCACGGTCACCAATCTCGGGAGTTTGGGTATTGATGGGTTTACGCCGATTATCAATCTCCCCCAGGTGGCCATTCTCGGAGTGGGCACCGCGCGGAGAGTGCCAGCGTTTGGCTCCGATGGTGGTGTCGTCGCCAGCTATCAGCTGGTTTTGTCGTTGACCTTCGATCATTCGTTCGTCGATGGATCCCCAGCGGCCGAGTTCTTACGTGACGTGGTGGGCGAACTGATCGGTTCATAGCGAGACGCAACAGCCTACGGAAGAAATGAGAACCCGGTTGGTCTGTCGATCCGCGCCCAGGTAACGAGCAACGGGTCGCAACGGCTGCGCCACGACGACTCTTAGCGTCCCTCCTGCTCGGGGCAAATGGGTAAGATCTGGAAATCGAGCGAGTGGCCAGGGTGGAGGTCAGTATTTCGCGTATATGTCGACGCCGGATGGCAGAGGAGACGACAGGATGAAGTCTTCTCTGCGCGCACATCTGCTGGGTGGGTTTCGGGTTGAAGCGAACGGCGAAGTTGTTCAGCTGAGTGGGTCGCGCACCGCCCGATCGCTTCTTGCGTACCTGCTCCTCAGCCCTGATCGCCAGCATCTGCGGTCCAAGCTGGCTGGTATGTATTGGCCCGAGCAATCCGAATCGGTAGCCAGGGAACGGTTACGTTCGGTGCTCTATCGGATTGGGAAGAGCTTCGAAGAGTCTGGCGTTCCGGTGCTCGACCAGGCCCGGGAATGGGTCGGGATCTCGGCCGATGTCGATGTTTGGGTAGATGCCACGGAATTTCGCAGCCTGATCGCCCGTGCTCAGGCTTCGAGCAACGGAGCGACGGAACTCCAGCAGGCCACGGACCTGTACCAGGGCGAATTTATGCCCGGCCATTATGAAGACTGGGTTTTCGAAGAGCAGCAAGCGTTGCATGGTTCCCAGGTAGCCGCCCTCCGGCAGCTGCTGTCGCTGCGCGAGTCCGACGGTCAGTTCGATCGTGCCCTGCTCGTTGCCAAACGGATGGTGGCCATGGACTTCCTTGATGAAGGCGCCCATCGGCACATCATGCGGCTTTCGGCTTTGCTCAGACGACCAGAAGACGCCCTTCGTCAATATCGGGAAGTCCGCCGCACGCTCAAGCACCAGTTGGGTGCCGAACCCGCCCCGGCCACCACCCAACTGGCGGCCGACATTGCTTCACACGTTGAGTCGACGCTGTCTTCGCCCCCCACGTCGGACCGGTCCCAAGCGCCGGTATTCGTAGCTCGCCAAGCTGAACGCGACATGCTGATTGGTGCTCTCGAACGAGCGCTCGGCGAAGAAGGGTCGATCGCCCTCGTCGAAGGCCCTCCGGGGGTTGGTAAGTCTTCGTTGCTTGAGCAGGCGGGCGAAGATGCCAAGTGGCGCAACTTCGAGATCCTGCGAGGTAGCTACCAGGACCGGGTCGGTGGCGAGGCGTTCGAAGGAATTCGGGCTGCTCTCGACGCAGCGCTGACTCCGCTGCGGATCGAGCAGCTGCGATCGATTTGTGAGCCGATGTGGCTCGAAGAGGCGAGCCGGGTCATACCTCAGCTGGGCACCTCACCGGTGGATCAGGCGGGCCTGACCGGCGAGGACAGCCGTTGGAAAGTGCAGGAGTCGCTCGTCCAGGTCTTGAGAAGTCTGGCGGCGATTTATCCGACCATGCTGCTGCTCGAAGACGTGCACTGGGCCGACCTCGATTCGCTGGCCGTCATGAAG
>JAGXFS010000158.1 GCA_024637275.1 Acidimicrobiia bacterium
CCTCATAGAAGGTCGGGTTCGAGACGGTCAATACTCCGAGGTCGTCGACGATTTCGGTCAACAGATTGGCGCCGGCCCTGTCGACCGGATGGCTGAGGCGGATCAGCATTTTGGCGATTCCACCGTTGACGATCTCTTCGATCGTTCCGTACAAGCGGTCGGGAACGGGATACTCAGATGCGTAGCCGTGCTCCCGACGATGGCCAACCGCTGACTCAACGGCGAACACGGCCTCCGGATTCGCTTGCCGGATACGTTGGACGATCTCGAGCGCCGCGATGCCGTCGATCGTGCCCAGCTGAGTTGTCTCGCCGGTCCTCAGGTCGAGATGAAAGGCCCCATTCGCACAAATCACCGAGCTCACGGCCGAAAAGGTCGTGGCGAACGGCGTGACGAGTCGCGGCGGTCGGCCCGTGGCGAGAATCATGTTGTGCGACGAGGCAACCTCATTGACGACCCGTTCGGTAAACGCCGAGACGGTCCGCTGGTCGTTTAGGAGCGTCCCGTCGAGATCGGAGACGAACGTGGTGGTTGTCTTCGTCACGACGGGGCGTTGAGCTGTTCGCGCAGGGTGTTGGGGAACGTCACCGGGGTCTGGCACACAAAGCGCTCACAAACATAGGCGGCGGTGCCACCGGGTTGGCGGTCCGCCAGCAGCGGGACGAGTCGGGCGTCTGCTGCGTTACGGTCGACGGCCAGAACCAGGTTGGGCCGGAACTCTGCCCAGACCTCACGAGCGAGCGCGTCGGCGCCTGGTCCGACGATGGCAACCTCTTTGTATCCGGTCAGGACTGAATGGGTCACGGCCGCCAGGTGTCCAACCGCGGTTGGATACGACTCGAGCAGCTTGCCGGAGTCTCTGATTGCCTGCCGGGCCTGGTCGTCGAGATGATGATCCCCCGTGTAGAGCGACAGCCACGTCAGGGCTTCGGCCGCCAGGCTGGTCCCGCTCGGAAGGGGGTTGTCCATCTGGTCTTTTGGTCGGGTGATGAGCTGTTCGGCCCCCCGGTCAGTCTGGAAGAGAGAACCGCTTTCGTCTGCGAAACGGTCACCGATCTGGGTGGTGAGGTCAGCAGCAGCCTGATACCACTCGACTTCTCCGGTTGCCATGTAGAGGCTGAACAGGCCTAAGGCGTATCCGGCATAGTCGTCGAGGTAACCGGGAACCGACGTTTTGCCTTTCCCCCAGGACCGCATCAACTGACCGTCGATGACGAGGTTGTCGAGGACAAACCGGGCGTTGGCCCGGCCGGCGTCGAGGTAGCGTGCCTCTCCGAGAATCGCGCCGGCTTCGGCAAGCGCCCGAAGCATCAGACCGTTCCAAGCCACAACGACCTTGTCGTCGAGTCCCGGTCGAATCCGCTCGGCGCGGGCCTCCCGCAGAGCCTCTTTGGCGCGCCCGATAGAGGCTTCCACTTCTTCGGGTTCCGTTGAGAAGCGCTGGGCCACCACCTCGATTGAGGACGCGGCGATGAGGTGATTGGATCCTTCGAAATTGCCCCTGGCACTCACCCCGAAGTATTGACCGGCCATGCCGGCGTCTTCGCCGACAATGTCGGCGAACTCGTCGGCGGTAAAGACGTAGAATTTGCCTTCTTCTCCCTCCGAGTCCGCATCTTCGGCGGAGTAGAAACCACCCTCTGGGTGCGTGAGGTCGCGGAGTACATACTCGATGGTTTCCGTGGCCGTCGTTTTGAACGATTCGGGACCACCCAGTTGCCAGGCACGCAAGTAGAGCCTGGCGAGTTGCGCGTTGTTGTACAGCATCTTCTCGAAGTGGGGGATGGTCCAGGTGGCGTCGACGGTGTAGCGCGAGAACCCACCCCCGATGTGATCGTAGATGCCGCCTTGCTCCATCTTTGACAACGTAGTGAACGCCATCCGCTTCGCCTCGGTCGCCCAAGGCTCGTTGGCGATCCGCAGCAGCAGTTCGATGGTCGGCTCCTGCGGAAACTTGGGAGCGCCCCCCATACCGCCGTTGGTCGGGTCGAACTCGCTGACGATCGCGTCGTAGCCTCGCTGGATATCGGCGGTGGTTGGGAAGTCCTCGGCTGGCGGTATGTGCCGGTCGATCGATGCTGCGAGTTGATCCGCCTGCTCAGCGACCTGATCCTGACGGTGGTTCCAGGCATCGGACACTGCGGCCATCACCCGTTTGAACGAGGCCATGCCGTGCCGGTCGTCGTTGGGGAAATAGGTGCCCGCATAAAACGGTTTGGCGTCGGGGGTCATCCAAACGGTCATTGGCCAACCACCCCGACCGGTAAGCGACTGAACCGCATTCATGTAGATGGCGTCGACATCGGGACGTTCTTCCCGATCTACTTTCACGTTCACGAACAGTTCGTTCATGATGGCGGCAGTGTCCGGGTCTTCGAACGACTCGTGTGCCATCACATGACACCAATGGCAGGCCGAGTATCCGACTGACAGCAGCACCGGACGGTTGGAATTGCGGGCTTCGGTAAAGGCTTCTTCGCCCCATGGATACCAGTCGACCGGGTTGTCGGCATGCTGGAGCAGATAGGGGGACGTTTCATCAGCGAGACGATTGGACATGGACAGAGGATACCCGTGCCGTCTGGTGTGGCTACTGGGAGCGGATCACCAGCGGAATGGTCCCGAAATCGTCCGCGGTGAGTCCGGTCAGCGTGTTAGCAGGCGGGTATTCGACGAGAAGCTGTTCTGCCTCGTCTTCGACGGGCCACAGCACATCAAGGATGCGCGTTCCATTGGCGTCGCCGGTTCCGCCACCGATTCTCCACTGCTGGGCTGACGGGTCCACGTCGCGGACGCGGCGCACGCCGGCGCTCGGGAACCCTTCTTGCGAAAGAATGGCAACAGCGATTCCCCAGGTCCCGGGATCTCCGCTGAGTAGTGCTTGGGGGACCCGAACTACAACCTTGCCCTTGTCGCCAAACGTGATGATGTCGAATGTCGGTTTGGTTTCCTCGACCGTCCCGTCGGCGGCCGCCACATAAATCGCGGGATCCCACCCCTCGATCGTGATTCCATACTCCCACCCATTGTCGGGCGCTAGTGCCGCGTTCCGACCGTCAATCAACAGGCGTGATCCGGTCGCCGCCCCTGGATCCGTGTCGATATAGAGGTCGAAGGTCTGGATGGACAATCCCCGCGGTGAGCCCCATGGGTTCTGGATCGGAGCGACCACCTCAATCGAGAACACGTACTCGTCGCCTTCGGTTCCGGCGGTAAAGCGAGTCAAGTCGTACGATCCGGCTCCGAACACCGCATCGGTGGGATACGTGTACGTGCCTGGCCCGTGGTCATCACCGATCGGATCTTCCACGTCAAGAAAGATCGCCACGTTGGAGATATCTGGCACCTGGAGACCGAGAGGGCTCCCGTACCACCAGGTCTCGATCGGGTCCCCAAGCCGAAGACCCGCTAGGACTGTGTCGCCGGCTTCGACTAGCCCGATCTCCTCGAATGGGACGGCTACCTCAGCCCCGACTTCCGATCGGGCAAACACCACCGGTACGCACTCCTCGGGATCGGCGAGAGCCGCGACGCATGCGGTATCGCCATTGAGTTTGACCACGTGGGTGGCCCGGAATCCGAGCACCTCGCCGTCTGTCGTGGTTCCAAACGACTCACCGGTGCCGGACAGGTAAACCTCGATGGGCTCGTCGAATCTGCCCGGGCTGGCGCCGAACCCGTCGAACACGCCGTACCCGAGGTAAAGAGCCTCTTGGTCGAACGCGTAGAACACACGATCGTCTTCCTCGCCGAACTCCCCACCCTCCTGGTAGTCGTCGAATTGTCCATCGATGACGGGGGTGGTGGCCGCTGATGCCGAGCGGCTGGCTCCGATGGGCGTGGCCGGGATGATCGGCACCGACACAAACAACGGACGGTCCATCCCGAGCGCGTCGTAGACCTGACCGAGGAGTTCCCGGTAGGCAGTATCAAAGTAGCCGTCGTTGCCGGAGTCCTGGTCGGAGCCGTACCACCAGAACCAGTCGGAGCCCTCGGCGAAGAGCATCTGTTCGTAGGCGGCTGCATAAGAGTCGTCGCTGACTGTGCCTTTGGCAGCCTTGAGATCGGCCCGCACCGCTGCGAGGTAGTCCCAGGCAAGAGCCTCCTCGCTCTCGCCGATCCAGGTGGCAAAGTTGGGCTGGAACCAGGCTCCTGGCCAGACCTCGTCGAGTCCCTCAGGATGTTCGAATCGGTCGAGATAATCGCCCGGCGTGATCGTTTTCACGAAGTCAGACTCACTCAGCTCTCGATAGAGGGCGTTGAGGAAATCCTTGCCATCGTTGTCGTAGTTCTCCCACGCATTTTCGCCGTCGAGGATGACCGAAACCACATACGGCTGTCCGGCTGCAAGGGCGTCCTGCACGTCAACTGAATCATGGATTGACTTGAGTCTCCTCATGAAATCTGCCGCGGCGGCTTCTCCACTCGATCCCGAATACTCAAAGCCGACAAGGTCGGAAAGTCGATCGTCGCGAAAAAACATCGCAACGTCAGGGTTGCGGTTGAGTTGCGCGCTCCACGGGCGGTACAAGTCGGAAGCGCCCAGGGGGATGTCATCGGTGGTGCGCTCGAACGATCCGATTCCGATGCTCTTGGCGAGGACACTCTCGCCGCTGGCTACCCACTCGACGCCGTTCTTTGAGAACAGCGACATGACCAACTGGGCTACCGACCCTTCCCCCGGCCACATGCCAACGGGGCGGCGGCCCAGTAGGCGCTCGGCAGTGTCGAGGCCCCGGATGACCTGGTCATCAGCGTCGGGAATCTCCTGGAATCGGACGTCTGGCAGCAGTGCGGTTGGATCGCCGACGGTCGCAAGATTGGTGTCGGAAATTAGAGGGAGAATCGGATGCGCCAGGGGGGTGGTGGTGATTTCGATCTGCCCTGACTCCCAGAGCTGGCGATGCAGCGGAAGAACCTCGGAGATGATCCTCACATGTTCGGCGAACAACGTGACCTTGTCCTCCTCGGAGAACCCACGTCCTTTCGCTACGAGTAGGGCGAGGGGTTCGCTTTCCAGAAAATCGGGGTCGGTCCAAGCGAGGTTGAACAGAACCTGGAGGTCCCGCCATTCGGTGTCGGTCCATTGGCCAGTCCCGTCCCGGCTGTCGGCGAGTTCCTGGTATCGAGGGAACCTGGCGATGATCTTCGGGTTGACGTCGAAAAAGCGCTCGGCGATGAACTGCTTGTGCTCGTCGGTCAGCGTGACCGCAGGGATCTCGGCTGTCGTCCAATAGATGTCCTTGGCGCCGTTGGCCAGGTCTTCGAGTTGAAGCATGAGCACCGGTGTCAGGTTGAACGTGACGTTCACGTCGGGGTATTGGGCCACGGTTGACGCCATGTCGTAGTAGTCCTTCGTGGCGTGGACCCGAACCCACGGTCGGGTGTACACGCCGTCGGCGTCTTTGGGATAGAGCGGTTGGTGTTGGTGCCACATGAGATTCAGGTAAAAGCCGGGATCGACTGACGGGTCGACCGTTGCCTGCGTCGTCTCCGGTGACCGTGGAGCGGTCGTGGTTGGTTCATCGGCCTTGGGAGTGCACGCTGACATCATGATGGTCATGAGAAATGCGGCGGCGAGCCAGGGCGTGAGTTTGCGCGTCATCGACTCAGAATCGCGGCGCGTCGGGCGGGCACGGTGATCGTTTGATCGGAGATGGTTGCGCTTCCCCATAGAACCTTGTTCCAGCCCTCGTTGGCAATGTGATTCTTGGTCCGCCCCCGGTTCATGACGACGAGCAATCGCGCTTTTCCTTGTCTTCGCTCGAAGCTGACCATGTGGCGAGTCGCGGTTCCAGGATGCCAGGTTCCGGTCCGCAGAGCTGGTCGTCTCTTCCGGAGCCTGGCTAGCTCTTGGACAAGCTGATGGGTCGGATCGCCGGCCGGATCGGGATCCCAGGGAAAGGCGCCGCGGCTTCCGGGATCATCATCACCTTCGAGGCCGATTTCGTCACCGTAATAGATGCTGGGGGATCCGGGAACGGTCATCTGGCAAACCGTGGCCAGATTGAGCCGCCAGCGGGCTCCGTCAGCTTCGGTCAGGAATCGGGCCGTGTCGTGGCTGCCGATCAGGTTCTGGTTGCACACGGTGGCAGCATGACCATATTGCGCGAGCATCGTGCCCATCCTGTCGAGGAACTCGGGGCCGTCGATGAGGTCGTGGGCGAAGAAGCCCAGGCTGATGTCTCGAAAGGTGTAGTTCATCGTCGCGTCGAATCGGTCGCCCTGAAGCCACGGCGAAGCATTGCCCATTACCTCGGCCAGCAGGAAAGCTTGCGGGTTGGTGGCTTTGACGGCGGTGCGGAAGTCATTCCAGAAGTCCGGGTCAACATAACGAGCGACGTCCATGCGCCAGCCGTCGAGAGCGAACTCGGAGATCCAGTAGGTGGCCACGTCGAGCATGTACTGACGGGCTTGCGGATTCGCCAGATTCACGCGCGGCATGGTCGCCACTCCATACCAGCTGTCATAGCTGGGAACGATCCCGGCAGCGGCGTGAGGATCATCGACGACGGCCAGTCCGGTCTGCTCGATCCAGGTCGGCAACCAGTCGGCGGCTCCGGTGCTCAACCTTGGCTTGTTGCGTTTGAGGTGAACCGGCCATTCATTGACGACGAACCAGTCGGCGTACGCGGAATCTGCTCCCTTTTCGATCAAGTCCTGGAACGCGAAGAATTGAGGATGCACATGGTTGAACGAAGCGTCGATCATCACCCGGATGCCCCGGCTGTGCGCGTCGTCGATGAGCCCCTTGAGATTCTGATTCGTGCCCAGCATCGGGTCCACCTGGTAGTAGTCGATCGCGTCGTAGCGATGATTCGAAGGCGACCGAAAGATCGGATTCAAATAGATGAGATCAACGCCGAGTTCCTCGAGGTAGCCAAGTTTCGATTGGATACCGATCAGGTCACCGCCCCAAAACCCACGAGGGGTTGGCGGCGTATCCCAGGGGATAACGTCGATGGGATCGTTGCTGGCATCACCGTTGGCGAACCGATCTGGAAATATCTGATATATCACCGCGCCGTGTGCCCACGACGGCGTGGCGAACGGTTCCATCGAGGTGTCGAGCGTCCAGCGGTCCAAACGTTCGACCGCATTCGATATGCCGGCGGGCACCCGATAGACCGGCAAGCCGGCCGCTGAACGAAATGCAAACGAGTATTCGAGTGGCCCCTCTTGGATGGTCAGGCTGACCTGCCAATAGACGAAGCGGCGTCCCTTCGACGCACGCCGCATGGGGTAGCCAACCACCTGATTGGCCTGTCTGGCGACCAGTAACCCATCGGTGAGTTCGGGCTCGGCCCATACCCGGATCGTGAATGAATCATCCTCCTCGCGCTCGACATGTGTCCGGTTGGTCGGATCGAATCGAATGTCGAAGGGTGTGACGTCGCCAGGAAGGCCATAGACGCCGAGATCAGAATCGAAGCTTTGCACTATGACCGGATCAACCCTTGACCGAACCCTGCGTGAGTCCGCCAATGATCTGTTTTTGGGCAACCAGGAACGTGAGCACGATGGGGGCCGCCCCGATGATGGCCGCTGCCGCCAGGTTGCCCCATTTGGCGGAGTAATTGGATTCGACAAAGAGTTGGAGTCCGACCGCCATGGTGAACTCCTGGGTCGAACGCAGCAGGGTGCGAGCGAGGATGTACTCGGAGTAGATATTGATGAACGTGATGATGAAAATCACGGCCAGCACCGGTCGGCTCAGTGGGAATACGATTCTTGAGAAGATCTGCCATGGGCTAGCCCCGTCCACTTCGGCTGACTCGTCTAGCTCGGCAGGGATCGTGTCCATAAAGCCTTTGATCAGAAACGCGTTGAATCCGATCGCCCCACCGAGGTAGACCATGATGATGTAGGTCTGCGTGTTGAGGCCTGCGGCCGGGAAGATATCCCCTATCTGCTGGGCAAGAAGGAAGAGAGCAATAAATCCGAGGAACTGGGGGAAGACCTGGATGAGCAGCAGGCTGAGCAGGCCCGCCCGTCGACCCCGGAAGCGCAATCGCGAAAAAGCGAATGAGGCCAGCGCCGCGAGAATCACATTGAGGCTGGCCGCAATGAGTGCCACCCTCCAGGAATTGAACAGCCACGTCCCGAATGGAGTCAGGTCCGACTCGAACAACTCGGTGAAATTATCGAAGGTGAAACTGCGCGGGATCAGCCGGGCCGCCGATAGGTTGTCAACCGGATTGAAGGCAGCCGAGAGCACCCAGACCACCGGATAGAGGGCGAAGAAGGTAGCGATGATCAGCACGACATGCCGCCAGCCGATCTCGCGGATCCATCGTTTGGCTGACATCCGATTGGCAGCGATGGGACTTTGGTCCCGGTTAGTTGCCATAGATGCTCTCCAGGCGCTTGGTGAATCGGAAGCTGAAGGCGGAAATCGCCGCCAGGGCCACAAAGATCATGATGACGATCGCCGATCCAAGGGCGAAGTTGTTCCCGCGGCCAGCATTCACGGCAAGGTCGAACGTGAAGGAGATCAGGATGTCCGTTTCCCCGATTGGTACCGGGGCCCCGATGACCGGTGGGCCGCCCTCGGTGAGCAAGAAGATGAGCACGAAGTTGTTGAAGTTGAACGCGAACGAGCCAATGAGTAGGGGAGCCGTCGAGACGAGCAAAAGTGGCAATGTGATAGATCGGAAGACGCGCCAGGCGCTCGCTCCGTCGACCCTGGCGGCCTCCTTGAGTTCATTGGGGATCGCCTGCAGAGCGCCCGACGTGATCAGGAACATATAGGGGAATCCGAGCCAGGTGTTCACGGCGAGTACGGCAATTTTTGCCCAGGTCGGGTCGGTTAGCCATGGCACGGCAGCCCCGCCGAGAGATTCGATGAGCGAGTTGACCTGGCCGAAGTTTGTGTTGAGCAGGCCACGCCATACGATGGTCGACAAGAACGCCGGAATAGCGTACGGGATGATGAAGATCGAGCGGTAGAACGCCTTCCCGCGCATCTTGTCATGCTGGAGTGCGTTGGCGAGTGCGAGTCCGAGCGTAAAAGTCAGGAGCACCGACATGACCGCAAAGATGATGTTCCAGTTGAACACTTTGAGGAAGGCCGACCGGATCCTCTGGTCTCCAAAGATCCGTTGATAATTGTCGAAGCCAGTCACGACTCTCCACCCCGGGTCGAGGCGCTGCCCGTCACAAACAAAATTTCCCCGCTCGGTGATACACGTGACATCGCGAACCGCGTCATAGAGCGTGTCGGTCGCTTCGTCGTACGTGTAACGCTGCCCTGCCTGGATGAGGCGAGCTGATGAGGTTGTCTGGGCTTGAATGACCCCGCCTGGAACATCAAGCACGAGGGCTTCGATCTGACCGGCAATCCCCAACAGGTCTCGCAGTCCGAGCCTGGTGTAGTCGTTGATTGTGTCGGGCAGATCACCGGTGAGGTCGACGCCGGAGGTATCGATGAGGGCATCTTCGATTGGTTCGGCAGACGATTGCCGGGCGATGCCAAAGTACGCAGTCCCGTCCTGCTGACGAGCGAGGAAAGCCAGTCCTTCCGGCCCGTCGTATATGGCGAGTTCGAGCGAGGTGCCCTCGCCGTCGACCCGGATCACCTCGTTCTCGAGATTGGTGATGACCTGTTGCTGGCTGAGCACGTTCCCGGTAGCCCAGTTCGTAACCGAGACGTACCCGGTGTAGATGATGGGCCAGACGACGAAGATCGTCACGAATACGAGTCCAGGAGCCAGCCACTTTCCTGCGTTTGATCGGGGTGACAAGTAGGCCCAGTTGATGAGCAGGACATTCAGTCCCAGCAACCCGAACAACATCCAGGATTGGTTGGCAACCAGTACCGGGATGGCCGCTATGAAGGCCGCATCGATGAGGCCAACGACGACAAGTTTCAGCCAAAAACCGGGACTTAACGAAAACGAGGGCGCGGTCCGGTTTGGAGTCGCGCCCTCGTTATTCGTCATTTTTCGGATACTACTTTGTCTACTGGTTGACGGCTTCCCGTACGGCGGTTGCCGCGTTGATCATGGCCGTTTCGCCGTCGATCTCACCATTGCGAAGCAGCAACATGTTGTCGCCCAACGCGCCCCACACCGAACCCATCTCAGGGATGTTCGGGATCGGAACACCATCGGCAGCCGAGGCTCCGAAGGTGGCGATGGCGACGTCGTCGGCGGTTGCCGCGATCGTGGCGTTGTAGACCGGAGGCCGTCCGTCGGCAGCGAAGAGCGCCGCCATGCCATCGTCAGTCGCGATGAAGTCCAACAGGAAGGTCTGAGCCACCAGCTTGTTCTCAGAGAACGAACTCAAGAAGAACGCTTGCACCCCAATGAATGGCTGAGGGGTTCCATCGGCGATCTTCGGAAGCTTGGCGACTGACCAGTTCACGGTGTCCTGATCGTTCAGGCCGCCGAGTTCCCACGGGCCGGTAATCCAGAATGGTTGCGTCCCCTCAAGGAACTGGTTCTTGGCACCGTCGTAGTTGGTCGAGGCGATTACACCATCCGTTACGAAGCCTTCAAGTGCCTGTGCGCCGGCAATGGCTCCTGCCGAGTCAAGGCCGACATCGGTTGGGTCATAGACGCCATCGGTCGCGGCGAAGATATAACCGCCGGCAGCCGAGACAAACGGATACATGTGATAGGCGTCTGTTCCATCGCCGCCGCCCGGGATGCCCACGCAGTTGGTGATGTCCACCATGTCGGCGCAAGCCGCCGCAGCATCTTCCATCGTGGCCGGGGCGTCGGGCGCCAGGTCGGTGTTGTAATACAACGCAACCGCCTCAACGGCATACGGCAGGCCGTACAGGGTTCCGTCGAACGTCAAAGCATTTCTTGACGCGCTGGTGAAGTCCTCGGCTTTGGCGCCAAGGTCGATCGGCTCCAGGATGCCGTTGGTGGCCAATTCGCCGACCCAGTCGGAGGCTCCGATGAACACATCGGGGCCTTCGCCGGCAGGTGCGGCAACGCCGACCTGATCGCGGATCGCGCCGAAGTCGACGAGCTCGATGATGACGTCAACGCCGGTCTCCTCTTCGAAAGCCGGAACGACTTCTTCAAGGGCGGCAGCGCGACTTTCGTCTGCCCAGACGACCAATTCGATCATCGGGCCAGCTTCGGTAGTAGTAGTAGTGGCGACGGCTTCTGTTGTCGTCGTCGTTGTTTCGGCTGCAACGGGTGCAGTCGTGTCAACGGTCTCGTCACCGCCGCAGGCGCCAAGCACCAACGAGAATACGGTTAAGAGGGCCAACCAGAGAACTGGTTTTCTTTGCAAGATTTGTCTCCTTATGAGCATTACTGAACTGAGCCATTCAACCGTGGCTGAATGGCTCAGTTCGTGAGTAAAGCAGACTGTTGGTCCAGGTGTAAATGGTCAGATGGCCCGATCTCGTACCCGAAGGTCCGTAGTGAGGAGATTGCGAGCGCTGGCCAGGGTTACGAGCAGGACCGAGGTCGTAACCGAGCCCAACACCAGGTACATGACCACGAGTTGAATGAGGACAGCTTGGAGGGGATCGACTCCGGCCAACAGTAGCCCGGTCATGGCTCCTGGGAGGGCAATGAGCCCGACGACCTTGGTTCGTTCGATCTGCGGAATGAGCGCCGACCGCGCCACGATCGCTCCCACGACCTTGGCGACCTGTGAGCGCCCGAATCCCAAAGCCAGCATCCCTTCGAGTTCGCCGCGACCCGTTACGAGGTATTCGTTCGTGCGAGTGACGGCCAGAACGGTGGCCGGCATTGTGTTACCGATGGTGATGCCAGCCGTGACGATAAGGCTGACGGGCGTGAAGTCGAGCACGCCAAGTCCAAAAACGACGAGCAAGCTGAAGGCGGTTGAGCCGCCGATGGCCAGCAAGCCGATGTTGCGGATGTCCTTTGTGCCATTCGCTCGTTGCCGAACCGTCTCAGCGGAATAGATGACCATCGCTGCGATCCATACCCACGTGAGCAGTTGGGAGTCGAACGCCCAGGAGAGGACGAGCCCGGCAATGAGAAGTTGGACGGCCGCCCGGAGCGATGCCCAGATAATCGTCCGCTCCAGGCCGAGGCCGCGCCAGGCCGAAACTCCGACCGCCACCCCTACGAGCGACAGTGAGGCCAGTACCGCCCAGACATCCAGATCGCTTTGTGGCACGCGCTGATACTCGCATAGCCCGGGTGCCTGCGTTCCGGATCGCGTCCGAAGCTGCCATTTGCCCGAAACACGGCTGAAACGTATGTCGTCAATCCTGTTGAAATCACGACAAGGAGCAACGATGAATCAAGGAAACCGGGCAGTCTGGATCCGACAGGGCTCAGACAAAGCCGTAACCTAGGTCGGAGGAGGTAGGACCGTGAGTTGGCGTGATGGTGGGGGTCTGGCGATACGGCTCCGGGCTCTGGTAGATCGGTTCCGGACCAGTTTGTTCGGGGTGCCGGTCCTGTGGATCGTTGCGACCATCGTTGTGTCACGGCTCATCATCGAGTTGGATAGCTCGGTTGACCCGGTCAGCCTCCCGCCGATCATCGTGACGACCGTCGATAGTGCCAGGGCGATCCTCAGCGCCATCGCCAGCGGGACTATCACGGCCGCCTCGGTGGTTTTCTCCCTGACGCTCGTTGCAATCCAGCTTTCATCGTCGGCGTACTCTTCGCGGGTATTGCGCATCTTCCTGCGCGATCCCTTCCAGCAGAACATGATCGGCCTGGTTTTAGGCGCGTTCGTATTCAGCGTCCTCGTGTTGCGCGAGGTGCGTGGGCCGGTTGAAGAGGGCGGAGCCCCGTATCTGCCCAGCATTGCGGTTGCCGTGGCGATCGTTTTTGCACTCGCGGCTCTCTTGGCGCTGCTTGCGTCCATTAATCACACGGCCCAGCAGCTCCGGGTTTCCACGGTAAGCCGCGAGTTGACCCGCCAGGCGCTCACGGTTGTAAGAGAACGCTACCGGGAACCGGCGGTCCTCCCCGGCGACGATTCGCCAGGTGATCTCCATGTTCCCAACGTGCCGGCCAGTCCGGGAACGGTCATTACGGTCGGCCGGTCGGGGTGGGTACAGCAGGTAAGTTTGCAGGCTCTACTGGAGACGATTGAGCCCCACGATGCGCTTCGCATTGAGGTCGCGGCGGGCATGTACGTCTATGCCGAAGCACCACTGGTTACGGTCTGGACCGCTGACGCTGACGGGTTGGTTGGTCTTGAGCGGCGAGTTCGAGAAGCGTTCGGTATCGGAGACCAGCGCACGCTGCAACAGGACGTCGGGTTCGGGCTCGTCATGTTGGAAGACATCGCCCTGAGAGCGTTATCGCCTGGCATCAATGACCCCAACACGGCCCACGCGGTCGTAGCCCAGATGGGGGAGTTGGTTCTGGAGATCCTCAGCAGGAAGCTCCCGGCCCGGTTTGTCGCAGCCGATGACCGACGAGTCTTCCGTCCCTTTCAAGCGACGCATGATGACTTGGTGCATCAAGCCTTCGATCAGATCCGAACGTGTGCTCGACCCCTCCCAACCGTGCTCGCTTCAATCTTGCTGGCGTTGCAGGCAATTCGCACCGAGCTCCTGCGGCGGGGTTTGGCCACCGAACCGGCGATGGCGGCCCTCCGTGATCAGGCCGCCGCCGTGGTTGCGGAGGTCGAGCTCTGTGGAGCCATAGAAGCCGACAAGGCCCGCGTCCTCGACCTCTTGGATCGGGCTGCCTGGCGCTTTGATGCTTGACAGCTGAGGACCTGCGATGAGCAACGGCAACCTGCCCCAACCCATGACTACCTACCTCGAGCTGCGTGATCACTTCGTAGACGAGCGTCCACCCGGCGGTGGACGTCAGATTTGCGTCGAGCTAACTGCCACCCTCGACGCGGCGGTTAGGGAACTTGCTGACGGCCTGCCTGCCAACACAGTCGTCGTAGCCGTAGGAGGCTACGGTCGCGGTGAGTTGTGCCTCGGATCCGACGTCGACCTGATGACCGTACACGTCGATCGACCAGCCGCCGACTCCGTCTCATCTCTCTTGTATCCGCTCTGGGATGCCAAGGTGGTCGTCGGTCACGCCGCCCGCACGCTCAAGGAGATTGCGGCGGCGGGACGGGACTCAATTGAGACCTTGAGCGCTTTGATGACTATGCGGTATGTGGCTGGCCAGCGCGAACTCTTCGAGGAGTCGGTTGAAGTCGTCACGAAGCTGATGAAGCAGCAGTCCGGCACGCTCGGCGAGGTGCTTCAGTTCGAAGAAGCTGCCCGGCGGAGTGACGAGCCCTATTGGCTGCTGGCGGCTGATATCAAACAGGGGCGCGGTGGACTGAGGACGCTCAACGGAGTCGGGCTCGACCGGATCCGAACGGGTAGTGGCGGCGAGTCGGTAGATCCCATGGCCGACGTACTACTCGATATACGCAACGGTCTCCACGCCGTGACCGGCCATACGGTCCGCAAGCCGAGCAATCGATATACCTTCGAAGTGCGGGAAGCGGTCTCGGCATGGCTGGGTGGCGACTCGATCGAGGTGGGCCAACGCCTGCAATCGGCCCGTCGTTCAGCTGAGCATCTCGCTAACCAACAATTCCCACAACTCGGCGAATCGCCTGACCCAGTCGCCGGGGTCGGCCGGTGGCTGTTCCGCGCCCTGCGTCGATCCCCTTCGGCTTCGTATTCATCGGCCTTTGCCCAGTCGGCGCAGGTGCTCGACGGGTCGACTGGCGCAGCCTTTTCGGTGGCAGAGGAGCGAGCCGTCCGGACGGCCGGTCCGCCGCTCTGGTCCGATGACGACCGCGCTTTGTTCGTTCGGCTCCTCGCCAGCGGCGACCAGGGTCGAGCCATCATCGAGCGGTTGCACGAATTCGGATGGCTGGCCAAGGCGATACCCGAGTGGGTGGAATCCCAGGACCGGCCGCATGTCGTTCCGTTCCACGCCTACACGGTGGGTGGCCATCACTGGGCAACCGTCGACGAGATTCTCCGTCTGATAGACGACGACGATCCGATGCTGACAGTTGTCACCGATGAGCTCGGCTCCGTGGATGATCTCCTGGTAGCCGGGTTCTTTCACGATGTTGGCAAGTCACGCCCGGGCGACCACTCAGAAGTCGGAGCCGAGATGGTTGGCGACTTTGCCCGACGCGCCCACTTCAGCCCAACGAGCGAGCGCAGACTCAGCAAAGCGGTGCGACTGCATCTCCTCATCCCTGATACTGCGGCCGGGCGGGATATTGATGATGTTGGCGTGATTGCCGATGTAGCTGCCCGGATTGGTGACGTGCAGCTGCTCAGGCTGTTGTACTTGCTCTCAATCGCCGACAGTCGGGCTACAGGTCCCAACATGTTGACGGCGTGGAAAGCGAACCTGATGCGTCAGCTCTTTCAACGAGTCGAAGAACACCTGACCGGGTCACCTTCGCAGGTGGACGAGGCGACCATCGTCAGCGCCGCCGGCGGAGCCACCGGGCCCAAGCGCGTTACGAGCTTTCTCTCGGAGCTTCCGGCGGGCTATGCGGATCGTTTCAGCCTGGAAGAAATCGTACGGCACCTGCAAATAACCAGTCCACCGCCGCGACCACATGAGACTCGGTGGAGTGCCCAACCACTCCGGAGTGTCACTTCGCTTGTGATGGCAGCGATCGACGAACCGGGACTGCTGGTGCGGGTCGCCGGAACCCTGGCGGCCTATGGGATCGAAGTGCTAGACGCTCGACTTGTCACGACCGATACCGGGATCGGCATCGACACATTCCATGTTCAAGACGCTCTCCAAGGGGGACCGGTCGCCGAGGCAAAACTACAAACGATCTTCCACGATCTGACGACGCACACCGATTATCGCTCGCGACTCGAAGAACGGCGCGCCCGGTATGGATCGGTGGCCCCGGGGGGTCAAGTCACAACGTATCGAGACGGAGGGGCATCGGTCGTAGAAGTCCGGGCGGTGGATCGCATCGGATTGCTGCATGATGTGTGCGAGGTGCTCACGAACTGCGGGGTCTCCATTCATCTGGCAAGGATCCGGTCGCGCGGTGACCTGGCGATCGACACCCTCTGGCTGCGCGAAGCAGGAAGCGGTGAGGTGCTCTCCGATGAGCGACTCGAGGCCACTGCCGCCAGAATTAGGGCCTGGATTGCGAGCACTGGAGCCACCGAGGCCGGTGAATCGTCATAAAACTGGACCTATCCAACTGTACGTGGCGCGAGGGCCGCCACTGTCCGTGGGCGACCCGGTTGGCAGGTGTCAGAGACTAATCTGCGTTCAGGCCCATAGCAATGGGCCTTTTCGGGACTATCGACCCGGTTCGGTTGGAGAATTGAGTCAAGAAAATGCCACCGGAGTGGAAGAAAAGGGGTTCACAAAACCTTAAACATGTGTCATATTGGGATAGCGCCTCCGTTTGGAAAGGTTTCCATTCGGCTGCGCACTCCCCCTGATACAAAGGATATTCCCGCATGGCTGCAACTGACCCTGCGCGGGCCAAAGCCCGCAAGGCGCCCGCTCGGGCATCCAAGCTCACCGATGAGCGTGGACGACTGACTACTGACCTCGTTTCCCAGTACCTAACTGCGATCGGCGAGTACGACCTGCTCACCGCTGAGCAAGAGGTTGAACTGGCCCAGTTGATCGAAACTGGCGAAGAGGCCGTCGGTCGTATCGAGGCAGGCGACTACAAGGGCAAGAAGGCCGAGATCGAACTGCGTCGCAAGGTGCGCAAGGGCCGCGAGGCGAAGGATGCATTCCTCACGGCCAACCTCCGTTTGGTGGTTGCCAACGCTCGTCGGTATGCCAACACCTCCGGTATCGACTTCCTCGACCTAATCCAAGAAGGCAACCTTGGCCTGATTCGCGCCGTCGAGAAGTTCGACTGGCGAAAAGGCTTCAAGTTCTCTACGTATGCGACCTGGTGGATTCGCCAGGCCATTACCCGGGCCATTGCCGACAAGTCTCGGACCGTCCGGATTCCCGTCCACTTGCATGACACGCTGGCGGCGGTCCGTGCCGCCCAGGCCAGCTTGAAGGCTGAACTCGGCCGTGACCCCAAGCCAGACGAGATTGCTGAAGAAGCTGGCGTAACTGTCGACAAAGTCGAACTCGCCCTCAGCGTCGCCGACACGGTCTCGCTTGAGCAGCCCGTTGGTGAAGATGGTGCACAACTTGGCGACTTCATCGAAGACGAAGATGCCGCCGATCCGGTGCTCATCACCGAGGAAATGGACGTCGCCAACAGTCTCCGGGTTTCGATCGAACGGCTTCCTGATCGGGAAGGTCGCATTCTCGCTCTTCGCTACGGTTTCTACGACGGCGTGCCCCGCACCCTCGAAGAGATCGGCGACGAGTTCAACCTGACTCGCGAGCGGATCCGGCAGTTGGAGAAGTTGGCCCTGTGCCGACTCCGCCATCCTTCGTTCGGGATCCGCGAACAAGACCTCATCTAGTCAGCCCATCAGGACAGGTGGCGCTCCCGATGGGGCCATCCTGCCCTACGGGTGGTCGTTGCCCCACCGTATGATTTGTTCTCCGAGGAGGATGCGTCATGAAACTGAGGGATCTGATCCAGAATTCAGCTGAGACCATGAGTCCAGCCTCAACGCTCCGCGAAGCCGCCCAGGCGATGGTGGCCGGTGATGTTGGTTCCATGGGAATCGTGGATGACGGTGCGCTCATCGGCATTCTCACCGAACGAGACATCCTTGAAGCGACCGCCCAGGGAGTCGATTTTGACCAAGCGGTGATCGGCAATCATATGACCCGGAACCCGGACGTATTCTCGCCGGACACCGATGTTGACCAGGTAGCCGAATGGCTCCTCGAGACCGGCTACCGGCATGTTCCCGTCATTGACGAAGACACGTCGGCAATCCTCTCGATTCGCGACATTCTCGCCGCCATTGTCGACCCGGGACGGATGCGGGTACTCAACCCCTAAGAGCCGGTGCTGCGATCGGAAGCCCTGGCTTGCGCTAGCTTGTCCCTTCGTTAGAGGGGGGAAAGACCTTGCAGACGGTTCTCGTAACCGGCGGAGCCGGATTTATCGGCTCGGTGACGACCGATCAACTGGTAGCTCGCGGCGATCGGGTGATTGTCGTTGA
>JAGXFS010000159.1 GCA_024637275.1 Acidimicrobiia bacterium
CAAATTGGGCTTCGACACCTGGCCGGCACTGCTCCGTCAACTGGCTCTGGCAACCTACGACGTCGACCCGCTCGGCCTCGACCCGGTCATCGCTGACATGGTCTGGCACCTCATCAACTTCTTGTATATCGACTACTTCCGGGTGGAGGTAGAAGGGATCGAGCATGTGCCGTCGGAAGGCGCTGGCATTCTCGTTGCGAATCATGCCGGGGCAGCTCTGCCATATGACGGGTTGATGCTGGCGGCCGCAGTCGCCAATGAGGCGGCAGTGCCGCGGCGGGTCCGGCTGATCGGGACCGAAATATTCAACATGTTTCCATTCGTCTCGCACCTTTATCGAAAGAGCGGTTCGGCTTATGCGGCACGGGCCGATGCGATCTGGGTACTTGAGCAAGGCCACCTGCTCGGTGTCTTCCCGGAAGGAGTCGCCGGATTCCAGAAGCCCCAGGACCAGGCCTACCAAACGCAACGATTCGGGCGCGGCGGGTTCGTGGATCTCGCCTTTCAAACCGGCGCCAAGATCGTGCCGGTGGCCATTATTGGGGGCGAAGAAGTCCACCCCGTCCTCTTTACGTCAAAGCGACTCGCCCAACTCGTTCGTATGGTGTTCCCGGAACAACGGGTGGAGGAAATGGCCGTATGGCTGAATCCCATTCCTCTACCGATCAAGTGGAAATTGAAGTTTCTTCCACCGATCGATGTCAGCACCATCGAACACACGGATCGACTGGCAGTTCTGGAAATATCCGAATCGGTTCGCAGCCAGATTCAGTACGCGCTGAACGCCATGCTTGGCGAACGGGATTCACTATTCTGAGAGAGTGCTAGCCTAAGCAAGCAAGAAAGTAGCCACAGCTAACGCTTGCAATAGTTAGCGAAGTGCGTTATTCTGCTAATATGACCGACGAAGCCCCCGACAGCGGAAGCCAGCACATTGGCAGCTTCATCCGCGAGCAGAGAACCCGCTCGAAGATGTCGTTGCGTCGACTGGCTGAAAAGGCAGGGATCTCAAATCCCTACCTCAGTCAGATCGAACGGGGTCTCCGCAAGCCATCCGCCGAGATCCTCAAATCTTTGGCGAGAGGACTGTCGATACAGGCTGAATCGCTCTACATACAGGCGGGATTGCTCGACGATTCCAACGTGCCTCCCACAGTTCGGGCGGCCTTGGAAGCCGACGTGTCACTCTCACCCCGCCAAAAGCAAGTGTTGCTCGACCTCTATCGAACGATGGTCGAGACCCAACAAGGAGAAATGTTATGACCGATACCAAAATCAGAGAAGATGCCCGCAAAGCTATGTTTGCGGCCGTAGGCGCCCCCGTGCTTGTCGGCAAGACCGTCAGCGAGAAGCTGACCAGCCGGTTCATGGAGGCCAACACAAAGGCCACCGACTTCCGGGTGAAGTTCCTCAAGGACGCTCGCTCAGAGTTCGAGAAGTGGGCCACCGAGGGCGAATCGCTCGTCAAGAAACTTCAGGATGGCGAAGCCCTTGAAGACCTGACCCAGCGCGTCGACGTCGATCAGTTCCAGCAGCAGGTCGGAAAACTCCGCACCCAGCTTGAGGACATCATCGAGTCATGGCGCTCGAACTTCATGCCCGACTCCGAACGAGCCACGAAGGTGACCATCGAGGTCGACGAGGCTCCGAAGACGGCAACCAAGCCAGCCGCCAAGAAACCAGTGGCCAAGAAGCCAGCAGCGAAAAAGCCAGCCGCTAAAACAGCTGCAAAGCCCGCTGCGAAAAAGCCAGCTGCCAAAACGGCGACCAAGCCAGCTGCAAAGCCGGCCGCCAAAAAGCCAGCTGCCAAAACGGCGACCAAGCCAGCTGCCAAGAAGACTGCATAACGCAAGCCTCTAGAGACCTCCTCCAAGAGGTAGAACGGGAGCGCCTCGGCGCTCCCGTTCTTGTTAAAGCATGTCGGTCCCGCTCAGCGGGCACTTAGTGGTGTGCCACTAGTAAGTGACGACGGCGTCCAGCTGATTGGCGTGTTCGATCCACCCCGACACCATGGCCTCAGTGGGCAGACGCCTTACGAGCCGCTTCGTTTCGTTGAGCTCGATCATCTTGGCCGTGAGGCTGATCGGGTTCCGGCGCCGAAGTTCCTTCACGGTGTCAACGCCAGCGGCCTCCAGGAGGTCCGAATACTCCGAGCCGACTCCCTTGCATCGCATTAGGTCAGCCCGGTTTACCCACTCAAGGAGCAACTTCTCATCGAGTCGGGTGACGCTGGCCAGCTCCTTACGTCCTCGTTTGGTTGCGCCCAGCTTCAAAAGGGCTTCTGTCGTGCGGATTCCGTTCTTACGAAGCGTCGTCGCGCGTTTCTGACCGATGCCTTCTATGGCGTCAATCGAGGGCATAGATGTCCTTTCAAAGCAGACACAATCGAGGATACTGGACCTGCCCAAGGGCAGGGGGTGGAAGACTAGGCCTTTCCGAACAGCTTCTTGAAGAAGTTGACGATCGCGGCCCACAAGCTCGAGACGACCAGAGCGGCCGGTTGGACCTCGGCGGCGGTCACGGCTTCAGCCTCCTCGACCGTCCGGGCACCAAGCTTGCCTTCCAGGCAGAGCACGAATTCCTCGACGAGTCGGTTCGAGATCTCCTTGATCAGTCCGGTCCGTCCAAATTGTGCGGCCGACCCCGACAGCGTTACATCTGCATCGACATAGACGTGGGTGCCGCCATCTTCGGCTTCGAGTCGGTAATCCACCGCGACCTGTCCGCGACTGCCGCCTCGACGGTCGGCGCCTTTGCCGCTGATGTGACCCGACTTCGTAGTGGGATCCGGAGTAACCGTCGCGTCGCCCTCAAACGTGGCAGTCATCGGCCCGAGTTTTGCTTCAACCTTGCCCGCGTAGGTTCCGTCGCCGCGATCCTCGGTAAGTTCTGCTCCCGGCAAACACTGCGCGACGGCGCCGATATCCTGGAAAAAATCCCATACCGCGTCGACCGACTTCGTGACCGTGAACTCCTGATTGATCTTCAATGTGCACTCCTCGGGGTTAGCTCTTCCACGTCAGCCGCCGTGTCAACATCGCGCGGCGGCAGCTTCTCCACCCATACCTCTTCGACCCATTCGGGATGCGCTTTCAACAGCTTCTGGGCACCAACGTCGCCCTCAAGACTCATAAGGCGAGGCCAAAGTGACTCGTCGACAAGAACCGGGTTACCAAAGGTATAGCGATATTTGGGGACCAATGCCTTGGCAGTGGACATTTCGTACCGGTCAGCCATGAGTTCTACGACCTCCGGGTCGATAAAGGGTTGGTCGCCAAGCGCCACGAACACCCCATCAATCTGCGCACCTGAGCGCATGAGCGCATCGAGACCAACGCGCAACGACGAAGCCAATCCCTCGTCGTAATCGTCGTTGATGACGATATTGACGTTGTCCAACTGGCACCTCTCAAGAATGTCCTCGGCGCAGGCGCCGAGCACCACCCAGACCTGATCAACGGGCCAGGCCTTGGCTCGGTCAACCACCACATCGAGCATCGGGCGCCCACCCCAGTCGAGGAGTTGTTTTGGTTCTCCGAGCCTCCGGGAGCTCCCGGCTGCCAGAACGATGGCGGCGATCTTGCGCATCAAGCCAGTGTAGGTGGGTTGAGCCAGGCCAAACCAAACCACCGATGCCAAGAGGGGGAAAGGCTAAACGTCGCCGCGATCATCGGTGCGTTGCATGTGGATCCGACCGGCCCGACCTGTAAGGGATGCGCCGTTACCCGAGCCGTACCGCACCTGGATCATCTCGGCGAGAATCGAAATGGCGGTTTCCTCCGGGGTCTCGGCACCAATGTCGATCCCGACCGGGCCGTGAATGCGCGAAATATCGGCGTCCGAATAGCCGGCGGCAGTCAAACGATCGCGACGCTTGGCGGCCGTACGACGACTACCCATCGCGCCGATGTATTTGGCTTCGGATGCCATCAGCATGGGGAGAACCGGGTCTTCAAAACGCGCATCATGTGACAACAGGACAACAAACGTCCGACGGTCGATCACGAGTTGGTCACCTAATTCATCTGGCCAGCCCAGCAGCAGTTCGTGGGCGTCCGGGAAACGTTCCCTGGTCGTAAAGGCCGCCCGGGCGTCGGACACCGACACCCGATATCCGAGCTGGGTCCCGAGGGCACACAATGCTTGAGCGATATGGACGGCTCCAAAGATGAGCAATCGAGGCGGTGGGCCGATGGTCTCCACAAATACCGACTCGTCGCCATAGGTGAGGGTCAGGTTCTGTTCACGATCCATCAGCTGTTTGGCATCGGCAACGAGTGCCTCCGATGGTACGAGAGTGCCGGCGACGACGCCTCCGTCGTAGTCGTACACGACTCGCTGGCCGACCCTGTCTCCCTCGACGGCGGTGAACACAGCCCCGAGACGTTCTTCGGTGATGAGGCGCCGGACCGCCTCGTCGAGGTCGTTCACCATTTCTCGATGAAAACCTGGATGGTTCCGCCACAGGCCAGACCCACCTCAAAGGCATCTTCATCGGCGATGCCGTACGTCACGAGTTTCGGCTCACCGGTCGAGAGAACTTCTTGGGCGTGGAGGAAGACATCGTTCTCGACGCAACCTCCCGAGACCGAGCCCTCCATATCACCGGCCGACGAGACCAAAAACTTTGCGCCTTCCGGGCGAGGCGCTGAACCCTGGACACGAACTACCGTCGCGACCGCGACGTCTTTGCCATCTGACTTCCACTGACCAACTGTGGCGAGGGCTTCTTTCATCATCCAATGGACTCTAGAAGATCGACCACCTCACTGAGGTCGCGCAGGTTGGCCGATGGCAGAAAGTCATCGACATACGGCAGCACCGCCTGCATGCCCCGGGTCTCTGGCGCATAACCCGGTCGACCCGCAAGAGGATTGAGCCACACCACCCGATGCACACTTCGAGACAGCCGGGCCATCTCCTGGCGAAGCAGGGCCGGTTCGCCGCAGTCCCAACCGTCGGACACGATGAGAAGGACCGGACCGCCCCGACACACCCGGCGGCTCCATGTCCTGTTGAAGGTGGCGATGGCCTCCCCGATCTTGGTCCCGCCCGACCAGTCGTCGACGGCCTCAGATACCTTGCCGAGCGCAGCCCGCACGTTGCGCCGCGACAGCTCCCAGGTGATGCGAGTCAGGTGGGTCGAAAAAGCAAAGGTCTCTACCCGGTGGATTCTGGCGCGAGCCGCATGAGCGAAGGTGAGCATCATTTCGGCGTACGCCTCCATCGACCCGCTCACGTCGGCAATGACGATCAATGGCCGGCGCCGCAAACGCCGATTGGACATCGCAAGCTCAAGCAGGTCACCTCGCGGGCCGACGGACCTTCGAAGGGTCCGGCGCATGTCGGGCCGGCCGCCCGAATTGTCGGCGGCCCATCGCCGACTCCTGACCGACGACGGCTGCCATTGCATATTGGCAACCAGGCGGCGGGCTCGCTCTAAATCGGCATCATCCATGTCACTGAAATCTCGGGTGGCGAAACGCCGTATCGAGGATGCCCCTACCTGATCGGATACCTCTTCTTCGACTTCTTCGTCGTCTCCGACCGAAGGGCTTCGAATCGTCCACGACTCCACCCGAAGGACCTGATCGTCATCGTCAATCTCGTCGCCTTCTTCGGGGGGCATTGGCGCTTCACCGAAGTAGGCGTCGAAACACTGATCGAACAGCGCCGCCTGCTGTGGGTTCGTAACGGTCACTGCTTTGAGGGCGGCGCGCACATCATCAGAACGTGCCACATCAACCACATTCAGAGCGGAGAGCATGTCGGCCGCCGTATCGGGAACGACACTGAAGCCGCGCTCGCGGAGCAACCTCCCAAAGCGCACGACCGAAGCTGTTGCCATCAGCGAACCCTAGTGGTGGCCACCAAACGGTGAGCCACCAAACGGTGGGCAGGCAGGTGATCAGCTGAGGGCGAACCTCAGCAATCCGCCTACTCCATGGGCGTCAAGGGGCGTGTCGGCGCCGATGCCTTCGACGGTTCCCCGATCGCGGATGACCGCTTCGATAACCTCATCAACCACGTCGCAAACGGATCGCATCTCAGCGCCACAGCCCTGGCATTCCCCGCCGGTTAGCGATATCCAGGTGCACTCGTCACAGATCGCACCTGGAACGCGGGGCGAGTCCGTGACCACCAAGAGATTCTGAACGGCCTTCAGATTCGTCGCGTCGACCAGGTCCGAAATCCCCAACGCAGCCTTACCCGTCGAACCCGATGCGTCCATGATCGACCCAACGAGGGCTATGCGACGGTCGCGCTCGGCCGCGGCTTCCAACGTAGAAGCCTTTTCGAGGACAGCCGTCCCGGTCATGGTATGCGGATCGATCACAAACTCGCCCGCCACATGACTACGCAGATACGGGTGCAATGATTCGACGAATTCATGCGTGTCGGTGCGATGGCCACCCACGATGATGTAGTCGAACGGCTGCCGTTGGTGAAGGGTAAACAACTCCTCGGCGGTATCCCGGTAGTGCCGGTGCATCAGCTCGTCTGAGCGGGATTGGGCCTTGCGCTCGGCGTATCCCTGCCATCCGCCGTAGTTCTTTTTGACCGTCTCATCGACGACGATGTCGTCTATCTTCTCGATCCGACCGGCCTCCATCAACCAGAGGGCAGCTGATCGACTTTCCACAACTGCCACTTTGGTACGGGTGTTCCTCGGAAGCGTCCGGACCGGACGCAGGTAGGGTCGATGGCCGGTTGTGGCAAAGTCGGGGACCGATCGATGGAGGCGCTCGACGTGAAACCACCCCTCCCCCTCGCAGCTGAAAATCCCGATCGCCGGAGCGATTTCGCGCTCGAGGCGGAGGTTGGAAATCTTTTCTATGTCGGCTCGCAGCGACATCTCCTGAGCACGGTCAAATTCAAGCTCTTTGATCGGTTTGAGCACGTCGGTTAGTTGAGCGCCGAGCGCGGGCCCCTTGTTCAGGTAGACCGATAGAACCGGGTACGTCGATGATGTGGACTGAGCGAATGGAAACATTTGACTCCTTTCGAGGTGACCAAAAAAAGGACACTTTCGGAGTCTGGTGGGTCGCGGCCGTTTGAACTGGGGAACTGCTTGTCGCTTGCACCCTGTAAACCTTGCAACGTAACCCGAGACTAGCGAACCAGTAAATGCAATGAGGCGAGGAACGAGGCCAAATCCGAGGGTTAGGTATCCACCATGAAGATCGGCAACCGGGTCCATTCGAAATGGGCGCCGTCCGTGTAGACCCAGCCGCCTCCCCAGGCAAAGCCCCACTTGTGAAAGATCTCCGCGATGCGGGGATCCATGGCCACCACGCCACCGTACGGGTTGCTCGACGGATTGATATCTACGGCAATCCCCCAAGAGTGACGTGAAATGGCGCCCCCCTTATCGCCGCCCCGAATAAGCCGAGCGTTGTAACAACCGCCGGCGATTTGAAAGTCCGCCCGGTCAATAATCGAGTCCAATCCAGCTGCGATAACTTCGTCGATGGCGCTCTCCAGATACGGAACCATCGACCGATGGCACTTGAATTGACCGAGCACGGGGAGATTGACGGTGATGATGTTGGATCCCACCCAAGCCGGATCGATCCGAATCTTGTCGCCGGGACCCGTGAACTCATAAGCAAACTCTCCGTACATCCGCTTCGCAGCCACATCGGAAAGAACGTCATCGACGTTGCGGCCCGGATCAGGATCGATACCGACGAACTCGCCGGTGAACGTGCTCACCAGGTCCTGGTAGAGCGCCTCCTTGTCGGAAAAACCTGAAATCGTGACCGATGAGAGTCGACTAAACCCGAACTGGGCGGCGGTGGCTGTCGAGAACACGAGTTCGGCAGATCGAACCCGTTGGTCCGGTACGACAGCTCCGATCGGGACCTGTTGCGTCGTGCCATCCCACCCTACAAACCTGACCACATCGCCAACCTGAGCCCCGCGCAACCGGGCCGACGACTCGCCCATCACGACGGCGCCCGATTGCAGGGCATCGGCTACATCGGTCCCGATAACTGACCGACTTTCGACCGGGTCCAGAGCGAGCGCAGCCATCGGGATCACGAACCCGGTCGGGGCGCTTTGAATAGGTTCGCCATCGCGATTCACCGCCAACAGCTTGATGGTCCCCCGGTGCTCCTGAGCAAGCACTCCCTGATGTCGGCCGGCCACTACAGAAATTCTCTGCAACGTCGGCTCGGTCATGCCGCCCGACTCCCAGATGTAGATGGTTTCGGTACCCGGTACCGTCGCTTGTGCAGGTAGGACAGCGACCAATAGGGCCAGGGCCGCCAGAGCGGCCAGCAGTCGGATCATGATCCCCTGGCGATCAAGTGATCGAAACCGGCATCCTGGACACGTTCGATGTCGTCCTGGTACTTGAGGATCACCCCGACCGTGTCGTGAATGAGTTCCTCATCCAGCTGATCGCGCCCGAGTACTGCGATGGCAGCAGCCCAGTCAAGCGTCTCAGCCACCCCTGGTGGCTTGAACAAATCCATGGCTCGCAACCGCTCCATCGCCGCGGCCAGCTCGCCGGCCAGAGCCTTACCCACGCCCGGCACCTTCCGCTCAACGATTGCGACCTCTCGCTCGTACTTGGGATAGTCAATCCAGTGGTAGATGCATCGACGCTTCAGTGCATCATGGATCTCCCTGGTCCGGTTGGAGGTCAAGATGACGATCGGGCGGCTCTCGGCTTTGACCGTTCCCAGCTCAGGAATCGTCACTTGGAAGTCACTCAAAAGCTCCAGTAGATACGCCTCAAACTCTTCGTCCGCCCGGTCCAATTCATCAATCAGCAGAACTGGCCTGCGGCCGTCCCGGCCAGCTTCCACAGCTTGAAGTAGCGGGCGAGCGACGAGGAATTCCCGACTCATGATGTCGCTGACCGACGCTGCCGACCCTTCACCGCGCGCTTCGAGAAGTCGAATCGCCAACATCTGCTTTGCGTAGTCCCACTCATACAGGGCATGCCCCACATCGAGACCCTCGTAGCACTGGAGACGTATCAGGTCTTCGCCGAGGAAGGAAGCGAGCACTTTGGCGACTTCAGTTTTTCCGACGCCAGCCTCACCTTCCAGGAACAATGGCTTCCCGAGTTGCAGGGCCAGGTGAATGGCCACCGCTAGGCCACGATCAGCTTCATATTGCTGACTGGCCAGGGCGTCAAGAACCTCGTCTACGGAATTCGGGATCACGAGCGTCAGCGTAGTGGACGGCGGTTCGGACTGACCTTCAAAGCCGGGCCACTGGAGTCGCGTCGATCGGTAAGCCGGCCTCGTCCCACGAGACGATGCCCCCGGCGAGGTTGTACACGTTGGTCATGTGGGCCTGGTTGATCAGGGCGTTGGCGGCAATCCCGGATCGGTTGCCGGTCCGGCACTGGAGGATGACAACCCGGTCCTCAGGGAGATCCTGATACCAGTCGTTGAGTTCGGACATGGGTTTGTATTCGGCGCCGGGGATACGACTTTCTGCCCACTCCGCCCACTCACGGATGTCGACCAGCAGCGCGCCTTGCGCGATCCGTTCTTGCGCCTCAACGGGCGTCACTTCAGGGACAGGTTTGAGTTGATCCATCCCGATATGCTCCCAGAAATCGGGACGTATTCAAATATGGTTATCCGGCAGCAGCAAAGGCCTGCTCAAGAGCCCGCCTCGTGTAGACCTTGGCCAGGTGCGATTTGTATGCTTCCGAACCGTAGAGATCCTCGAGCACGGTTACTCCTTCGAGTGCCCGGTCTGCGGCTGCGGCGATCCCATCAGCACCCTGGCCGGTCATCGCCTCCATCGACCCGGCGGCCAACATCGGTTTGGTGCCGACGCCGGTGATCCCAATGGCGCAATCGGTGACGACACCGCCCGAAACCGCGACCCAGGCTGCGACACCGGCGACGGCGTAGTCACTATGACCTCC
>JAGXFS010000160.1 GCA_024637275.1 Acidimicrobiia bacterium
CCTCCGAGTCGACCACCAAGAGGAAATCACAGCAGATCGACGCGGTGCCGAACCGACTCCTCCCTTGCTCGCGACCCTCCTCGAGCGAGGAGTTCCGGGGTTGGTCCTGTTCACGTCGGGTTCGACCGGTGAACCAAAGGGAGTTGTGCACGACTTCTCCAAACTGCTGGTGAAGTTCCAGGCGCCCGGGCGACCCATGCGAATCATCAGCTTTCTGCTCTTCGACCATTGGGGTGGGTTAAACACAATGTTCCACACCATCGCAAACGGCGGCACCGTGTTGTGTGTAGAGGATCGGGCGCCTGACCAAGTCTGTCGGTTGATCGAAGACCACCGAGCGGAAGTCCTGCCTGCTTCGCCGACCTTTCTGCGGATGCTGCTCCTGAGCGAGGGCTACCGAGGCCGCGACCTGTCTAGCCTCCAAGTCATCACGTATGGCACTGAGCCCATGCCGAAGAGCACACTGGACCGACTCAATGAGGTCTTCCCGGACGTGAAGATCAAACAAACATATGGCCTGATAGAACTCGGAGTAATGCGGACGCAGTCACGAGGTTCCGATTCTTTGTGGACGAAGATCGGAGGCGAAGGCTACGACTACCGAATCGTCGACGGGAAACTGGAGATAAAAGCCGAGTCAGCAATGCTCGGCTACCTCAATGCTCCCAGTCCCTTCACCGAAGACGGTTGGTTCATCACGGGCGATCGGGTCGAAGTCGATGGTGACTATGTTCACATCCTCGGGCGCGAATCAGAACAGATCAACGTGGGTGGCGAGAAGGTTTTTCCAGTCGAGGTCGAAAGCGTCATTTGCGAAGTACAAAACGTAGCCGAGGCGATCGTCTACTCCGAGAGCAACTCTCTGGTCGGCAAGATGATATGTGCAGACGTCAGCCTTCTGTCTGACGAACCCACCAAAGAGGTCGTCAAGCGGATAAAGAGCCACTGCTACTCGAAGCTTGAGCGGTACAAAGTTCCGGTCAAGATCCGCGTTGTGGCGGACATCTCGCACTCGGATCGCTTCAAAACACTTCGGCCACAGACGGGATAGCGATGACCCAAGAAATCGACCCGGTCGTATCGCCCGTTTGGGGAGACTTCATCGGACTTCGCCGGATAACACCGGAGGACGCGGAAATCACCTTGGGTTGGCGGCGGAGTGCCAACGCATCGCTCCTCTCAGCGGGGTCGCAGACGCTTGAAGAGCAGCGGGTTTGGATCGCGACGCGACCCGAGTCAGAGATCAACTGGATGATCGTGCTTAAAGGCACCGGACAGCCCATCGGTATGATCTCGTTGGTGGGTGGCAACAAGGTTCATAACCATGTCGAGGTTGGGCGGTTCCTAATCGGCGAGCGGAAGGCCGTAGAAGGGGTCCCTGTCGCTTTTGAGGCCATGAAACTCATGTACGAAGTGGCTTTCAACCGCCTCGGATACAAGCGGGTCTGGGGCTTGACCGCCGAGGACAATCCTGCCATGACCCGATTCCACAAGTATCTAGGTTGGACTGAAGAGGGCCGCTTACGGGAGCACCTCGTGCTCGACGGACGAAGACAAGATGCCATCTGCCTTGGAATCCTCGAACAAGAGTATCGAGACATTGCTCTGCCCCGTATCAACGTGATGATCAAGCAAGCACTGTTGGCCCAACCCACTGAGACCAGCCAAAGTGACTGACCGATACGACGGCAAAGTCATCGTCGTCACTGGCACGACACGAGGTATCGGCCGTCTGATTGCCGAGTACTTCCTTGTCGAAGGCGGCCTCGTCCATGGAATTGCTCGTGGTGCAGCGACGATCGTCGACGACAAATACGTCCATCATGAAGACGTAGACATTGCCGATGAGGCGGCTGTAAGCACTGCATTTCGGGCGATCCGCAAGGCCAACCGAGCCATCGATATCCTCATCAATAACGCCGGAGCGGTTGCTACCCAACACTCGCTTTTACTTCCCGTTTCGCAGGCCAGCGAGGTCATGCGGACGAACGTCATCGGCACGTATTGCGTTTCGCGGGAGGCAGCCAAACTCATGAAGAAATCCGGCGGACGGATCATCACGATAGGTTCGATGGCTGCAGCCCTCGAACCAAGTGGCGATTCGATATACGCCGCTTCCAAAGCCGCTGGCCAGACCCTCATGAATGTACTTGCGAAGGAGTTTCAGGCTTGGGGAATCACTTGTAATACGGTGGGCATCACGGCGATAAAGACCGGAATGTTCCATGGCTTCTCGACGGAAGTTCTCGACGAGGTCATCGCCCGATTGCCTATCCCACGGTACGCAACAGACCGCGACATCTATAACGTGATCGACTTCTTCGCATCAGACGACAGCGGCTACGTCACTGCCCAGACAGTCTTTCTCGGAGGGGTGCACCAATAGCAATCCTGCTGTGAACTAGCCACTCAGCGCCGAACGTGTCAACTGGTAGGCGCGGTCGCGGAAGCTGGTGCATAGTGGAACCATAGTGTGATCTCGAACCGCAACCATTGAGATTCGTAATGCGGCAGCAACAGGCGGAGGAACCTCTATGTCAACCGAACAACGCCACAAACCAAGAGCTACAGCAACGATGACCAGGATCAGTCGGGTTCGACCAGACCGACCATGTTGCCGGCCGGGTCGGTGAACAGGCCAAAGATGACGGTGTCAGGGATCACGGTGCGAGGAACGACGGTCTTGCCGCCGGCCGCCTCGACCTTCGCCAGGTGAGCGTCGATGTCGGGCACTTCGACATAGAGGGCCTGATAGTTGGGCATATGCTCGTTGCCCTGGCCGATGGCTCCGGCGATGCCCGTTTCGTCTTCGGAGGTCATGTAGTAGTCGCTAAAGCCCGGGACTCCCTCAAGCGACCAGTCGAACAGATCCCCGTAAAAGGTCTTCAAGCCTGCTCCGTCAGCCCCCATCATTTCCCAGTGCACAAGCCTGTATGCCATAACAGGCTCCTCTCCCTGCTTCCTGTTCTTACTATCTCAAACGTACCCCGCAGATGCGCTTCGAGGTCACCAAGACAACGAACAACCATTGACGAATTCGACATTCGCTCTCAAGGTCGAGCCGAACAGGGTTCACGGCCCAGAGAGGTGGAACCGTGATCTCTTGGGGAACGTCCGACTCATGAGTTCGTCACCGCATCTACATTGGAGCCCACCCATGCCATTGCTACTCCGTAACTTCACAGGACCATTTCTCGTAGTCATGCTTGTCCTTGCGGCCTGTTCAGCGTCCGCTCCACCACTCGCGGGACCAACCTCGGTTCCTCCCACCGATCGGGATGTCGTCGCGAGCGATTGCGAAGCCGACGCCCCCGAGTGCAACGACGCGATAGCTGACGACGAACCCGATGGCAGTAGCGCACCGTCGATGGGCATGCCCGTCGACGGCGGCTTGACGGTTTCTGAAGCGTTGAGTACCACCGCGCCGGGAGTCTTGGCGATCCAGGGGTTTCTGTTCGATGATGGTTCCGGTCCCAAGCTCTGCGAGGCGTTGGCTGAGTCGTTCCCACCGCAATGCGGAGGCGCCTCGATCCCCGTTTCGGGGCATGTGGGGACGTCTTCCATTCCGTTGGTGAGCGAACAGGGTGTCACCTGGACCGATCAGCCCGTGACGCTGTTTGGAGAGATCGTCGACGGAGCATTCGTAGTGGACTCAACCGTTTCAGGCTGAAACGTAACGGGGCCGAGCGCTTGCGCTCGGCCCAGTTAGGTTTGGCGGAGGAGGAAAGTCACTATTCCGCTGGGAACGAATAGCTAGATCGCTGACCCTATCCAGCGATCAACCCGCCGTGAGCCGTTTCGACTCATAAGCACCGTACCTGCGTGCCGTGAACCAAAAATGACCCGAATGGGAACAGAAGGTGAATATTGCTTCGTTTGCCCTACGTCCGATTTTTTCATGCCCACCCGGAACATTTCGACCACCACTAACGTCAAAGGTATATGAAACGATCAATTTCCCTGATGGTCCTTGCCAGTTTGGTGCTCGGCGCCTGCGCGGGCATCGCCAACTCACCCAACGACAGCTTGGCTATCGCACCTGAGACAACCGTACGACAGGCGCCCGATACCACCGCCGGCCCCGACGACATTCCAACCACAACAACCTCCCCCGCCCCTGATACGTCCCAGCCCGATCGGACCGCCAGCACCTTGCCCGAACAAGTCCCACCAGAGGAGAACCCCTTGCCCGATGGACCCGTCGATACATCAGCCATCCCCGCCGGCCTCATGGTGAACATCCTGGCCGATGCGGCCACCCGAACCGGAATTTCCACTTCCGACATCTTCGCCGTGCGAGCCGAGCAAGCCCTCTGGAATGACGGCAGTCTTGGCTGCCCGCAACCCGATATGTCGTACACCCAGGCACAGGTCGACGGATACTGGATTGTCCTGAAAGCCGGAGACAGGTTGCTCGACTACCGGGCGAGCAAGACGGGTTTCTTCACCTTCTGCGACACCGCATTCCCCGGTGCCGGCGGCGCCCCAACCGGATAGCCAAACCACTCAGAACCCAATAAAAAAGCGGGGCCCGAAAAGGCCCCGCTTTTGTTTCGCTGGTTGTAGTTGACGCTATGGCGTGAAGATCAGATGATCGGTGCCGTTCGTCGCTCCGCCACGATGTCCCGCACCCCGATCCCCGTTGGTGAATAACAACAGACCTTGCTCGGGCGTGTTACCCGGGAGCGGTCCGAAGTCGTACACGGTTAGGCCGCCCGGGTCATTCGTGAACCCCGGCACGTCGTTCGGCAAGCCCAAATACTGTTCGCCCAGCGGCGCCACAACCAGGTCGAGGATCTCATCACCAGGACCGCCGTAATAGAAGTCTTGAGCGATCACGTCCATGCCAACATTCTGGAAGAAGTTCGAGGCATTTAGCCCGATCTGCTCACCACAGATAATTAGCACCGTGTTGCCTGTGTTCGTTGCATGCTCAGCAAAGAAGAACGCGCTGGCCCCGCCGGTGTTCAAGTTGACCGCCCAGGACAGCTGTCGACCATCCGAGATCGTGTTCAGACCTGACAGGTCACGATTCAACACGACATAGTCATCGACCCCGTCTTGGTTCGTATCGAGCCAGATCTGGTGCGACACCGGCAACAAGTGGCTTTGCTCCTCATGCGTGGCGATGGCGAACACCCACAGGAACGAGTCCTGACCTGAGCAGAAGCCGGCCGGTACAGGGATTGTGTTGATTCCCACCGCCGCCAGATCTGGCGTCGGAGATTGACCACCTTTCAGTCCTTCAGGGATGTTCGGGCTCGTTGCTAGCAGTGCGTAGGCATCGTTTTGGGCGATGCCAGCACCCTGGTTGTCGAGTCCGATCACAGCACCACCAGCGATGCCGGACGACTGCGAAGCCACGACCTTGGCGGCCTGACGTGGCAGGACGTGCCACGGGACGTTCATCGTGTGTCCGTCGCCGTTGTCCAGGACCAGGTATCCGTCGTACTCGTTGGCAGTCAGCGCTGCGCCGTTGGCACCGTTTGAACCGGAGTTCATGACGTTGCCAGGCAGCTTGCTCCCGTCAATCGTGATCGACACGTTGAACGTCAAATCACGACCGAGACCCGGCTTGACCGACACCTTGGCAGGCGCCGAAACCGACACCGCTCCACTGGCTTCATCACTGGCGAAGCGGAAGGTCGGCGTAACCGAGTAGGTCTGCTTCGTGTTCGAGAAGTTGTGGACCTGAATGGTCCGGGTAATGGTTGTTACGTCATCGACTTCGACCATGCCGAAGCTGAGACCGGCTTGAGGTGCATTGGCATCCCAAGCTGCGGCCGGAGCATCCATCGCCCAGTTCACTCGCACTTCTCCGCCACCGATTCGAGTGATCTCTGCGAGTCCGCTGAACGGATCGATGTCGATGTTGGTCTCGGCGTTGTTCATCAATAGGGCCTTGGCCTGTCCAGGAGTCAGCGCCAAGCCTTTGGCGTTGCCGCCGTCGCCCTGCTGATTCGTGCTGAAGCCAGACATCAATAGCGCTGCCGAACCGGAAACCATTGGCGCAGCACCCGACGTTCCACCGAAGGGTCCCGTCCCGGTTCCGCTACCGGCTATGGCCGAAACGGAAGCACCAGGAGCGCCGATCTCAGGCTTGATCTGCTGATAGTCGTTGGACGGTCCACGAGAGGACGAACCAACCATCTGTCCGGACAATGGCAGACCATTGGCTGGATCAACTGTTGCGATCGCACCG
>JAGXFS010000161.1 GCA_024637275.1 Acidimicrobiia bacterium
ACGACGAGGCACCAACCGAAAGTGAGGCCACGAAGGTTTGACCGAACCTCCGCCAACCATTGATTGCGTCGAGTGCGGCGGCATTGCTTCGCTGCTCACTCAACGGCCAGCCGATGACCCGTTCGAGGCGGGTGACATCATCGCCTACCGTTGCGCCGATTGTTGGGATCGTTTTGATTTGGTTTTTTGGGATGATTCTGAGACTGAGACGGGTTGATAAGAGAGATGTTGAAGCGAACCAAGAAAACCAAACCCACCCAGATCACCACAATGGACGAAATGAACGACCTGGCCGCCGACGGCCCGGTCCTCGTTGATTTCTTTCAGAAGGGCTGCTCGCCGTGTCAGGCGATGGACGGAATCGTCAAAGAGATCGCCGACGAATTCTCCGGAGGTCTGGCCGTCGCCAAGGTCAATGTTGCGCACGCACCTGAACTGGTGCAGCGATTCAAGGTGATGTCAACCCCAACCTTCGTGGTCCTCGCGTCCGCCAAAAACGCCAAAACCGTAAGACTGCACCAGCGGTGGAAGGGCACGGGGCTCATCAAGAAGGATGCGCTCGTCAAAGTGGTGACCGACGCCGGCGCCGCTCCCTCTTCAAACTAAGAGCGAACTCAGTCCTGCCAGAGGTGGGGCCGCGTTTTCAGTTCACCGAAGTCGAACTCATCGCACAGCGCTTCGAATTCGGACCGTCGAGCCCCCTGCCACCTGAGCTCGTCAAAGGTCTCGGTCAGCGGCACGTCGCGCCGGAGCGTCGTCAGCTCACGGAAGAGAAGCGCATCCTGAAGGTTTTCTCGCAACGAAGCACCCAACCGAGCGGCGCCCCGAACCGTGATGGCCCAGTCATTTTCGTCCGGCGGGATTTGATCCAAGCGGGTGTACTCGGCGAGTAGTGCCCCGGCTGATTTGGCCCCCCAAGCGGGCACCCCCGGGATCCCGTCTGCCGCGTCACCGACCAAAGCCAGGTAATCGGGGATCGAGATCGGCCCGACACCAAACTTCTCCCACACACCTGCCTCATTCATCACGACCTGTCTGCGACGATCAAGCATGACGACGAAGTCGTCTATTACACACTGCGCGCAGTCCTTGTCAGGTGTTGCGATCACGATCTGATCGACGTCATCGGCGTAAATGAGTGCTCCGGTCGCCAAAGCGTCGTCAGCTTCAAACTCGACCATATCCCAGACGACCACGCCCATCGCCTTCAAGGCTCGCTCCAGAATCGGAAACTGGGCAAGCAACTCGGGCTCAATGCCCTCCCCGGTCTTGTACCCGTCATACATGTCGTTGCGAAACGACTCGATCACCTTGTCGGTGGCGGCCGCCAGGTGCGTGGTCTCCTCCTCCCGCAACAGCCCCAGGACCGTTTCCAAGACACCATGGACCGCCGAGATCGGAGACCCATCCGGGGCGTTTCGAGGGGGTCGACCGAAGTGGGCGCGAAACAACTCATAGGTGCCGTCGAGTAGATGAAGTTTCATATGGCCATCGTAGGCGGTTTGCTAAGGGCCCGGCTGGGGTACATTTGATGCAACGACCGAAAGGGGATAGATCAATGAGCGAACGTTGGAAGACCGTCGGTGACGATTTTGCTTCTCTCAAGGACGCGTTCAAGACGCGGTATGACCAGAAGGATGTCGATAGCGACAGCGAAACACCCGACTCCGATGACGTCAAGAATGCACTCAACACGATCGGCGAGGGACTCGAACGCCTCTTCAGCTCGATCGGTGACGTCGTGCGCGATGACGAGTTCAAAAGCAAAGCCAAGGCGACGATGAAGACCCTCGGCGATGCCATCTCCGACTCTGTTCAGGACATAGGGGTCAAGACGGGTGGCAAAAAGGCGCAAGACTCGCCCGTCGATACCGAGGCCGCCTCAGACAATTCGAGCACAACGGTTGAGAACCCGGCTGAGGAAACGACCGACGACAACATCACGACCCTACGTGAGGACCTCGCCGAAGACGAACAATAGGCAGCAGCCGGCCGCCTCCGGGCGGTCGGCTGCCATACTCCCCGGATGATTGTCAGCGCCGCATGGCTCAAGACCCACCTCGATGACCCGGCCATCCGGATCATCGACGTACGGTCATACCTGGGCGCCGCCGAACAGGGACGCCTCGAATATCAATCAGCCCACATACCCGGCGCCCGGTACTTAGACTTAGAGACAGATCTGGTTGGACCGGGAGGCGGCAGGCATCCCTTGCCGGCCGTCGAGACTTTCGTGGAGACTCTTGAATCCCTCGGCATTCGCCGCGACCACCACGTGGTTATTTACGACCAGAGCCACGGTTCGACTGCCGCCCGACTCTGGTGGATGTTGCGACATGTTGGTCATGAACGGGTCGCAGTGCTCGATGGAGGGTGGCCCGCATGGCTTCAAGCTGACGGACCGCAAACCACCGAAATCCCCGAGACGGAGTCCTCGGCTTACTCCTCGGACGTTCGAAACGACGATATGGCGTCCCGGGAGCAGGTTGCCAACCGGACGGGTTCGGTCACCCTCATCGATGCCCGGGCTCCAGCAAGGTATCGCGGAGAAGTCGAGCCGATCGATCCGATCGCCGGTCACATCCCCGGGGCGATCAATGTTCCATATGAGACGCTGGCGCCGGAAGGCACGATGCTGCCTCCCGACGAGTTGCGGGAGCGCCTGACAGAGACGTCCGACTCCATCGCCTATTGCGGAAGCGGCGTGACCGCCTGTTATGTAATCCTCGCCCACGCCGTCGCCGGATTGCCACTCCCCCGCCTGTATGTCGGATCATGGTCTGACTGGGTGGACGCCGACATGCCGGTGGCGCCGTGAACGACGACGAAGAGCAACCGTCTCTCGACCATCTTTCGATCCCTGAGCTCATCGAACTTGGCCAGCCCGATCCCCTGATCCGACGGGTCGACGCCCTGGTCGGGAGACGGGACTGGGCGGGGATGATCGACCTGCGAGACCGGTGCCAGGAAGCGGTCGAGCGTGGCAAGCAGCTATGGGGAGTCGCCCATCATGTTGACTACCGGCTGGCACTCGATGCGGATCCGGAACTGGCGGCGGCGGTAGTCGACTCGCCGGCCAGCCGATTCACGCTCGGCCCCCTCACGGAAGTAGCCGCGAGCAGACACACGTGGCGGGACCTCGAGCCTTCTCTGCCCGTCGGCCCCTCACGCGACATCGTCGGTTATGAACGCTCACTGCGAGGCGACCCCCCGGCTGACACCAATCGGGTCCTCGAAATCCCCGTCGCGTTGGCCGAATGGGAGCCCAACTATTTGATACCGACCTACAAATCCGACCGGGTCCAGGACGACCCGCCGGACATTGGCCAGGGCGAAATCGTCGAGTTGGGTGAACCCGGTGACACGATCACGGATCTTGAAACCACCGATGCCCTCGCCCATCTCGCAGCGACCTGGACCGAGCATTCGAATGGCACCGTAGAAGCCCTGGCCGTGGAAGGGACGGCCGCCTCGGCCATCGCCGCGCTAGGACTCAAACAAGCGGCCGTCACCGAGATCAGTCTCCAACAGGCGATGGTGCTGATGGCCTGGACTGCCGCGGGCGGTGGGGCACACGGCCAGCGAACCGGCGGAGCGTCCGGTCGCTTCGCGGCCTGGTGGGCGCTGGCATGCCTGACCGAGTTCACCGATGCTTGGCCACCCGACCCGGACGAACTCGGGGCGGCCGGAGCTGAGCTGCGATGGTTCTGGTGGTCGGATCTGTATCCGGCCACCGGGTGGGCTTGTCGGATCGCCGTTGAAGATCCCGAAACCGGCTACGCCTGGGTCCTCAACGCCGCCGACGCCGACTGAGTCTCTCATTCTTAGGGCCCCAATACCCATTATCGGTCACTGGAACCCAGGGTTGAACCCTGGGTTCGGGTGTGAACCCTGGGTTGTGGCGTTCAGGGGATTTGGAGGGCGTCTTCGGCGGCGGTCAGGTCTTGATCGCCAGATAGGACGCCAGCGAACAGATCGCCATGGGTTGCCAGGCGATCCCAGACGTTGGCGAGGGTGATATCCCCGTTCTTGAGGTCGTCCAACTCGTCCCACAAGATCGGGATCGAAATCGGTGCACCCGGCCGGGGTCGCAACGAATAGACGGAGGCGATCGTCTGACCGGTCGCATTCCGAAACGCATCGATAAACACCCGATCCCCCCGCTTCGGCTTGTCCCACTCCATCGTGATGTCGGCCGGATTCGCCGCCGCCATCAACATGCCGACCGCGTACACAAAGTTACGGACCCGCTCCTGCGTGTGGCCCTCCGAAAGCGGCACGTACACATGGATTCCTCGCGACCCGGACAACTTCGGGTGCCCAACCAGACCGAGTTCCCCAAGCAGCGTCTGCAAAAGACGGGCGGTATCGACAACCTGCTGCCAGGTCACGTCCCCGGCCGGGTCGAGGTCGAACACTGCCCAGTCCGGTGTTTCGGGCGTGGCGGTTCGCGAGTGAAACGGATGCAACTCAATGCATCCCATGTTGGCGAACCACATCAAGGACTCCCGATTGGATGCCAGCAAGAAATCGATATCGCCACCCATCGATTCTGAAGACACGAGGCCTGTGTCCATCCAATCCGGTTGATGGCCAGGAGCCCGCTTCTCATAGAACGACTTTCCATTGATCCCGTTCGGGTATCGACTCATCGAAATCGGGCGGTCGGCAAGATGCGGGAGCAGAAGCGGCGCCACCGTTGAGTAGTACTGAATCATGTCGCCCTTGGTGAACTCGCCAGGGAACATCTCCTTGTCAACATTCGAAACGGACAGTGGTCTTCTGGTCCGCAGCACGCGCCAGCGGTCGGTCTCTTTCACCACGTGGACCTGACGGGGTGCCTCTTTCGTATGAAGCCCAACCGGACGCCCTTCGTCGTTCTCCTTGAGGCGGAGCCCGGCTGCCACCGCCTCCTCGTAGATCTCGTCGTGGCTTTCCCGGTCTCGAGATTCCGAGATCACCACCATGTCGACCCCGCGGTTCCAGGCCGCTTCGACAAGGGGTTCAATCCTCAGCGTTCCGTCTCCGTACCGGACGTGTCGAATCTCGCCACGATCACCGAATTCATTGTCCGAGAACTGACACTGCAGAGGGTCCGTTTTCCACTCGGGAAACGAATCAATCACGAACCCGAGGACCTGATCAAACGCTTCCACCGAGGTGAGCGCTCCCCTCGTCGTTGCGTGGACATGAGCCCAGTCGATCAACGGATAGACGAAGGGGAACTCATCAGCGAGCAATGCAATATCGCCGATGGATCCGAAGTTGCTGTCGTTGCCCGAGGTCTCAAAGCCGAGCGCCACGCCGAGGTGGGCGATCTTCGGTGACAGGTAGTCGAGACGTCGGCGGACCAAATCCATGGTCTCGGACGGTTCCCGCTCTCCGTGTGAACCGATATGGGCGCAGATGATCCGGGCTCCCAACGCCTTCCCGAGTTTCATCGAATGCTCGAGTGCGGCCACGGGCTGCTTGGCCTTCTCATCGTCGTCGCCGGTGAGGATTGCGAAATACGGCGCGTGAAGCGACACATCGACTCCGCGCTCTGCGGCCGCCCGCCCGAACGCCTGGCACCGCTTTTCCTTCCAGGGGAAACCTTTCGTGAAACCCAGCTCATACGCCGAGTGGCCCCGAGCAATCAGCCCGTCAAGAAAGGTGGCATCGTCCACATCCTCAGGGGGGAGGCCCGACATCCCGAATCGCAACATGTCCGCCATTCTGGTCGCTCGGTACGCGTCGATGCCGCGCTAGCGCCATCTGAGCCCGCTAGGAAGGCCTCGCCGCATAATGAGGATTAGTGAATGGCCAGTCGGCAGCCAACCAGTTACTCACCGCCTGCCAAACCACCCGATCCAGTTCAGGTCGTGAGGCCCGAACCCAGGACACCACTTCGGCATCATGACCTTCGGCGCGGGTTGGTCGGATGTAGAGGCAGCCGACGACGTCGTCGCCATCGAGCACCGAGTAGGCGAAGGCAACCCGCTCGACGAACTCCTTCATGTGTCCAACGAGATCGTCGAGATTCTCCTCGAGGCTCATCGGAACCGGCCACTTCCCTCGCCAGCTCTCCAAGCCAGGAGTCGCGACGATGTGGTCAATGCTCGACATCCACGCCAGGTGATCGCGCTCATTGTGAACCGGACCCAAGGGCTCAAGACGAAACCCGGGGCCGATGAATGATTCGGGCACAGGGAAGTCAGCGGGAACGAAAGGGATGGTCATCAGCGTGACTCTATCTCAGAGAACAAGTCCGCGGAGGCTTCAATTTCATGGAACTTTCGGCCCCGACGACTACGTTGTCCAAGTATGTTGCGGTCTTTATCAGGAGTTCTTGTCGGAGCCTTATTGCTGACCGCCTGCTCTACCGAGTCGCCTGTAGCCCTGTCGACTCTCACGACCAGGCCAGCACCGAGCACGACCTCCCCGGCTCCGTCAACTACGACAAGCACGACATTCGTGAGTTCGACAACCACACTGGACAACTCAGTGGCACCGGACATCGATGCGTCCGTGCCCGAAAAGCACATCGAGAACTTCCTGGCGGCGTTGGCGGCCGGAGCCTACGAAGCGGCGGGTTCTCCCATCTCCATCGCCGGCATAGCCTTCGGCTACAACGAGGACATCGACCCACCGAACTATCTCAGAGCCGCCTGCGATCCGGATCTATGCAACGGGCCCTATCGGGTTGAGCACGGTGACCCATTCATTCAGTACGACGGGATCGCGCCACCTCGTTGGAACTTCTCCGTCACCCATGAGCCGTCCGGGCAGGCCACGACGATGACGGTCGGCATGTTGGAGGGCCAGTTCGTGATCACCGATCTTCCGCCGCTCGTGGAGTCACCGGAGCCCAACGACCTTCTGGCACTCTTGTTCGGCAACGATCTACCCAACTATGTGGTCGTGGAACGATTCGATGCGTTTGAGATCCAACTCGCTGACACCAACACCTGGGCGACCAATTGGTTCGCTGACACGACCTGGTTCGTGGAGGGTGATGTCGCGATCAGTTTTGGAGGTGCCAACGGGGTCCAGGTATCCCCTCTCGCCGCGCCACAGGACTCGTTTGTCTACTACTGCCCTGACATCGTGGTCAGGGATGGCCGGACCCTGGTGCTGGACCTGTGCGATCCGACCGCACCGGGCCTGTACGAATTCGGGACCGCCGAACGGTACCCATTCCTCATCGACCCGCTGGAGATCGAACCATACGAGAGTGGAGGCGTCAGCTATCTCGAACGAGGTGGAATTGCAGTGGTGGCGTTGGGCGACGCCGAAGGGAATACGAGCGAGCTGATCAGCACAACCGGCGCCGACCTCCTGGGAGGCGATTACGCGGGTTACCGGACTTTGTCCGCCGATGGCCGCCTGTTTCTGTACACCGACCACAGCCAGGGCAGCGGCACCTACAACCACTTCTGGAGCCCGGTCGTCGTGGTGCGCGCAACGGACACGGGGGCTGAGCTCCTCCGACTCGTCCTCGACGGCCCCGTCACTTGTTTGGAATCGGACGGACGCTGGGTGGTTCTTTGCGAGGGCAATCTTGATCGGATGATCGACGGCGACCCCGGCATCGTGGCGCTGGTCGCCCACAACCTCGAAAGCGGAGCCGCCAACCGCGTGGAATCCGGTACCCGGGTGTTCCTGCCAGCGAGACCCTGAAACGATTTCCCCCGCGATACCTGCAGCGGGTATCTTTAAGGGACCATTGGGTCTGTAGCTCAATCCGGTAGAGCAGCGGACTTTTAATCCGTTGGTTGTGGGTTCAATTCCCACCGGACCCACTCGCGAAACCCCTGCTCAGCGGGGGTTTTTGCTTCTCTGGGGTAGGTCGATGATGTCACCCAGGACGCGCACAGGACGCGATTTAATCGCGGAGTGGGTGTCGAGACGGTCCATGACTTCGGCGAGGTCACCTTCAAATAGGTGCGTATATGTATTCAAAGTGACGGACGCGTTGCGATGTCCGAGTTGTTGTTGGATAGCTTTGACGTCGGCTCCGGCTGCCCGCATCAGCGACGCACAGGTGTGTCGTAGGTCATGGGGGGTGATCTCGGCGAGGTCGTCGCCGGCCCGCTGACGGGCAGGATCCCAGACGGTCTTTCGCATGTTCGCGTACCGTAATGGTCCTCGCTGTGGGGCGGGGAACAGAAACGCTTCGGGGTGGTCCTCGATGTCTCCCAGATGTTGGCGCACCAGGTCGGCGACGAAGGCTGGTAGGTGTACCGTTCTGGACTGATGGGTTTTGGGGGTGCCGAACTCGAGGCGTCCGGCGAGTTCTGTGGCGGACTGGGTGATTTGGAGGGTGCGACCCAGGATGTTGATGCGGTCGCGGCGTAACGCGACGAGTTCGCCCCAGCGGAGACCTCCGTAGGTGAGCACGTAAACCATGGTGTGGTGTTGGCTGGTGGGCATCGCCTCGGCCAGGCGGGCAACTTGTTCGGCGGTGAGGTAACGGTGGACGGGTTCGTCGAGTCGGGGAAGCTCAACCCGGCGGGCCGGGTTCCGTCCGATCAGTCCATCGTCGATGGCCTGTTCAAGGATCGCCGCTAAACATTGGTGGGCTTGGCGGATCCGCGACGACGACAAGCCTTCCTGGGTCATCGAACGTACCCAAGAACCGACCATGGTCCGGTCGATGGTGGCGAGTCGGCTCCGCCCGAACACGGGGAGGATACGTGAGTCGAGGAGCGACTGGTAGCCGAGGAGGGTTTTCGGTTTGATGCGTGTTTTGGTGGTCAGCCACCCGGTGGCGTAGTCGGCGAACGAAACCAGTCCGGCATGCGGGTCGATCCATTGTCCCCGATTGGTTTTGGCGAGCTGGTCGGTTACCCATTTCTCGGCGTCGGTTTTGCGGTCGAAGGTGCGGCTGTGCCATCGCCCGTCGGGACCCTCGTAGCGGGCCCGGTACCGGCCGTTAGCCCGCCGGTCGATTGCTCCCCTTGCCATAATGCTCTCCTCACCTCCGGTTGCGATCCGACTCTCTTCCTTAGTATGCCCGACCCGGCCACACCCCGGTAGGGCACACTCGGACCTGTTTGCTACCCGAACGGGTACGAGTGGGCGGTGGTCTCTTGGACCTGTTCGGTGATCCATTGGTCGATGTCGCTTTTGCGGTAGCGGAGGTGTCGGCCGGCTCGGAAGCCGGGTGGTCCTTGGCGGTGGTGGCGCCAGGCGTAGAGGGTGGCGAGGGGCACGTTGAGGTAGTCGGCGAGTTGTTGGGCTGAGAGCAGCGGGTCGAGATCGTTCATCGCCCGATTTTGAGATGGGACCCTGTCAGCAGAGTGTTATTTGAGTGTCATTTACCCTGTCATTTGGTTGCCTTTTCTACTGTTTCGCCTGGTCAGGGGCCTTTTTTGGAAATGTTCGAATTCGACGCCACCGGTTCGCTTGGCGGCGCCTGGTGGTGGGGTTGGGGGTGGTTGAAAGGGTTACGGAAACTCTGCTGAAAGGGTTACGGAAACTTTGTTGAAAGGGTTGTCGGGTCTAGTAGCCGACATGGAACCCGTTCGCAGCGTCTACCAGCGTCAAGAACGACACCCCACCAGAGCGCTGGTACTGGTTGGGACCGGCCTTCGGAATCTCCGCACCCAGGGCTACCCGACGGCGATTCCGGACCCGGACCGGGTACTAGCCCGGGCAACGTCTCATAACCATTCTGGAGTCCCAACAGCCCTCGAAGACCAGATCACCCGATCTGAAGCAACCAGGATCCAAGGACACCGAGATCGTTTCAGCAGATCCGAGCCCACCCAGGTTCGTACCGTCTCGACCGATCTTCCTGTCCGACACACGCATCTGCAACGAGTTGCGTCCGGTTTACCGGTTTACCGGTCTGGGGGTGGCCGGTGTTGAGTTTGGCGAAGGCCGCCAAGGATTATTACTTGCGCAAGCCTGTCTCTTATACACATCT
>JAGXFS010000162.1 GCA_024637275.1 Acidimicrobiia bacterium
GGCGCAGCGCCTGATCCGTGACAAACGTGGCACTCCGTCTCGCCGTCAACGGCAATAGTGGTGGTCAGCCCATTGATGGCGTCCTCGAACGACATGTGCAACGTTGCCTGGGTGTCGGCGCCCCGCTGTGGGCCACCTCGACTCCGGCGGGTCGCTCCTCCGAACAGGTCCCCGAGTCCTCCCATTCCTCCCAGGAGATCGCCCAGATCCTCAACCCGTACCCGTTGGGATCCGCCGGTGTATGGTCCGCTCGCTCCGCCGAATCCACCGAAGTTCCCGGACGCAACCATCCGCCGGACTTCGTCGTATTCCTTGCGTTGATCTTCGTGGGACAACGTTGCGTAAGCCTCGGAAATATCCTTGAAACGTTCCTCGGCCGTGGTGTCGTCGGGATGGGCATCAGGATGGTTTTCCTGTGCCAGTTTGCGGTAGGCGCGTTTGATCTCGGCCTGGTCGGCCGTGTTCGAAACGCCAAGGACCTTGTAGTAGTCCTTATCTACCCAATCTTTGTTCACTCGCTGTCCTCATCAGTGGCGGGACCGACCGCGACGAGGGCGGCACGGAGTACCTTGTCGTTGAGTCGGTAGCCACGTCGCAGCTCACCGACAACGACCAGTGTTTCGCTATCGCCCAGATGCGTGACCGCATCGTGTATCGCCGGATCGAATGGCGCTCCAACTCCGAGAATAGGGGCGAGACCCTCGCGGGAGAGTACGTCCATCAGCTGGAGGTAGGTCGCTTCCATTCCCGCCAATAGCTTCTTTTCGTTTTCGGTTTCGGCTGGCAGATCGAGCGCCGCTTGAAAACTGTCTAGCGTCGGCAGCATTGCACCGACCACTCGTTCGGCGGCGACCGAGCGAACCTGCTGTTGCTCGCGGAGGCTCCGCTTACGCAGGTTGTCAAAGTCGGCTGCCGAGCGTTGCCAGCGGTCGAGGAACTCCGCCTCCTGCGCCAGTGATTGGCGCAGGGCGGCGGTTAGTACCTCATTAGCTTCGACCGGGTCTTCGGGTACGTCGAAGGGCAGTGGCTCGGCCATCTCGTCGTCGAGTAGCTCGGCTTTGACCACCTCAACTTCGGCCGCCTCGACGACATCGTCTGTCGCCTCGTTGTGCGGTCCGGTCATTATTCGTTCTCTTCGTCGATGATCTCCGCCTCGACGACATCTTCATCGTCGATGTCTTGCTCAGAGTCACTCCCGGCAGCACCCTCAGCTTCGGCCTGTGCGTAGAGGCGCTGGGCTAAGGCCTGGCTGGCCGTGATGACCGCATCAATCTTGGAGCGGATGCTCTCGGACTCAGCGGATTCATCAGCCACCGTTGCCTTGAGTTCGTCAAGCGCAGCCGTGATGGTGGTCTTCTCGTCGTCGAGCAGTTGCTCGTCCTGTTCCTCGAGAAGCTTTTCGGTCTGACGGACCATTTGCTCACCCTGGTTACGGGTTTCCACGAGCTCACGACGCTTGGCGTCTTCCTCGGCATGGGCCTCGGCGTCTTTGACCATCTTGTCGATCTCGTCCGAAGACAGAGCCGTTCCGCCGGTAATCGTCACCTGCTGCTCACGACCCGTCCCGAGATCCTTGGCCGAGACGGCCACGATGCCGTTGGCGTCGATGTCGAACGTGACCTCGACCTGGGGCATGCCAGCCGGAGCGGGTGGAATTCCGGTCAAGGTGAACTTGCCAAGGCTCTTATTGTCAGTGGCCATCGTTCGCTCGCCCTGGAGGACGTTGATCTCCACCTCAGGCTGATTGTCTGCGGCAGTCGTGAACGTTTCAGACTTACGGGTCGGGATGGTTGTGTTGCGTTCGATCATCTTGGTCATGACCGCACCGCGTGTTTCGATACCGAGGGTCAGCGGCGTGACGTCGAGCAGGAGAATGTCCTTCACGTCGCCCTTAAGTACCCCGGCCTGAATCGCGGCACCGGCGGCCACCACCTCATCGGGATTGACACCCTTCTGGGGTGCTTGACCAGAGAGTTCCTGGACGAGCTCGGCCACCGCCGGCATACGGGTAGAACCGCCCACCAGCACCACATGGCCGATGTCGCTCATTGAGATTCCGGCATCCTTGACGGCTTGCAACATCGGAGCCTTGGTCCGCTCAAGCAGATCTTCGGTGATCTTGCGGAACTCGGCCCTGGTGAGCTTCTTCTGCAAATGGAGGGGTCCATCGGACGTGGCGGTGATAAACGGCAGATTGATTTCCGTCTCGGAAACCGAGGACAACTCAATCTTCGCTTTCTCGGCGTCTTCCTTGAGGCGTTGCACGGCCATCTTGTCCTTCGACAAGTCGACGCCGTGGTCATTCTTGAAACTCTTCACGAGCCAATCGATGATCGCCTGGTCCCAGTCGTCACCGCCAAGGTTGGTGTCGCCCGCGGTCGACTTGACCTCAAAGACGCCTTCCCCGATCTCGAGCACGGAGACGTCAAACGTTCCACCGCCGAGGTCGAATACGAGCAGGGTCTCTTCGTTCTTGTCGAGGCCATAGGCGAGCGCTGCCGAAGTCGGTTCGTTCACGATTCGGAGGACTTCGAGGCCGGCGATTTGACCGGCTTCTTTTGTGGCTTGGCGCTGAGCATCGCCGAAGTAGGCGGGGACCGTAATGACGGCCTGGGTGACCTCTTCGCCAAGGTACGCCTCGGCGTCACGCTTGAGCTTCATGAGGATGCGCGCCGAAATCTCCTGGGGGGTGTATTCCTTATCGGCAATCTTGACACTCCAATCGGTGCCCATGTGCCGTTTGACGGACCGAATGGTTCCGTCCGGGTTGGTGATTGCCTGACGCTTAGCGACTTCGCCCACCAGCACTTCGTCGTCCTTGAATGCGACGACCGATGGGGTGGTTCGCCCGCCCTCGGCGTTGGGGATGATGGTTGGTTCGCCGCCATCGAGGGTGGCGATAACGCTATTGGTGGTGCCGAGGTCGATACCTACTACACGGGCCATGGTTGTGTCCTTTCACGGAAAATCAGTTTCTCAGTTAGTTACTATCTTATAACCTGAGTCACCCTTTGTCATATTCCGGATTTCTCGGATTTTTGCTGGGTGTTTTGCTGGTTGGTTTGGGCACACCCGGCCCGGGAACCACGGAAAATCGTGCTATCGGTGGAGAGTCTTCTTAGGATCTGCCGTCCGGCGACCGATTGGACTTCTATGACTTGTCCAAAGTGTGAACGGGATATCGCAGATTTGCTGGCCACAGTGTGTCCCCACTGTCTTGCCAAGCTTCCTTCCCCACCGCCCCTCCCGTCGGCTGGAGGGGTTTTTGGAGTATTTGATCAGAAACCTGCCTCCGAGAACGTCTTTGGCGGGTTTGAGGAACCGGCTCCCTATGAGGTGCCCGGCCACGAGCCGTTCGGGTCACGGAGCCATCAGTTGGCAAGAAACTGGCGTTCGGCGGCCTGGGAATCGGCTTGCGGATCGTTATTGCACTCGTGGTCATCTTTGGGGTGGGGATTGTTTCGCAGGTCTACCGTTCGGTAACCGGGGCGGGCGACTACACATCGATCGACGAACTGACGGTTGGACAATGCTTTGACCTCTTTGAGGAGTCGAGCTCCGAAATCATTGAAGTCGGAGCCGCAGATGTGCTGCCGTGCAACGAACCGCATGACTTCGAGATGGTCGCTACCGGTGACTTCATCGGCCAGCAGGCGTATTCGGAGACCCTATTTGACACTGGCCTTGACCGTTGTTTGTGCTGGCCGAGTCCTACCTCAACCTCGAGCAGATACCCGAGGAGCTGTTCCTCGACGTTCTTATTCCAACCGAAGACGGCTGGTCGACAGGCGACCGGAGCTATCTCTGTTACGTCTACCTAGACAACGGCCTGTCGATGAACCAGTCCTGGTCGAAATAGAGGTTTCGGCCGCCGGATCACCACCTTGGCGAACTGCTTTGGGTGCCTTGTCAACGACTTTCTGCCAGCCTTGATGAACGCAACCGAGATCGCGGAGCGGTCCAAGTCTCCTTCGGGAACTCTCCCGGCCCGGTGGCCGTTGTCTGTCATGATGCGGATTTTTCCGAGCGCCATTTTTGGACGATGGGCGCCTAGCGCCCGATCTCGCACCCTGATCGCAGCGGTAGCACTCGGCATCTTGTTAGCTGCCTGTACTGGCGGAGACGTAGACTCTCCTGGCAACGAAGCGTTGCGGAACCTCAGCACCACAACCACGAACCAGCCTCCGACCACGATGAGTCTGGGACCAGGGACGTCGACGACTACCTCGCCCGACATAGTGCCGGCGAACCCACCGAATACCAGCGTCGCAGAAACCACAAAGACCCAGACCATCGCGCTCCGACCGGACGGGCTCGGCGTCATAGCATTCGGTGTCTCTGTGGACGATACCGTTGCGTCCCTTACGGCCTACCTCGGCGATCCCACCTCAGTTACTCCCGCCACAGAGCTTCAATTCAGGGTCGATGACCGGTGGGCGGATGCCGACGATGGTCTTGGGCTTATCTGGGACCGGCCCTGGTACCAGACCTTTTGCTGGGAACAGCTGTGTACCGTTTTCGGTGGCTACACCTCGGACGGGCTCTTCTTCACTGGCTGGACCATGAGTCCTTTCAATCAGGGTCGGGGCCTTGAGGTCAGCGAGTTCGCTCCGGTCCCTGATGTAGCAACGGGTGAGGGGATCACGATCGGATCAACGGTCGGAGAGATCGCCGCGGCCTATCCCGAGATCGAATTCCTCACCGGTGAGGGTGCGTCCGCTCTGTTCGATATCGGCTGGACCCCCGGCGGGTTCACCGGGATTGGGACCGTGGGACCTGGCAGGCTGCTCACAGTTGAAGGCATTGAAATCGTCTTCCAGCTTGCCGCAGGGGACGGACCCTGGCCCGGTTGCTGCTGAGGCGGGCCTGCCCTGTGCAGCGTTAGTCGACGACTTCGACTTCGGTCGTACCGGGACCGGGATGGCCAACGTCGTCTATGACGGGCAAAGACTGCTCGTACCTTTCGAAGGGACCGGTGGTGGAGACTTCGAGAACGGAATCTTCGAATTCGTTTGGTTCTTCCCCCAGGGCCCCGTCACGATCCTTGAGTATTCGGAACCCACACATATCGCCGGGCCAGTCGGTCGATTTGATTCGACGATCGATGTGACCGGTGGCGGAACTGGCGACTGGATCTGGTCGGGCAGCGCCAATCAAGCCGGAGCCAAGGCCGTTATCAAATCGATTTCGGGAACCCTTTGTATCGATCCTGGTTGAGTTCTATATAGATCCGAGTTCTGGACCGGGGGTTGACCGTCCCTCACCTTCAAAGACGCACAGGTAAGGTCAACCCATGGTTGAGACCGCCGCCTACGAATCACCGGTCGGGAGGCTGCTCCTGGTAGGTGAGCACGGGTTTTTGATCGGCGTGTACTTCGAGGATCATGCCAATGGCTTGCCGATTCCAGAAAACGCCCGCGACTTGCCTGCCGCGTTCGATCATGTGAGCACCCAACTGGACGAGTACTTCGACGGGTCTCGTCAAGAGTTCGACCTGCCGTTGCGACCGATCGGCACTGAATTCCAGCGTCGGGTTTGGGAGGGGCTAGTCGCTATTCCCTATGGCACCACTGAGACCTACGGCGACCTTGCACGCCGGCTGGGTGATCGGAAGGCCAGTCGGGCAGTCGGGCTCGCCAACGGCAAGAACCCGATCTCGATCATCATCCCGTGTCACCGGGTGCTTGGCGCCGATGGCTCATTGACGGGATATGGCGGTGGCGTTGACAAGAAGCTTTGGTTGCTGCGCCACGAAGGGGCGCTCTTGATTTGAGCATTCGGCTGCATGGGGAGTCGGTGAGAGCGACGACCAGCTGGCAGGCACGTGATGCCTGAAATCCTCCGTCACTAATATCCGCATTGCCGTCGAACGTGAGAATGGATGATGTCCGAACCAAGCCAGGTGCATGTCATCGATGTGTCACCGCGTGATGGGCTTCAGAACGAGCCGGTTCAGGTCACGACGTCGGACAAGCTGGCGCTCATCGAAGGCCTCATCGCCGGTGGTGTTACCGCCATTGAGGCTGCCAGCTTCGTTAGCCCGAGCAAGGTCCCGGCCATGGCCGACTCGGATGCGCTTATGCGCGAGGTGCCCCGGGTTGAGGGGGTCCGCTACATAGGTCTCGTGATGAACGAACGGGGGCTAGATCGAGCGTTCGAGGCTGAGGTCGACGAAGTCAACATCGTTGTTTCGGCATCCGACACGTTCTCGCTGCGAAACCAGGGTGTCGATACGTTGGCAGGCGTGTCACTGGCGATTGCGTTGGCAGAACGGTGCAGGCAAGCAAGCGTCGATGCATCGATCACGATCGCCACGGCGTTCGGGTGTCCCTTCGAAGGGGAGTTGCCTGTCGAGCGGCTGGTTGACGTCGTAAGAATGTTGAGTGAGACCCAGCCAGTGCGCCTCAATCTCGGCGATACAATCGGGGTGGCTGTGCCGTCCGATGTCGTCGAGCGCTTCAACGCAATCAACCCGTACCTGGGGACTTCGACTGCGCGAGGAGCGCACTTCCACAACACCCGCAACACCGGATATGCCAACGCTTACGCGGCCCTGACCGTTGGCGTCTCCCATTTCGATGCCTCGGTCGGCGGGATAGGCGGGTGTCCGTTTGCTCCCAACGCGACTGGCAACGTCGCCACCGAAGACCTCGGCTACATGTTCGAGCGGATGGGTTTAGACACGGGTCTGAATCTGGGGACATTGATGGGAACCAGCCGGTGGCTGGAGGGTCCGCTTGGCAAGTCGTTGCCGGCACTGCTGGGCCGTGCCGGTCTGTTTCCCAACGAATCCCCTGACTCCGGATAGGTAACGGCTCGACCGCTACGCTGGCCGAATGCATGAACCATCCCTCGCTGATCTGCGCAGTCGGGTAGGTAAGAAGTGGCGTCTCTACGAAGCTGATGTCATCCCCGCCTGGGTCGCCGATATGGATTTCTCTCCAGCGCAGGTGATCGTTGACGCCGTACGATCGTTCCTCGCTGAGGGCGATTGGGGTTACGTCGATGGGCGGGAGCACGATCGAATGATCGAGGCGGGCGTCGCCTGGGCAACTGCCCGGCACGGGTGGAGTCCAGCCCCGTCGGAGTGTCGTGTTGTGCTCGACGTCATGCAAGGGGTGGCGGCATCGATCCAGGCCTTCACGCAACCGGGCGACGGAGTCATCATCACGAACCCGGTCTATCACCCGTTCGGTTGGGCGATCGAGTCGAGCGATCGGGCAGTTGTTGAAGCCCCGCTTACGGATCGAGAGGACGGATTTCGCATAACCAGGGCCGCTTTGGAAGCGGCAGTCGATCGCGGTGGCAAAATGCTGCTGCTGTGCAACCCCCACAACCCCACCGGACGGGTCTTTTCAGCAACGGAACTGGCGGTGGTGGCCGAGGTCGCGAGCGAAGCTGATCTCATTGTTGTGAGCGATGAGATCCATGCCGACCTCGTGTACGAGCCACACCGTCATATTCCGATAGCTGCGTTGGCTCCGGCTATCGCCGACCGGTGCATCACCCTGGTATCGCCATCGAAGGCCTTCAATCTGGCGGGAGTCGGATGCGCGATGGCGGCTTTTGGAACGCCGGAACTCGCCGCCCGGTTCGACGAACTGCCTTTTGCTTTGCTCGGTCACCCAACCGGGACCGGGGTGCGAGCCGCCACGGCGGCATGGGAACTGGGAGGACCCTGGCTCGACGAACTCCGGGTCCGCCTGCGGGCCAACCGTGACACGGTGTCCGACTGGGTAGGGGAGAATCGCCAGATCGGTCATCGGGTTCCCGAGGCGACCTATCTGGCGTGGCTCGACTTTCGTCCGCTCCACTGGTCGGTTGAACCTCATGAGCGCCTTCTCGCCAAGGGTCGCGTGGCTCTTAGTTCGGGAGTCCAGTTCGGTACTGGCGGAGCCGGACATGCCCGCCTGAACTTCGGCACCTATCCCGCAGTGCTGGATGAGATACTCCATCGCATGGAGTCGGCGCTTGCTGAGACCAGGTTGGTGCTCTAGAACCCTGCTGCCCTAGGGCCCGGGAAACGCCAGCTTAAAGCGGTGCGCCAGGCCGAGGTTGCCGGTGGTTCTCATTTGGCTAACCGGGACCCGACCCAGAATGAAGCCGAGGACATCGTGGTCCGATCCCTCGATCGTGCATTCTTCGATGGGGTTGGCCGTTTTGATGGTCCACGCATTGCGCGACGTCGAAGCGCGCAGGTGCCAGACGCCGCGAACCGAATGGTCGGCGTCCTCGCGGTTTCGGTGGTGTTGGACCAGCCACGAGATCCGCAGGGGCAGTGCCGCGCTGATGAAGTCGTCCGACACGTCAAAGCCGGGACCATCAAATCCGAAATCGGAGGTGTGAACCTCCACTTCCATCCAGCGCAACATCAGCAAACGAGTGAGTCGAACGTGATGAGTGTCGTTCAGGACGAACGGCGTCTCCCAGTCGGTGACGGTCATTTCGGACCACATTCGGTCGAGTTCTTCCACCGCTACCGTCAGCTCCTTTTCGAGCAGGTCAGTTGGCAGATGGTTGCCACGTTTGATGGACTCGGCTCGTTCTGAAGGCCCACCCAGATAGGTCGACGCGGTGCCCTTCTCCAGGGCCTCGTCGGTCATGCGAACCAGCGCTCTGCCGACGTAGGCGAGATGGGTGATGAGGTTGGCGCGAGACCAGGCAGGCAACAACGATGGGGCTTGGACGGATTCGTGGGTCAGTCCGTCGAGCTGGCTAAGGAGGTGTTGGTTGGCGCGTTGCAGCCCGCGCACCGCAGCAGGTGCTTCTTCGGCAAGCAGATCGGGCGTCCGACTCACGTTCGTTCTTTATCCTCCGTTACTGACTATTCGGTTGCGAGGCCGGAAACTTGAGGGAAAGTGGGTGCCGAGGCCAGGTTTAGGCTCGGGTTGCGCGAAGATGGGTTTATGAAGACTTCACGGATCATTTTGGGAGCCGCCGCAGCAGCAGGAGCTGCGCATCTCGCTGCGACGCCAGCGGCTCGAAGGCTCGACCAGAC
>JAGXFS010000163.1 GCA_024637275.1 Acidimicrobiia bacterium
GGACGGGTCACGTCCGACGTCGTGGCGCTGGTAAGCGCCCACCCGAGGCCCATCACACCGAGCAGCAGCATGCCTAACCCAATGAATATCAAGCGATATTGTCGATCTGTCATCGGGGGCGAGTCTAAAGCGGTCTGTTCCCAACCCAGCCAGGCCGACCGGCTAGCGTGACGGCGATGCGTATCAACCCCGTACTGGCTGCCCAGGGCTCGTATCCCATGGCCCAACTTCAGGACAAGGCGCGGCAACTCCGTGCGGATGGCGTCCCCCTGATCGATTTCTCCATCGGCGACCCACGTGAGCCAACTCCTCCGGCGATAGCCAAAGCATTACGCGACGCCGTCCCGGAGATATCTCAGTACCCGACCACTGCCGGACTCCCCGGAACCCGCCAGAGCATTGCCGACTACGTCGAGCGGCGATTCGGCGTGACCGTCGACCCCGACACCCAGATCATCCCAACATCAGGATCCAAGGAAGCCATCTTCTCGACCGCGCTGGCTTTCGTGGACCGGGACGCAGACGATGTCGTGATCCAGGCGACGCCCGGCTATCCGGTCTACGCGCGGGGCGCCGAGCTTGCGGGAGCCACGGTGCACACCGTTGTACTCGACGGTGACTTCGTCTTTCGCTCTGAACTGGTTCCTGAAGACATCTGGAATCGTGCGTCGATGGTGTGGATCAACAACCCGCACAATCCGACAGGGTCGGTGATGACCAGGTCCGAACTGAGTGACTTTTACCGCAAAGCGAGGGAAACGCAGACCTGGCTGTTGGCCGACGAATGCTACGTCGATCTCTACGAAGGCGTCCCACCGACCTCGGCTCTTGAAGTGGCCGACGCCGGCCAGTCCGGGTTGCTGTCGTATTTGAGTCTGTCGAAACGATCGGGCATGACCGGCTATCGGGCCGCGGCGATCGTCGGTGACGCCACCGCCATAGGCCATCTGAAAGCATTGCGATCTTCCGCCGGAACCGCTTCGCCCGAGTTTGTTCAAGCTGCCGCCCAGATCGCCTGGTCCGATGATGAACACGTCGCGCCCCGGCGTGAGACCTTTGCTACCAAACGGGCGATTCTGCGAGAAGCCTTCGAGGACCTCGGCTTCGAGGCGGTAGCCTCACGAGCCGGCCTGTATCTATGGGTGCGCGTGCCGGCAGGTTCCGACGACGTGGCGCTCACAGCTCGATTGCTCGAGTCGCACGTCGTCGTATCGCCGGGCCGAGTGTTTGGTCCTGGGGGAGAGGGATATCTACGGTTGGCGCTCGTGCCAACCATCGCAGAATGCCGAGCAGCAGTGAAAGTGGTGACCGAATGTCTGACCGCCAGCTAATCGAAACCGCTTACGCGGACAATGAACTGACCGCCGAGGTCCGTCAGGCCGTCGAACGGACCATCGCCCTGCTCGATACCGGGCAAGTTCGCGTGGCCGAGAAGACCGATGGCGTCTGGGTGGTTAACGATTGGATCAAAGAAGCGATCTTGCTCTACTTCCGTATGACCGAGCTGCAACCCATGCAGGCGGGGCCGTTCATGTATTACGACAAGATCCCGACCAAGACCGACTTGGCTGCCCAAGGAGTCCGGGTCGTCCCACCTGGCACGGTTCGGTACGGGGCTTTCTGTGAGCCGGGTGTCGTTGTTATGCCCGGCTACGTAAACATCGGCGCCTACGTCGGGTCGGGGACGATGGTCGACACCTGGGCCACCGTTGGATCCTGCGCACAGATCGGCAAGGACGTTCATCTCGCCGGAGGAGTTGGCATCGGTGGAGTGCTCGAACCGCCCAACGCCCGCCCGGTGATCATTGGTGACGGAGCGTTCATAGGCAGTCGCTGCATTATCACCGAAGGAGCGATGATTGGCGACGGTGCCATCCTTGGGGCGAATACGACACTCACCGCCTCGATCCCGATCTACGACATGACGACCAGCGACAAAACCGAGTACCGCGGCGAAGTACCGGAACGGGCAATCGTGGTCCAGGGCACCCGCCCCCGCGAGTTTGCGGGCGGGACCGCCTATCTGCAATGCGCCTACATCATCGGGTATCGGTCTGAGGAGACCGACAAGAAAGTCAGTCTCAATGACGCCTTGCGTACGTTCGGGGTGAGCGTATGAGCGAGCTCCTCGACACGCTTATCTGGTTGGTGGATGTTCCCTCAGAAATTGGCCGAGAAGAGCAGATCTGCAATGAGATGGAGGGGCGCTTCACGGCGACCTACACGACCGACGAGATCACGAGGGTGGGCAATGGACTCGTCGTGGGTCGGTGCGTCGGAAACCCTCTCATCCTGCTGGTCGGCCATATCGACACGGTCCCCTATCAAGGTCAGCCGAAGGCGTACATTGCCGACGAGCGACTCCACGGCCTTGGCGCTTCCGACATGAAGAGTGGCGTCGCCGTCATGATTCATCTGCTTGAGGATCCAGCTGTTATCGACGGGCCCTACGACGTCGTTGGCGTGTTCTACGACAAGGAAGAAGGGCCGATTGCTGACAACCAGCTAGCCACCATTCTCGATGCGGTCCCGTTTCTGACCGACGCCGAATTCGGCATTGTGCTCGAACCAACCGACCTAAATCTGGAGCTTGGCTGCAATGGTGCAATGAATGCTCTCGTGAAGTTCTATGGACGGTCGGCGCACAGTGCCAGACCATGGTTGGGCGAAAATGCGATCACCAAAGCAGCCCCTCTCCTTGCCAAGTTTGCGGCCCGTGAGCCGATACCGACCAATCATGGTGGTCTTGATTTCCTGGAAGTGATGAGCCCGACCCTTGCCACCGGTGGGGTGAGCCGGAACGTGATCCCGGCCCACTTCGAGTTCAATGTTTCGTATCGATTTCCGCCGACGTTGAGTCTTGAGGAGGCTGAACAACACTTACGAGAGTTTTGTGCCGAGGCTGACGACATTGAAGTAACCGACCGGGCACTCGCCGCGCCCGTACCCGAAGACAATCCTCATATGGATCGCCTGGCGGCGATAACCAGGGCACAGAGAGGTCCCAAGCAAGGCTGGACGGACGTGGCGCGTCTTGCCGAATACGGCATTCCAGCCATCAATTACGGCCCCGGCGAAGTTGCGATGGCCCACCAGTTGGCCGAGTCGGTGCCGATCGAAAACCTTGCTGTTGCCCATGGCCACCTACGAGCGTTCTTGACGGAGTAGCACAGTGACCATTACTGCACCTTTTGGAGCCTGGGATTCGCCACTCAGCGCCCGTTTGTTAACTGAGGCAGGCGTCGGCCTCGGCGGCGCCAGCATGATCGGTGATCGGCTCTACTGGGCTGAAAACCGTCCGACCGAAGCTGGTCGTACCGCGTTGGTGCGTCGTGACCCCGACGGCTCCACTCATGATGTCACTCCGATCGGCTTCAACGCTCGGACGCGGATACACGAATACGGCGGTGGAGCCGTGGGGATCGACGGCGACGAGGTGGTCGCCGCTTCGTTCCAGGATCAGCGGGTCTATCGCCTCGACGGCTCCGAACCGGTTCCGATCACCCCGGTCCCCGACATTCCCGCTGGCGCCCGTTACGCAGATTTTTCGTTCCATGGCGACCTGGTGATCTGCATCAGGGAGCTGCATCGCGTCGACGGAGAACCGGTCAACGAAATCGTTGTCTTCCCTTTCGATGGCAGTAGTCCGCCCGTACCCATCCTCGGTGGCCACGATTTCTTCTCGAATCCCCGGGTCAGTCCCGGCGGATCGCAACTCGCCTGGCTGGCTTGGGATCATCCCCGCATGCCGTGGGACGGCACCGAGCTCTTCGTGGCCGACCTCGGCTCCGACGGATCGGTCTCGAACGTTCAGCTGGTGGCCGGACATGCGACCGAATCCATCTTCCAACCGGAATGGTCGACCGATGGGTTGCTCCATTTCGTGTCTGACCGGACCGGCTGGTGGAATCTGTACCGACGCGAGCCCGACGGAACCGACACGGCTCTCTATGAGGAGGATGTGGAGTTCGGACATCCTCAATGGGTGTTCGGGATGCGCCGCTACGCCTTCCTCCCAGATGGTCGCATCGCCGCGGTGTATCAGGAGGATGGGTGGTTCCGTCTCGGTGTCATTGATGGTGAGGGTATGCAAACCGTCGATCTGAATCGCACCGATCTTGCACCGTCAATCTCGATAGGCGCAGGGAAGGTCTGGCTGGTGGGCGGTGGACCGGCGCTTCCCGATGCCGTTTTTGGTGTCGACGTCGATACCGGTTCCGTCGAAATCGTCAAGCAAGGGTTGTCGGTTGACTTCGATCCTGCTCTGTATTCGGTTCCTGAGACGATCACCTTCCCCACTACCGACGACGCAGTCGCCCATGCGTTTTACTATCCGCCGAACAACCCGGATTTCGAGGCGCCAGTAAGCGATCTCCCGCCGCTGGTGGTCATGTCCCACGGTGGACCAACCTCTGCCACGACCGCCGGTTTCCGTCTGGAGAAGCAGTATTGGACGACTCGAGGGTTCGGAGTGGTCGACGTCAATTATCGAGGCTCAACCGGATACGGGCGGACCTATCGCAACGCACTCGGGGGCCGCTGGGGGATCGTCGACACGGACGATTGCATCGCCGCGGCCAACTTCCTCGTCAAACGAGGCGACGTTGACGCCAACCGACTGGCGATTCGTGGAGGATCCGCGGGCGGCTACACCACGTTGTGTGCGTTGACTTTCCACGACGTCTTTGCGGTGGGGGCCTCCTATTTTGGGGTTGCCGATTGTTCCGCGCTCGCCGAGCACACCCACAAGTTCGAATCCCGCTATCTGGACGGATTGATCGGCCCCTATCCGGCCGCCGAGTCGCTGTACCGGGAGCGATCACCGGTCTATCACACGGACCAGTTGTCGACTCCGATGCTTATCCTCCAGGGGTTGGACGACGAGGTGGTGCCGCCGGATCAAGCCGAACAGATGGTTGCGGCCCTCAAGGACAAAGGCATCCCCCACGCCTACATCGCCTTCGAGGGAGAAGGACACGGATTCCGTATCGCCGCCAACCAGATAACCGCCTTGGAGTCCGAGTTGTCCTTCTACGCCTGGGCGTTTGGGTTCGTGCCGGCCGGCGACGTTCCGCCCGTCGAGATCGTCCAGTAACCATGCCAAGGCTGGTTGGAACCCTCACGACCGCCGTGATCGGGTTCACGGCGTACGGTCTGGCCGTCGATAGCCCCTTCGTGTGGATATACGTCCCGATCACGATCGTGTTGGCGGTGGCGGTGTTCGTCATACATCGCTCGGTCGGACTTTCAATGACGAGCCTGTGGGCGCTAGTCGCTGTGGCGATCGGCAATCTGGCCGGCGGTATCTATCTGGTCGAGGGCCAACCGTTGTACGTCAAGCGCCTCCTCGGCGATATTCGATACGACAAGCCTTTCCATACCGTCGCCACGGCAATTGCTGCCTGGGCGGCCTATGAGGTCATCGCTAAATGGGCCGTCGGGAGAGCCAGTCGCCCGGCGATCGCGGTGGCCTCGGTGCTCGTGGCCGCCGGACTCGGTGCCCTGGTCGAGATCATCGAATTCGTCGGATCGGTCGTGATCGAAAATGCCAATGTCGGCGGCTACGGCGACACCATGCTCGACCTGGTAGTCAACACCGCGGGCGCCACTGCCGCCGTAATCCTCCAAGACCACCGCCACCACGGCCACAACCAGGTCCCCGACATCGAAGCCTCTAGGGGGAACAACTAAACCTGACCAGCGGGAGCCGTCAGCGAATGTCGAGTGTTTGGGTGATGGCGTCCGTCAGGCTGCCAGGTCCCTTGTAACTAGGCTCATTGTCCTCACCAGAGCGGAAACTCGTGACTCAAACCGATGCCATCGCTCGCTTCGATGGGAGGACCATCAGCTACACCTATGACAACGGCTGGGACTTCACCAACACGTTCGAAGGCAATACTCGCGTCACAATGAGCCCCCGTCGGGGAGAGCTGTGCGAACCAGTACAAATCCGAGAACTTCGCTCGGACGTCTTCCTAGTTTCATGGATCGATGGGGAGATGGGATTGCTCGCGCAGATCATCGACCTCGAGAACGGGACGGTCCTGGCCACGATCCCATCTGAGGATGAGCCCAACACCACCGAAATCATCAGTGCGGCCATCTCCAGCTTCGACGGCTAGCCGATCACTTGCGTCTTCGCGGGGTTGCGATACGGCGGTCGGTCCCCTCAACGAGCGAAGCGAGTGGTCGCTCTCGCGAATTATTCTTCGCCGATGGCACCTACTGGCTGGTTGTGAGCGTTTTAGTCAGCTGCCTTGCGCCTCAGCAGTCGTCCGCCGCCGATGAGCAGGCTTATCCCTGCAAGGAGCAGGATCCAGGACCATCCTGCGGTGCCTTCGGTGGCCATCATCAGGACGGAGGAAAGGACGATCAACGCGAGGCCAGCGACAACTGCTACTAGCTGAGCGGTTCTAGCGTTCACGGTCTTCACTCTTCCATGGGCGAGACGTCGTCGATAGGGCCGAAGGTCTGTGGCGGTTGACCAGCCCCCTTACCTCGGCCTTCCGGCTCGCTCGAGTCGCAGGGACCTGGGCTAGTAGTCGGCGAGTTTTCGGATAGCGGCCTCGATCTTCTGGGTATTCGGTCGGTAGGCGTCCTCTAACGGGGGGCTGAAGGGGACCGGGGTGTCGAGACCGCCGATGCGGATGATGGGGGCGTCGAGGGACTCGAAGGCTTCTTCGGCGATGAGGGCGGCGACCTCGGCGCCGACGCCAACCATGCGATTGGCGGCGTGGACAACGATCACCTTTCCGGTCTTTGTCGCCGTCTCGAGAATGGCCTCCGTATCCAGGGGTTTCAGGGTTCGGAGGTCGAGAACCTCCACGTCAATGCCATCCTCGGCGACGCGTTCGGCAGCTTCGAGTGCCGTATGGACCTGGGTTCCGTAGGCGATGATCGTCACGTCGGTGCCAGGTCGTCGAACGGCAGCCTTCCCGATCTCCGAGACGTACCCGCCACCCGGGACTTGACCCTTGATCGATCGATAGAGCGGCTTCGCTTCAAAATAGATGACGGGATTGTCATCGCGGATCGCCGCGGCCAGGAGTCCCTTGGCGTCGGCCGGCGTTGATGGCGCAACGACCTTGAGGCCGGGGGTGTGGACGAACCAAGCCTCAGGGTTCTGGCTGTGGAAGGGTCCGGACCGGATTCCACCGTCCGATGGCGCCCGGATCACCCACGGGATTTTGCCGATGCCCCGGTAATGCGACGTGGCGGCGAACTGCACGATTGAGTCGAAGCCCGATGAGATAAAGTCGGCGAATTGCATCTCGACGACCGGACGCAAACCCATCAGGGCCATCCCGTTGGCCATGCCTGTAAACGACAATTCGGCAATCGGAGTGTTGATGACCCGGCGGTCTCCGAACTTGGCGGCGAGGCCTTTGGTGGCTTTGAAGGCACCGCCGAATTCGCCCCCGACATCTTCGCCCATGACGAGTACGTTCTCGTCACGATCCATTTCGACGAATAGCGCCTCTGTGATGGCCTCGAGGTAGGTGAGGGTTCGGTCGTCAGCTGCCCGGTCGACGGTTTCGGTGAATCCAAAGTTGTCGCTCATGCGTATACCCGTTGACCGACAGATGCCGGGTTCGGTAGGGGCGCCGCTTCGGCGACGCGAACGGCTTCGGCGATTTCGACAGCTGCTTGCTCGTCGAGCGCGGCCAAGTCCGCCTCAGGTATCCCGCTTTCGATGAGGCGAGCTCGGAAGGTGAGTACTGGGTCCCGCTTCTGCCACTCGGCGAGTAAAGCTTCTGGGACATACTCGGCACCATCATGAATGGCGTGCCCGAGCATGCGCATGGTGCGGGCCTCGATAACCGAAGGCCCACCACCTGATCGGGCACGTTCGACTCCCTCGGTGGCGGCGTCGTAGACGGCCTCGACGTCGTTGCCGTCAACGGTTGCTGCGGAAAGCCCGTAGCCGGGCAAGCGTCCGGCGATGTCGGCCACTTTCATCTGCTGGCTCAAGGGAGTGGAATAGGCGTACTGGTTGTTCTCGATGATGAGCACGAACGGAGCGTCATAAAGCGCTGCCATATTCAGTGACTCGTGAAAGGCACCCGAGCAGGATCCGCCGTCTCCCACGAACGTCATAGCGACTCGCGGTTCGTCCCGGTACCTGAAGGCCATCGCCGCTCCAAGAGCGGTCGGGATCGCCTGAGGAATGTGCGAGATGAACCCGATGATGTTCAGATCGAGGTCACCGAGGCCGTGCAGGTTGGAGTCCCGACCCCCGCTGACCCCCATTTCTCGACCGAGAAGGTTGCCGAATATGCGCTCCGGGGTCATGCCGCGTAACAAATACGTTCCTAGATCGCGGTGCATTGGGGCGACAACATCATCGGGGCCAAGGGCGAGGCCCGCCCCGACTGAGACGGCTTCATGGCCTCGCTCCGAAAACGTCCCGCCCATCCCGCGGCCCTGCTTCCACATCGCCACCATGGTCTCGTCGAA
>JAGXFS010000021.1 GCA_024637275.1 Acidimicrobiia bacterium
GTTCGGTGGCAAGATCTACCGCGACCTGAAGCGCAAGGGCTATCGCGTGTTACCGGTGAACCCGACCCGGCAGACGGTCGACGGCGACCCGGCGTATGCCACGTTGGCAGACCTGCCCGGCGAGCCCGACATCATCGATGTCGTCGTCCCAGCCGATATCGGCATCTCGATCGCTGAACAGGCGAACGAGCTTGGCTACAAACGGATCTGGTATCAGCCCGGCAGCGAGAGCGCCGCCATCATCGAATACCTCGAAGCAAACGAGTTCGAGTATCTCGCGGGTCCATGCATCATGGTGCGCAGCAAGGCTGCCTCGCTCTAGCCAACGCCGCCTCGGACCGGTCAGACAGTCAGCGGGCACGCACTTCGGTTCCTTTTAGGGCGAACCGCCCCTAAGATCGGCTGGTGAGCTCAGACGACGATCGCATCGTTCTCGAGGACCAGACCGAGCGTCCCGCGGCCAAAATCGGAACACTCATCGCTGCCGCGGTGGCTGTCGTAGCGGCGATGGCACTGCTCGGTTCAGTGGGTTCGCCAGTCGACGTACCATCGGAGTCTCTGCCAGACATCACCGCTCCTCCCCAGCAGCCGTTGGCAATAATGCCTGACCTCGTCGGCCGCGACCTCATAGAAGTCGTGGATCTCCTCCGGGATGCCGGACTCGACTCGACCATTGTCAGCCAGGCCAGGTGGCTCGCCAACCCGGAGATCCCAGCCGGGGCGGCCTTCATGCAGTCTCCTCGCGCTGGCACAGAGGTCTTTGACATCAACGTAGTGGGCCTCGTGATGAGCGCCGGCGGTCCGGTCATCAGCTGGGATGAGGTGCCGATAGACCTGCAGGAACTCATCGCTACCCAATACACGCCGGACCGTTCGGAGCCTGTCTTGGTGATCGAAACCGGCTCGGGTCGCGTTTACAAGACCGACGCACTCCTGTTTGGGCCGTGCAACGCCGTTGAACTGGCGCAGAACGCCTTTTATGATCGGGTTTTTGACGGTCTCTGCCGGGTCGGTCCCCCGGAAACGATTATCGGCTGGACACCGAACGGCGGCATGTACGCCATCGAAGGGCTTCCCCTCCAAGGTCACAAGTCATCTTCGGCGCTCCTGCAACTCGACGAGCAATTCTGGGATATCCAGTCGGTCCTTGGGAGCGTTCGTCGCGCTCCGGCTGTCACGGTCGAGGCCAATGGAATCCGGATCGTGGGTGGCTACGACGATTACTTCGTGTGGACCGCCGGCCAGGCTGAACTCGCCGACCGCATCTCCTCACTCATTGAACCGATCGACATTCGCGGCAACCTGGTCCTCAACCTGACCGATCCATTGAGGTTCGCCCATCCTGGACTTGTCGAATCGGACTTCGGCAGCGCCATCGTACGTTTCGACAACGCGGACGTTATCGCCAGTGACAACGGGTCGTCGATCACGATCAGCCCGGCGTTTGTTGACAGCGCGCAGTGGACCTCCCTGATTCCAGCCAGCTGGAAGCGAGTGATTTCCGGGGACACCGCGTGGCAGCACGCCCTGCCGGGGATCTGGCAATCGGGTGAGTTGTCAGAGCTCGAATTGGTAAGCGCTACGACCTTCACGCCCACCGGGCCGGCCGACCGGTGCGGCTTCTACCCGCTCGGGCTACTCCGCCAGGTGGGCCCGTCGGACGCCCTTGTTTACGTGGCTCATGGCAGTTCCGACGACTTCAGCGTCTGGCTGGCCCACTTCGACCCTGAGGATGTCGGACCCGTTTCCGCGCTCGACCCCGATCTAGATTGCCTTGAAGGTCTCGATCTTGATGTCAGAACGAGCAGTCGGTTCTATGACGGACGATCACTCGACATTGTCATCGGGATGGGACCCGACACCGATGAAGCGACCTGGCAGCAAGCCTTTGCGATCCTCGACAGCCTTGAGCCGGCCCCGGTCTACGCCCCGGGTCAATAACCGGTAAAAGGTTGGGCGCCATACAATCGACATGCGATGTCCGACCGTCTAACAATCCTCTACGACGAGGAACCGCCCTCCCGCCGGGGACCTACCAGTTCTTTACTCATCGCGGCCGGTTGTGCCGTTATCGCCGCCTGGTTACTCCTCGGATCAATCGACTCACCCACCCCGAACCCGGCTGAGCTCACGACACCGCCGCGGCTGGCGATCGCGGTAATGCCTAACCTGCGGGGAAGCAGCCTGATCGGCGCCGGGAACCAACTGCGCGACGCCGGCCTCGATCGGCGGGCGGTTGAGCGTGCCAGTTGGATCGCCAACCCGGATGTAACGATCGGAACCGTATCGGCTCAGAACCCGCCAGCCGGTGCGGAAGTATTCGACTACGACGAAATCGATCTCGTTCTCAGCTCTGGTGGTCCCATCATCACATGGGACGAGGTGCCAATGACCATGAAAGATCTATTGAACACGGTCGGCTCGCCAAATTTCGACGAACCCATCCTCGTTTTGGATACAGAAGCCGGAACCGCGTACAAGACCGACGACCTTCTGTTCGGAGATTGCACTGCAGTCGACCTAACCAAGGACTCTCTGTACGACAGGGAGTTCGGCAAGCTTTGCCCTGCCCCGGTCATCACCCCGATCGTGGGCTGGCTCGGCGATGGGGCGATGTATGCCATAGACGGCCTCCCCCACCAGGACTACCTCGATGTCGGCTCGGCGATTTCCCTCGGTCCAGACCAGCCGCTTGGGCGCCAACTCTGGTCGATCTCAACGTCCCGACAGGCTCCCCGCGTGGAGATCGACGAACGGACTGTCCGCATCATCGGTGGCTTCTATAGGTTTGTCTTGAAGATCCCTGAAGATTCGAAGCTGAGTCCCGAGGAAGTAGGCCGCCTCATCGCCCCATTGGATATTCGGGGGAATCTGGTGGTGAATCTCAGACCACCGCTGAGTTTCTACTCGAAGTCCGGCATTGCCGGCAACAACTCCCCAGACGGCCAGACTGCTCGGCGTCACCGACAGGTCCCCGGTGAGCCCTTTGGCGCACCGTCAACGATCGATATCGTTTCCACCGGTGACGACATCGAGGTTCTGTTCGACGATCGATACTCCGCCCAAGTCGATGTCCTCGCCGTATCAGCGACGCAGTGGACACGTCCCAGCCAAGCGACCTGGCAATTCGCCTATCCATCCGGGTGGATCGCGCCAGACCCAAATACTGATCGTTCCAGCATCCTGGCCGTCGCGACGCACGAAGCCCTGATTGACGATGGCCAACCATGCGGCCATTTTCCCGCGGCGGCAATCAGGAATATGGGGGTCGAAGACGTCGTGCTTTCAGTAACGGCAAGTCCGGCACGACCAGACCGGGAGTGGCCTTCGTACTTTGACGAGGGCAGGCTTGGTCCAGTAACTACGGACTATGCGTCGAGCTGCCTGAGCGGAGTCGATGCTCAGATTCGCGTCGATACCCTGCTTTACAACGGTGTCTCACTCGAAGTCGTAAGTGCTTTCGGTTCCGAGGCAGACGAAGCTGCCCGAAACCAGGCGCTGGCCATCCTGACCAGCCTCGAGCCGACCCCCAACTATTCGGACGGCTAAAATGCCTCGTCAGGTAGTGACATAAGCGCCCCATTTTCGGCCTCGGCAGCTGCTCTCCGAATCGCTACCTTCGGCAACGCGTCCCTTACGAAGAATCGGGCGCTAGCGACCTTCCCTTCGTAGAAGAACACGTCATCGCCGGCGGCAGTTGGCAGTTTCGCTGCGGCGACCTCGGCATGCCGGAGGAGCAGCCAGCCAATGACGACCTCCGAAAGCGACTCGAGTAGTCCGTCCAGATGCAGCCCAGCCTTGTAGATCTCCGGACGGTCTTGGACGGACGCCATCAGGTAGCCAACCAGAACTCCGAGCTGGCCTTGCACGTCATCGAGCGCTTTACCGAGCAACTCGCGTTCGGACGAAAGAACGTCGTCATCACCGCCGCCTTTGACGAACTCGACAATCTGACCGGCCATCCGAGTCAGGGTCGCCCCCTGGTCGCGAGCAATCTTGCGGAAGAACAGGTCCATGGCCTGGATGCCCGTCGTGCCTTCGTACACGGTGTCGATCTTGGCGTCACGAATGTATTGCTCGATGGGATAGTCCATGGTGAAACCTGACCCACCGAACACCTGCAGAGAAGTGGACAGAAGTTCGTAGGCCTTTTCAGACGAATACCCCTTGACCATTGGGAGCAGGAGATCGTTGAGCGCCTCGAGATATTCGTCTTCGGGATGCAGAACAATTTGATCCTGGACCCAGGCGGTATACATGACCAGAGCTCGCAGGCCCTCGGAGTACGCCTTTTGTAACATCAGCATCCTGCGCACGTTCGGATGCCGGATGATCTCGACCCGGGGAGCCGTCTTATCGGTCGCCATGGTCAGGTCCGGGCCTTGCACGCGCTCTTTGGCATAGGCCAACGAGTTGAGATACCCGGTCGATAGCGTGGCCGTAGACTTTGTGCCGATGAGCATCCGGGCATGTTCTATAACCCGGAACATCTGGCGGATACCGTCGTGTTTTGAGCCGACCAGCCACCCGTACGCAGGCGTATCGATACCAAAGCTCAACTCACAGGTCGTTGAGCCCTTGATGCCCATCTTCTTTTCGAGGTTGGTGGCATACACCCCGTTGCGCTCGCCGAGTGAACCGTCGTCGTTGACGAGGAATTTGGGAACCATGAACAGCGAGAGGCCCTTGGTGCCAGGGCCGGCGCCTTCCGGACGGGCGAGAACAAGATGGATGATGTTCTCGGCGTGATCAAATTCTCCGGAGGTGATGAAGCGCTTGACGCCTTCGATCGCATACATATCGCCATCGAGTTGCACGGCTTTGGTCGTACCGGCGCCAACGTCGGAACCCGCGTCAGGCTCAGTCAGAACCATCGTGCCACCCCAGTTGCGGTCCATCATGTACCGGGCGATCTTGCGCTGGTCCTCCGTACCCTCATCGAAGAGGACCCGGGCCATCAACTCACCCGATGCGTAGAAATAGGCGGTTGGTTGCGAACCAGTCATGAGTTCGAGCGTGGCGATCACAACCGACGGCGGAGCACCCGCTCCGTCGAGTTCGGCCGGCATGGAAAGCCGAGCCCATCCGGCCTCGCGATAGGCGTCGATCGACTTCTTCATTTCATCAGGAAGGACCACTTCGCCGTCGACCAGCTTCAACTGATGACGATCCGCGGCCACGAACGAGTCACCCCAAGGTCCCACGGCGAATCGTTCAACCTCGCGCAGAATCATGCGGGCGGTGTCCTCGTCCATCCCACCGAAGGACTCGAGGTACTCGGTGATCGGGTTCGCCTCGAACAGGTTGAACTCTTGATCTCGCAAGTTGGCTTTGTAGTGGCTCATGGCTGGCCTTCACTCGGCGATACAGTCAATTTTTAGTATACACTCAATTTTGAAGAACTATTCAAATTTATCGAAGTGATCAAATTATCTAAATCATTTATCGGCACATGCACAGCGAGGCTGAACCCCCTACGATGCAATTCTTATGGCGCGCTATAAGGTCGGACTCGAAACCCAAGGCAAAATCCTCGAGGCCACTCGCCGTCTCCTGAGCGAAGTGGGCTTTGAGGCGATAACCGTCAAGGCCATCTGCGCCCAGGCCGGGATCCAGGCCGGGTCGTTTTACAACCTCTTCGCCACCAAAGACGAAGCCGTCCTCACGGTGGTTCGTGACGCCATCAGCGCATTCGACCCAGACCCGGAAGGGACGGGAAACGACACCGTCGAGAGTCTGGTCAACGCTTATACAGGCTTCGTCACGAAAGATCCAGAACTCGGTCGGGTGTACGCCCAGATGGCCGTCACGGCCGCCCTCACTCAAGATCACCTGGCGGGGAGAATCCAGCGCCACCACGAACAGCGGGTCGAGCGTTTCACGTCCGCTTACGTGCGAGAGCACCCGGCGGTGCCTTCGAGCCTGGCCGGGCACCGTATGGAAATTCTGCTCGGTGCCCTCAACGGACTGAGCATCCGCTGGTCGATCGACCCTACGTTCGACATCTGCGCGCACGCCAGTTTGATGGTCGATGAGTTGTCCACCACGCCATAGCTCGCCGGGCTAAGTTCGTGGTAATGGACTACTCAACCCTCCTGTTCGACGTTTCGCACGGCCTCGCCACCATCACCCTCAACCGCCCCGATGACGCCAACGCGCTCAACCTGACGATGAGTCGGGAGCTGATGACTGCCGCCATCGACTGCGACGAGAACCCAGAAATCCGTGCTGTCATGATCACCGGAACCGGCAAGATGTTCTCGGCCGGAGGCGACATCAAGGCCTTCATGGCCGCCGAAAGTATGCCGCACCTCCTCAAGGAGATGACGCTCTATCTTCATGGCGCCATCTCACGTTTCTCCAGGATGAACGCCCCGCTGATTGTTGCGGTGAATGGAACGGCGGCGGGAGGCGGGTTCAGCCTGGCCATGGCAGGGGACCTGATTATCAGTGCTGAGTCGGCCAGGTTCGTTTCGGCATACACCCGGTCGGCCCTGTCCCCTGATGGCAGCTCGACCTATTTCCTACCCAGGGCTATCGGCCTCCGTCGTGCGGCGGAGTTGATGTTGACCAACCGGGTGCTGAGCGCACAGGAAGCCCTTGACTGGCAACTCATCACCAGGGTGGTACCTGACGAGGACCTGCACGCCGAAGCCACCACGTTGGGGCATGAACTGGCCAGCGGACCGACGCTGGCGTACGGACGGGTCAAACGCATGCTGCTCGACACGTTCGGCGAGTCGCTGGAAGCTCAGATGGAGACCGAGGCGCGCAACATCGCCGACATGGCACGAAGCGGCGACACCGCCGAAGGCATTGCGGCGTTTGTTGAGAAGAGACCACCGAACTATTCAGGTAGCTAGGCCTAGAGCGGAGGAAGGATCTCGAATTCGGCATCGAAATCGAGCAGTTCGAATGCTGCCCGGTAGTACTCCGTCGCCGACGAGTTTAGGCGGGTTCCCCCAAAGACATAGGCTGCCTTCGTAACGAATCCTGCGTCGTCGATCCAGACGTCGATGGAGCCAACGTCGAGCGTCGAGAACTGGTCGAGTTCAGGGGATCCGCCGAGCCAGGTTTGGATGTCCGCAGTCCCACCTTGATAGTGAACAGCCGGTCGCCCATTGACGTCCTCGACGCCAACATTCGTGAGCTGATCGAGAATTGGCGCCAGCGTCTCGGGGGTAAGCGCCGTGACGCTCGTCAGGCTCAGTAGTTGGGCGGCGGCGGGAGTCTCCTGCCAACCCGTCCCGTCATCTATCCAAAACGTATTGTCGATACCGATGACGTGTGCCACCCTCTCACCCGACGTGATTGTGGCCTCGATACTCTCGGGGCTCCGCACGTAGGCCGCTTCGACGCTCGACGAAATGATCACGTCGATGCCTGCCTCGTCCCGGCTGAGCAGGATGTCCGTCGACGACCGGAAGCGTTCCAGATCAGTCTTCAAGAAGACGTCGCCAGTTGGCACTGCCGCCTCCGGACCATCCCCGGGAGTCGGCTGTGCCAGTGAAGTCGTCGAGGAATTGTCCGGAATCGTCGTCGATGCAGCCACGGTCGTTGGTGGAACGATGACGGATGTGTCCACCACCGGCGTGGTGGTCGTCGCTGCCGGCGTACAAGCGCCGAGCATGACAAAACAGAGGACGAGGGTCTTGCGCATGGGTGCCAAGTTACTCAGACGTTGAAGCGAAAGTGCATCACGTCGCCATCTGCGACCGTGTAATCCTTACCCTCAACCCGCATCTTGCCGGCGGCTTTCAGAGCGACTTCAGAGCCGAGCGCCAGCATGTCTTCGATGCGGTAGACCTCGACTCGAATAAATCCGCGCTCAAAATCGGAGTGGATCACGCCAGCAGCCTGCGGGGCTTTGGTTCTCGCTTTGACCGTCCAAGCCCGGATCTCTTTCTCACCAGCCGTGAAGTACGTCTCAAGGCCAAGCAGGGA
>JAGXFS010000164.1 GCA_024637275.1 Acidimicrobiia bacterium
AAACCGACCCGGCCGGAATCGTGGCGGGCCTCCACGACACAATGCTGGTCGCAACAACATTGATCGGATTTGGGTTTACTCTGGCCCTGTGGGGATATTTCGCAGAGCGTCGCCAACGGACGGAAGGGATCACACCATGACCGCAGAAGACAAGGATGCCGGCCTCACGCCGGAGCAGTACCGCGTCATTCGTGAAGGCGGCACCGAACCAGCGTTCTCGGGTCAGTACTGGGACAACAAGGCCGAGGGTAAATACCGCTGCGTTGGCTGCGGGCAGCCCCTATTCAGCTCTGACACAAAGTATGAGTCCGGATCCGGTTGGCCTTCGTATTGGAAGCCACTACCGGATGCCCAGCTCACCGAGATCGTCGACAAATCTCACGGGATGGTGCGGACCGAAGCGAAGTGTGCCAACTGTGACGCCCATCTCGGCCACGTTTTTCCGGATGGCCCGCAACCTACTGGCCTACGTTATTGCATCAACTCGGCTGCTCTGGATTTCGAACCGGAGAGTTAGGCCTCGGCGGGGTCGCCGACCTTGGCCAGCCAATCCATAATGGCAGCGGCCGTTTTTTCGAGTCGTCCTCGGATCGCGTCATCCGTCAACATCGTGCCCTCGAATGAGTCGCGCAGATGAGCAAAAGCCACCATGCCTGGCAGTAGCGGGCAGTGCATGTAGACGAGGATATGCCGAAGCATGAGCTGGGCATGAGCCGTGCCGAACCGCCCGGTGCTGCCTCCAATAATCGCCGCTGGCTTGCCGTGCAGCGGATTGGGCGCTCGTGATGCCCAGTCAATGAGGTTCTTCATGCTGCCAGGGATGCTGCCGTTGTACTCGGGCGTGCCGAACACAACGAGATCGGCCGCCGCGATGGCGTCTTTGAGAGCCGTGACGGGCGCAGGATCACCGTCCGATTCAAGATCCGCATTGAAGACGGGTACATCCACCGCATCGAAAATCGAGAACGTGACACCGTCGGGGAAGTACTCGCCGAGCACGGATAGGAGTTGCCGATTGTACGAGTCGGCTCGAAGGCTGCCGCAGATACCGAGGATACGAGTCATGGCTTGAGGTTATCGCATATCCCGAGGAACCGAACCAGCGGCCCGTATCCTGGGGAGATGTCCCCGATCAAGCACCATCCGCGTCACGCGGCCATACTTATCCCCGTCGTACTTCTGGTCGCCTCCTGCGGCTCTTCAGCGGATTCAACGACAACCTTATCCCCGGCGTCGGTCAGCACAATCAGCGGACCTGCAACCACCACCGCCCCATCGACTGCAGGATCTCCCACGACGACGTCCGCTGCAAATCCCGATGACGTCTGTAGACCGAACGCAGGGCCGAATGTTCGACTTTCATGGGCCACCCTGCCCGACCTGTGGGCCGACCTCGACAGCATCGCCACCCCGGTGGCGACGCTAGATACGGGCGACGGTCAAGATTCGGGTCAGTTCACGTTTGACGACGGCACGATCGTGCAAGCGACCGTCAACCAAAACAAAGGCGAGGTCGTCGAGCTATTCGTAATCAGTCCCGTCGACCCTCAAGCCCCCATGCAAGACCTTCCGGCCATCTTGAGTCATTGGGCAGACATGCTGTCGTTCACCGAACCCCAACTCAGTCCGCAGGAGCGCGTCGATATCCTTTCCGAACTGGGTGTCGTCGGTGAGAATCTCACCCTTCTGGGAATGAACGGAACCGTCGACTGTCGCCAGCGTACGTACGAAGTCGTCTTCGACGTGGATCTGGCTGCGTTCGTGTTCGGAGTGGACCTGGCGCCCTAGCCAGATTCGGGCCGGTTAGAAATACAGACGGGAAAGGGTTTCAGCTACGCAGGCTGGCTTCTCGGACCCTTCGAGCTCAATGGTGATCTCGGTCTTGAGCTGGAGCCCACCGACGACCTCCGACACATCAAGCAGTTTTGAATGTGCCCGAACGCGCGAGCCAGAGGGTACAGGTGTGATGAAACGGACCCGATCGAGTCCGTAGTTGATCCCCATCCGAACCCCGGGAACCTCGGCCGGCTTGGCGATGCCTGGTATCAACGACAACGTCAAGAAGCCATGCGCAATGCGCGTACCGAATGGACCCGCGGCAGCCTTCTTCTCATCCACGTGAATCCATTGATGATCGTGCGTGGCGTCAGCGAACTGGTCGATCATGTCCTGGGTGATGACCGTCCAGTCACCAACGCCAGTTTCGGTGCCAATGCTGGCTTGAAGATCTTCGAGTACGCCCATCAATTCCTCCACGTGTGTACTGCGGAGACTATCTGATAGATCGGCTCAGCTAGCTCGACGAATTTCTTCGGTCCACTGGCGCTTGAGTTTCCGCCGTTCGCGGGGCGTTGTCCCGCCCCAGATCCCGACCGACTGGCTGGTTTCAATGGCATATAGGAGGCAGTCTTCCGCAACCGGGCACTCGCCACACACAGATTTGGCACGCCGGATTGCCCCGACATCGCCGTCATCAGGGAAGAAAATGCCTTCCGTGTCCTCAGCACAGGCCGCACCTTCACGCCACTCTTCGTATTGGTAATCAGCTAGTTCATTCATATTCATCTTTGAAAACGCTCCAACCCGCCGAAGCGTTCCCTAATTCCCTCCGCAGGACGAATTAGGGGAGAAATGGGACTTTGGTCCCCATTGAAACGCCCTAGCCTTCTGCCAATCTGGCCCACGACCTCACACAGGAGCTAACCAATGGCAGTAAAAGACGACCCGTTCATCTCGGTCATCCGACTATCGATTGTCGCCGTGATCGTGGTGCTCTCGTTCTGGGCGTTGTTTGCGATCGTCAACACCGACTCCGGCGGATCTACCACTGGCGGCGAAGCGGCGGGAGGGATCAGCACGGCGACCATCGAGTTGAGCGAGTTCGCCATCAAGGGTGATCTGACGCTGCCGACCGGTGATGTGGACGTGACGGTCACGAATGTCGGCGCAGTTGACCACGATCTCACCGTTCGGGGAAGTTTCGGCACAGCGCTGATCTCGGCCGGACAGTCCGAGATACTGGAACTGCGCGATCTCCAACCCGGAACCATCGAGGTCTTCTGCTCGGTTCCTGGACACGAAGGCGCCGGCATGGTTGGCACAATCACCGTCGCCGAGGGAGCGGTGACTGCTGGCGGTGACGCTGGCACCGACGAGCCGGACTACGCGGCGATCGACCAGGCCATGCATGATTCGATCATGGCTTTCCCGGCCGAAACCGAAGGCATCGGCAACCAACTGCTCGAACCGACAATTCTCGCTGATGGAACGAAGGAGTTCCAGCTGACCGCCGCGATTACGGATTGGGAAGTTGAGCCAGGTCGGGTTGTCAAGGCATGGACGTATAACGGCATGGTCCCCGGGCCGTCCATCAAAGTCGATCTGGGAGACAAGGTCAGGGTTCTTATTCAGAACGACCTGCCGATGGGAACCGACATCCACTGGCACGGTGTCGACACGCCAAACAACATGGATGGTGTATCGCCACTTACCCAACCGCTGATCGAGGCCGGCGAAAGCTACGTCTACGAATTCGTCGCAGACGCACCATCAATCGGGATGTATCACGCCCATCATGCTGGTCAGATCCAGATCATCAACGGTATGTTCGCTACGTTCCAGATCGGCGACATGCCCATCCCACGTGGACAAACCATCGGCGGGGTCGAGATTCCAGCGGACCTTGAGATCGCGGCAGACTTCCCGATGGTCGTCAATGACGCAGGAGCGATCGGCTACTCCATCAACGGTAAATCGTTCCCGGCCACCCAGCCCTACGTGGTGAACAAGGGCGACTGGATCGTGGCGACGTACTACAACGAAGGCCTACAGAGCCATCCGATGCATCTGCATCAGTTCGGCCAATTGGTCTTCGCCAAAGATGGCTTTCCACTCGACAACCCCTATTGGGCCGACACGATCAACGTTGCGCCCGGCGAGCGCTACAGCGTCCTGATCCAGGCCGAGGACGCCGGCGCCTGGGTGTGGCATTGCCACATTTTGACCCACGTCGAGCGTGATGAGGGAGTCTTCGGAATGATCACCGCACTCATCGTGCAAGACAACTAGGGCTTCTCTCAAGCACACACAGAGCGCCGGTCCTTGGGCCGGCGCTCTGATTTTGGCTACCAGGGCTCGTAGGGATACGGCTCGGGAGTGAACCCGGGCTCGTACCGCTTCAACTCCCGACGAGCTACCGATCGTTTGTGGACCTCATCCGGGCCATCAGCGATCATCAGGGTCCGCAGGTGTCCGTAAAACCCGGCCAAGGGATAATCGCCGGACAGCCCGGCAGCCCCGAACGCCTGAATGGCGCGATCAACGATCTGCACGGCCATCCTGGGGACCGCGACCTTGATGGCGCTGATCTCGATCCGGGCCCCTCTCACCCCGACAGTGTCCATCAGCCAGGCCGTTTTGAGCGTCAGAAGGCGAGCCTGTTCGAGGGCGATGCGAGCTTCGGCAATCCAATCTTGGACAACACCGTGTTCTGCGATCGGTTGACCGAAGGTCTCTCTCGCGAGAACTCGCGAGCACATCAAATCAAACGACCGCTCGGCCATTCCTATCGCCCGCATGCAGTGGTGAATTCGGCCAGGACCCAACCGGGCCTGAGCGATCGCGAAACCGCCACCTTCAACACCGAGCAGGTTCTCCTTCGGTACCCGGACGTTGTCGAAGTGGATGACCGGATGTCCGCCCCGGTCGCGGTATCCCAGCACTGTGAGGTCTCGCTCGACTTCCACTCCGGGTGTGTCGAGCGGGACGATGATCATCGACTGGCGCTGATAGGGCGGGTTGTCAGGATTGGTGACCCCCATAACGATCGTGAACTTGCATCGAGACGAGAACGCTCCCGATGACCACCACTTGCGTCCGGACACCACATAGTCGTCACCGTCGGGGCGGATCTGCGTACGAATGTTGGATGCGTCGGACGACCCTACATCGGGTTCGGTCATTGAGAACGCCGACCGAATCTCGGCATCGAGCAGAGGTCGAAGCCATCGCTCTTTCTGTTCCGGAGTTCCGAACATGGTCAAAATCTCCATATTGCCGGTGTCGGGGGCAGAGCAGTTGAGAGCTTCCGGCGCCAGGTTGGGGCTGCGGCCGGTTATCTCCGCCAATGTGGCGTAGTCGAGAACCGAGACGCCGCTCCCCCACTCCTCATCGGGCAAGAACAGGTTCCACAAACCGCGACTGCGAGCTTCAGCCTTGAGTTCCTCCACGATTGGAGGGTGGAACGACGGCTCCCCCGACGCCTCCATCTGGCTTGCATAAACCGGTTCGGCTGGATAGATGTGCGAATCCATGAATGCCAGCAACTCTGCTTGCAGTTCTTGAGCTCGCGGACTCAGGGCAAAATCCATCTCAATGTCTCCTAAGAGTTCGTCTCGTTCAACCTACCGGGCGCCGCCATCCCGCACAGTCGTTCCGGAACACCCATGGTTCACGGACTCTGGGCGGCGATCTTCCGTCGCCGCAACCTGATCACCCAGCGCACGATCGGGTATCCGAAAACGACGAGGAGAACACCGATGAGAATCGGGATCGCCAGCGCCAGGAAAGAAACCGACGCGGAGATGAGGTCTTCGGCAATACTGACTGGCGGGTTGGCGAGCCCCCCGGTCGTGGCGGTGATGGCGGGTCGCACGACCACCGCCTTCGTGGTGTGGACCGAGCCAGCCACAAGCAATCCTGCGACGACCGCCAGTACCGGATTCATTTGGATGCCGTCGGTCGAGGCTGCAAAGGCGAGAGCTCCAGCGGAAGGCCGGACGAAGGTCTGAATCAGGTCGTTGATGTGGTTGACGATGGGAGCGTTGTCGGCGAACACCTCGATCACTACCAGGACCAGCAGTGTGCCGATGACCCACCAATTCGAGATCAGGTCGTAGGGAGCCGACAACTCGATCAGGCCCGTAAATCGATTCACGAGGCCCATGATGAGCAGAGGAATGTAGGCGTTGAGTCCGGCACTGGCCGAAAGGCCAAGCGCCGAAAAGACCGCCGTGATGATGTCCATTCCGGCAGGTTAGCCAGCGGCTCGCGCCGGTTGGCAAAGCCAGTCCGCTACTGCTGGGCCAGGAGGGTTAGGGCGATGGCTTCGGCCTGGCAGGCTTTGCGAAGATCCTCGACATCGACGCTCTCGTTGGGGCCGTGGATCGCCGAACCCGGATCGCCGACGCCAGTGAGCAAGATCGCTGCCTCCGGATACGCTTCGGAGAACGCGGCTACGAATGGGATCGAACCTCCGACACCCATCTCAATCGGAGCGCTACCCCAGGCCTCTGCGAAAGCTGCCCGAAATGCGTCGTAGGCCGATCCGCTTGTATCAAGCTCAAACGCCTCCCCCGAACTCCCCTTGGTCACCTCGACATGCGCACCCCACTCGACGTTCGATTCAAGATGCTTGACGAGCGCTGCCATCGCCCGGGCGGGGTCGTCACCCGGAGCAAGACGCATACTGACCTTGGCACGGGCGGACGGGATTATGGCGTTTACCGCCCCTTCAACCGGAGGAGCGTCGATGCCCAGGATCGAGACCGACGGACGACTCCAGGTCTTCGCCTCGAGGCTGCCGTCACCGATGATTTGCACTCCTGGGAGTGCGCCAGCCTGGACCCGCACCTCCTCTTCGGTGAGATCAAGTCCGGCTTCCGGGCCGATGTGGACCCCCTCGACCGCCACGTTGCCCGCATCGTCATGCAACGTCGCGAGCAGCCGGGACAGAACCGTCAAGGCGTCCGGAAAAACTCCTCCGAACATGCCCGAGTGCACGGCATTCTCGAGGGTCCGGACCTCGACCACACAATCCACCAATCCCCGCAAAGAAACGGTGAGCGACGGAACGCCGACCCGCCAGTTGCCGGCATCGGCGATCACGATGACATCAGATGCGAGCAGGTCGCCGTACGCTTCAAGGAAAGCGACCAGGTTGGCCGACCCGATCTCTTCCTCGCCCTCGATGAACACCTTCACGCCCACGGGTGGTTTTCCGTTGTGAGCACGAACCGCCGCAGTATGCGTGACGATGCCTCCCTTGTCGTCGCTTGAACCGCGACCGAACATTCGCCCGCCCTCATGACGCGGCTCCCACGGGTCCTCGGTCCAACCAAACCCGGCTGGCTGAACATCGTGATGGGCATAAAGCAGGACAGTCGGCGCTCCATCTGGAGCCGGGATCTCGCCGAAGACTGCGGGATGAGCCCCATCGATCTCAAGCAGCCGAACATTCTCGAAAAACGAAGCCTCAAGAAGACCCACAACGTGTTCGGCAGACCTCCGAACCGCCGCCGGATCGGTGGCGCTCACCGATGGGATCCGCACGAGATCCTCCAACTCGTCCAGTACGGTCGGGAACAGATCATTTACGCGATTCTTCAGCTCGTCAAACATGAGGCCGAGCGTACTAGCGGGAACTACTCTCCGTACATCACACGTTGTCTCAATTCGACCGCTGTTCGGAGCTCCAGATGGAAACCAAGCCGCCTCCCATGCCAACCGAGACAGCTCCCAAGCCAACGCTGAACCTCGGTTACATCGGCGCTGCATTGGCCGTCGGCTATATCGTCCAGGCGCTTGCCTTCCGTCACCTACCGGGGTTTGGGGCGGCGATAGCGGGCCTGGCGTTGACTCTGGCTGTTCGGTTTGGTCCGTCGGAATGCCAACCCAACCGCTGGTTGATCTACGCGGCGGCGTCGTTCTTCGCAGCCCTGGCTTTCCGGGCGAGTGAGGTACTCATTGCTCTCAATGCGATGGCCGGAGTGATCACGGTGACGATGGCTGCGTATTCGACCAAGCGCCCCGTCGCGGAGTGGACCGTGAGCCAGACCTTTTTGGCGGTCACGGTTCCCCCCATCGCAGCCGCCGCCTATGGACCAGGCACCACCATACGATCACTCCCACACAATCGGCACTCCTCTCTCGGGCCTGTCCTGGTCGGCCTGTTGGTAGGCATCTCGGTCCTGCTGGTTTTCGGCTCGTTGTTCGCCTCGGCCGACGCCGTCTTCTCTGACCTTGTCG
>JAGXFS010000165.1 GCA_024637275.1 Acidimicrobiia bacterium
GGTGCAGATACGACCTACGATTCGTTCTTTGGTGGTGGGCGGACGATTCATCTCTCGGTGGCCGCCATCCCCGAAACAACGTTCGAGGGTCAGCTCTACCGAGAGTTCGTGCTGGATGCCAATGACTCCGGTAACGACAAGTGTATGTCGGTTGACGACATCCGGATCTTCGTCGATGAGCAAAATGGTCTCAAGGGGTTTGTTGAGGCGAGCGACTCCTTCGCCAACGACGACGGTGACCCAGCTATGAAGATATACGACCTCGACGTTCCAATTCTTATGTCTTCCCAGCGAACCGGCGCAGCCTCCTGTGGGGGAACTGGCATAGGTGAATCTGGATCGGGTAACGCAGATATTACGGTTCTGATCCCGAATAGCCTGTTCCCGGCGAATTGTAACTATGGCAACGCCGCTTGCGACCAGTGGCTCTACTTTTGGACCGCGAAGGGCGGTTTTGATCCAACAGGTGTCGCCGGTGGCTTGTTCGAGCCTTACAACTGGAACGTGACGGCTGGGTTTGAGGAATGGAACACACGACTATTGCCTGTGGTGCACGTCACGAAAACGGCCGTACCCACATACACGGTCACCTATCCCTGGACCATTGAGAAGCTGGTCGCCAATGGCGCTGATGTAGATGTAGATGACGACACTGCATTTGAGGATGCACAGACGCTCGATATGTTCACGGGTGACTCGGAAGACGTGACCTGGAAAGTCTCGGTCACGAAGGGTGAGGGCCAAGAGTCAGATGCCAAGGTTGCCGGATCCGTCACGATCAAGAACCCAACCGGACCCGGCCAGATAATCCCGAAGGCGATTCCCGCCACAATCAACTCCGTTACGGATCTTCTCAATCTGGGTGGCATAGACATCCCCATCTCTCTCAACTGTGGTGTCACGTTCCCGTACACGCTGGCCGCTGGTTCCACCCTGACCTGCACGTACGACAAGCCGATTGTGGGTCCCGTGGGTGCTCTAGTTGGCGTGAACACCGCAACGGCCAACATCAACATCACCGGCGGAACCAAGAACTATTCGGGCACGAAAGCCGTTGATTTCTCATTGGTCACACCGACCGTCATCGACGGATCGGTTGACGTCAGCGACACGAATGGCGAAGAGTGGCTGAACGTTGGAAGTAACGCATCTTGGACCTACAACGAGACGTTTACGTGCGGTGTAGAAGGGGGCGAGAAGAACAACGAGGCCACGTTCGTCACGAATACTACGGCGACTAGTGGTAGCGACGACGCCGACGTCCTCTACAACTGCTACCAGCCTGACGTGTCGAAGACGGTGTCAGGTACCTACGACATCGGCAACACGTGGGAGATCAGCAAGGTTGACGACGGCGAGTACCACCTCTTCGCAGGTGACAGTGTCAAGCACGATTACGACATCGATGTCACCCTGACCCAGCAGGACGGACCGGGCATGGTGTCCGGAACGGTGACGGTTGGCAACCCCAATCCGGAAGACGATCTGGTCGTCCCGGTCGTTGACGTGTTGTCCGATGGCACACCTGTAACCCTGAACTGCAATATCGCGGCTGTTCTGGGCGATTACACCATCCCAAGCGGTGGCGAGCTCAGCTGCACCTACACCGATGTCGCAGATCCGGATCGGAACGCAACGTCCAACACGGTCACGGTGACGTTGAACGACATCGACTACGAGGCAACGGAGCCCTTCATCTACTCGACGACTGATTCCGGTGTCCAGGAGGTCGGTGTCATCGACGAAAACGACCAGGATGGAACCAGCACCTACGGTCCGTTCGCAGGCGACGACACGATAGAAACTTCGTCAGAGTACGAGTGCTCGACCGACGTGAACGACTATGGGCTCGACGGAACCTATATGTACTCCGTAGATAACACGGCAACCCTGACCGACGAACTGGACGTAAAGTTCGGAACGCCGGCTACAGCAACCGTCGAGGTGACGTGCTACATCCCGGTCGTGTCGAAGACCGCCGATGGCACATCCGACGAAGTCCACGAATGGGACATTGAGAAGGACTTTGACGAAACCTATGACCTGTTCGCTGGCCAGTCGATCACGCACGACTACGAGATCGGACTTACCGAAACAGTGACCTACGAGAACTTCGAGGTCACCGGCGAGATCGAGATCACCAACCCGCATCCATCAGAGTCGATGACCGTCACGGTCGCCGACCAACTCGACGACCTCACCGATGCGACCATCGACAGTTGTACTGATGGAACGTTAACCGGCGACTCGCTGGAGATCCCAGCAGCGACCACAGCCACCTGTGACTACACGGCCAGTCCGTCGGACGACGACGCAGAGGAGAACACGGCCACGGTCACCACTGAAAATGACGTGGACGTGTCGGCCACGGTCGATATCAGCTGGACAAGCTCGGTCGTTGGCTTCAACGAGGTCAATGTGACCGACGACAATGCCAGCGCGGATGAGGCCGACGACCGTACGTTCGGACCGATAGCGACGAGCGATACGTTGGACTACAGCCGGGTGTTCACCTGCCCGACCGACCTCACGGGATACACCAACGGTGTCTACACCGACACGATCGTCAACACAGCGACCATCGACGAAACCGGGGCTAACGATGATGCGACCGTAACGCTCAACTGTTACGCACTGGGCGTCTCGAAGACGGCAGTCACGACCTACACCAGGACCTATGACTGGAAGATCGTCAAGGACGCAGTTGACGCCGGTGGTGTCAGTATCGGACCTGATGGCCTCATGCTGGCGTTCGGCCAGTCGTACTTGCTCGATTGGAAGGTCACGGTTTCGTTGGCTGATATCCCGTATGTCGACTCGGATCACCGGGTTGATGGGGTTATCACGATCACGAACCCGTCTCCCGTCGTGGCCATGGTTGACGTTGCTGATGAGTTCACCCCAACCGGTGGACTACCAATGGCCCTCTCGGTCGATTGTGATCCCGTCGTGGATGGTCCTCAGTCCATTGCAGTAGAGGTGCCCGCCGAGGGCAGCTTGGACTGCACGTACGGATACGACACTTCGGACGATGGCGTCAATACGGCAACTGCCACGTTGGCCCAGGCGCCGTACACGGTCTTCACCGGCACTGAGGATGTCGTGTTCGGTGCTCCGACCACGTTGGTGAACGACTCGGTGATCGTTACTGACGCCTTCAACGGAGGAGCCGAGTCCCAGATTGGGACGGCCACGGTGGGCGAGTCTCCGAAGATGTTCACGGTGTCGACGCTGTTGTCGTCGGATCCTGGCCATTCGCCAGCTGCGCTCCTCGAGTGTGGTGAGAACCTGATCGTCAATGATGCAACGGTGTACGTCAATGACGACAGTTCGCTAGGCGCTCAGCTGGATACGGCGACCCGTGAGGTGCCGGTCCTGGTGGCCTGCAACTTCGGCTGCACGTTGACTCAGGGTTACTGGAAGACCCATAACACGGCCTTCTGGGGCGGAGCACCCGCCGACGACACCTGGCTGCTGCTGGGCGACATGGACGGTGATGGGACTGTAGAAGGAGCCAACGAGACGTTCTTCGATTCCGGCAAGACCTGGTTCGAGGTCATGTGGACGGCACCGAAGGGTGGAGACGCCTACTACCAGTTGGCACACCAGTGGATCGCCGCCAAGCTGAACGTGCTGAACGGAGCGGGTACTACCCCGGCCGTCGACGCGGCTCTCGCCTACGGTGAAGACTTCTTCACAAATAACCTGCCAGATGGCAACTTCAAGGGCAAGGCCGGCAAGGATATTCGAGCTTACGCCTCAACGCTGGCGGCCTACAACGAAGGCGACATTGGCCCCGGTCACTGTGACGAGGACGGGTTGTCAGTGGCGATCGCCCCATTACTCATCGGTGCCTACTTCTGGCAGCGTCGTCGTGGGCGTCACCGAGCCACCACATAAGCAGACCAACAACACGGATTACTGGCGGGCCCCAAGCCCGCCAGTAATCGTTAACGGGGTTATCGGCGGGCAGGGTTGATGACCAACGCGTGCCAGCCGACGGCGTGGCCGGTCGGGTCGCGGTAGGCGATTTGGAGGATTCCCCAGGTGTGCGGTTCGTTGCTCATCCTGACGGTGGTGGTCCCCGCCGCCAGGTCGCTCTCATAGGACGCCGATTCGAACTGAACCAACACCTTGCCGACCGTTCCGGGCGGCAAGCCAAGGCTCTCGATCGGGGGAGGGGTCAGCTCCAATGCCCACCCGTCGTCCGACTCGCGCAGCTCAATCGTGAGGTCGTAGCCCTCGGCGTCGAAGAACGTGGTTGCCTGATAAACCCCCACAACGGTCTCACTCTGGGGGTTGTGGCCGAGAATTCCCATGAGGACGTAGATGGTGTCGTCCTGGCTCGATCGATAGAACGTGCCCCACTGGTCGGTCCCGTCCGTCCCGTCGTAGGACACTGTCTCGTCCCATCCAACGACCCACTTCACGTAGTCAAGGCCCCAGTCGAAGTCCTCTGATCGGTTCAGTGGCGTGCTGAGTGCTTCGGCTATCGCCGCTGCCGACTGATACGGATAGACCGACGCATGTTCGATCACCAACGGGGTGGTGGAGGTCGACGAGGGCGGGATCGGAGCTGACGGGCTCGTCGTATCAGCGGTGGTCGACGCAGTTGCGACAGGAGTTGTCACGTCGACAGTGGTCGGCTGGCAAGCGCTGATCATCAAGGCGATGAGCAAGATGGATCTCATGGCGAGGTAACGACGACTGGTTCTTCGGCGTTCCCTGAACCGCATACGGCTTCCGATCTTGTAGCTTGCTGTCGATGCAGATGCTACGGGACTCGCAGTCCCGAAATGAGCTGGTGAATGACCTGGTGGCAACGAGCCGCGAACTCTGGGATCAGCGTGGTGGAATGGGCCAACTGCTCTCCGCGCTGGCCGTGCTCGTCCAGGCGGTGCTCGTAGCGTCGCTGGTTATCTCTTCATCGGTGACCGAACAGATCGTGAGCCTGCTGCCGCAAGTGTTCGTTCTCGGCCTGATCCTCCATCTCGCCGCGGTAGCGACCGGACGCAAACGCCAGTTCCTCGTCCGGGCAGTCGGTGGCACGGTGTCGGCGATGGCGCTTATTGCACTGTTCCTGTCTCCGTGGAGCGATCCGGGCATGGTTCAACCGACGTCGAACACGTTCAAAGTTACGACCTACAACGCCCTGTTTACTCGTGCCGACGCTCCTCCTTTGGGCCAAGCGGATGTGATTGGTCTCCAAGAGATCACCCGGGCCAAGCTTGATGCTGTCGCCAGCAACATGGGGGTCGACTACACCTATCTGTCGGCCTGTGACTGCACCGCTGCGGGAACCGAGGTCGGCCTGGTCTCACGATTTGAGATTGCCGACGCCGAGTATTTCGATGACGGGGGATCAGGCACGTTCGTGCGAGCTGTCCTGGAAGTTGCTCCGGACAAGCGGGTGGTTGTCTACCTGGCCCATCTGCCGTCACCTGAGAATCACACCGGGCGTGACCGACGAAACGCCCTCCTGGCAACGATCAAAGACCGCATCGCCGCCGAGTCAGACGAGGTCGTGTTTATGGGTGATCTCAGTACGACCGTGTACTCGTCGGCCTTGCAGCGGATACGGTCGGAGTTGAAGCTTCAACCGGCCGGCTACGGCATCGTGCCCGCGTGCTCGTGGCACGGGTATGGACCGCTGCTCTGCTTGAGAATCGATCACATTTTCGTGTCATCCGGCCTGGGAATCGTGCGGTCCTCGGTCGCCCATGTTGAAGGCTCCGACCATCGGCCCGTTTCGGCCACGGTGACCTGGTAGTCCACCGCCACAGTAAAGTGGACCTCCATGCCCGAAGGCCACGTCACCCATCGCAACGTGCGCCTGCAGACGGCCGCCCTCGGCCTTGGCCAAGCGATCAGCGCCACGTCGCCACAGGGACGGTTCCGTGACGGAGCGGCACTCCTAGACGGCCGCTCGCTGGAAAGTCTCGACGCTCACGGTAAACACCTGTTCTATCGTTGGGAGGGAGACCTGCGCCTGCATGTGCATCTTGGCCTCATCGGGAAGTTCCAGATTCATTTGGGGCCGGCCCCTACGCCGACTCCTGCCACCCGTCTGGTTCTCGAATCCAACTCGGCGTCGGTGTTCCTGGCCGGCCCCATGGTATGTGACGTCATTACGCCCGATGAAGAGCAGGCCATCAGGCGGGACCTCGGACCGGATCCGATTTCGATGCCGCGGCGCGGTCACCAGTTCGTGGAGCGTCTCGCCCGTAAGCGGGTTCCGATCGGCGCCGCCCTGCTCGATCAATCGGTTATCGCGGGAGTCGGCAATGTGTACCGGGCCGAGTTGCTGTTCCTGGCCGGGATGCATCCCGCCATGCCCGCCAATGACGTAACCGCCGACGAGGCGATGACACTTTGGAAGTTGGCGGTGACCGAGTTACGACGAGGGGTCGAACTCGGCGACATTCTCACGGTAAAACCCCACGACATCGGGGTTCGATCCCGGGTGGGCCTCACGAGAGAGGAGGGCGTCTACGCCTATCAGCGCGAAGACTTGCCGTGCCACCGTTGTGGAGCTCCGATCCGACTGAACTCAGATGGGGCGCGCAAGATCTGGCATTGCCCCTCCTGCCAGCCAGGCTGATCAACCACCGGTCGACGCTGTGCGTGGTGAAACTGCCCGCGAGGCTCGGTCACGCACAGTCACAAGAAATCTCTCACAGAATTGGGGTCAGTAACACGGACATGCCTAGGGTGATCTCAATCCCCTAGTAGAGAAGCTTGCTTGATGAAATCTCTCCTCGGTGGCGCAGCGCTGCGTGGAACCCTGCTGGCCGTTCTAATCGCAGCGGTCGGCGCCGTCAGTTTCGCCACTCGCAGCGTTGAAGCTGCTCCCAAGTCCCAGAACATCGTTGCCAAGCACCAGGTTGCGAGCCATGTGGCGGTTCTCGTCAACGTTCCGCCGAGAGACTTCATTTCGTCTGCTTACGTGGCGAATGCGCTCGCCGCGATCCCGATCGCGCCGGTCACCACGCGCGACTGGAGATCGATCGGCGGGCTGGCGGCCACCGAAGACCCGGAAGCTTTGATGGCGCTGGTCGACAGTCAATTGCATCAGTTGCAGGGCCCCGGCACCGATGCAAATCAAGAGAGCGGTGAGTCCGAAACGACCCCGGCTCCGACGCCAGCGGAAGCTCCTGATCCGGCAACCACCCCGACGCCGACCACGGTACCCCCCACGCCTCCTTCCGACAATGGCACGACCACGACGACAACCGCCCCGTCTACAACTACCACCACTATTCCGGCCACCACTACGACTACTGCCCCTGCTGGCGGTTACGTATCAAGCGGCGATGAGTCGACCTTCCTTTCGCTGATCAACGGCACCCGGTCATCGGCCGGGGTCGGGGCGTTGTCGCGCGATGGTGGCCTCGATGGTTACGCCAGATGGTGGGCCGAGCAGATGGCGCTAGCCGGTTCGATCTCGCATAGCGGTATGGGCGGCATCGACAACAGTTGGACCGTCAGCGCCGAGAACGTCGGTTCCGGCGGCACGGCACAAATGCTGTACGGCGTGTTCACTGGTTCGCCGGGTCATCTCGCCAACATCACCGACGGCGGGTTCACCCATGTGGGGATTGGCGCCTGGATCGACGAAACCGGGCTGCTCTGGACGGTCCACATTTTCGCCGCCAGATAAGTCACTAACCCTCAAGGCCGTGCTGCCACAGTCGCGTCTCAGGATGGAACTGTGACCAGGCAAACCAAAAGGCCTCATGGCTGACGATCTCGATGTCGTTCTGGAAGGCCCGGAAACCTCCCGCTTCGGCAACCACCTCGATATCACCAAAAAGGATTGGTTCGCCGGCGGCCATCTGTTCCCGCAGGTCGGTGGTTGGGAACGCCACGTACGACCCATCGGTGGTCTCTACGCCGAGCACCTTCGCCTGGACCGGGAGCCGCACGTCGACCGCCCCGATCGGAAAGATTGGGCCGTCAGCGTCACGACCGCCGAGCGGATCGAGCTCATAGGTTCGACCGATTCCGCCATCTTCGGCGACGATAGTCGTCTGGGGGTAGGCAGCCTTCCAGTCGCTCCAAGTTGAGACCACGACGCTCAGCTGAGTCAATTCTACCCCTGCGTCATGGAGGGAACCGGAGACTGCCACACCAGTGAAGGTGTCGATAGCCGACCAGGTGTTGAGGTCAAACATGAGCTTGTTGGACCGAACCAGCAGCCCGGAAGTCCGCAACACCGGCGGTTCGATGCCTGCGGGAACCGACTTAAGGTCGTAGGCCTGAGCGGACCCGCACAGCGTGCAGTAGGGGAGGCCGATCCGGATCCCTCCGACGGTGTCAATGACCATCTCGTGAACTTCCATGATGTTCTTTGGGTAAGCACGGGCTTGTCCATTGAGTGCCACACCGAAGACAAGCCGCTCATCGGGATACCAGTCACCGCCAGCCGCGTCGGTCACTCCAGGGTCGTCCAGGGCAGGAATGCAGCCGCCTCGACAAGGGGCTTCAAAGTCGCCGAGTGGTCGATCATCCGGGCGGACGCCGCCCCACGACAGCAACCGGTAGTCGATGGAGGCACTTTCGACGAAGAACGGACCCCACCGCTCGTCGATCGTCGAAAACAGTTGTCCTTTCCAGCGAACGTAGTCCGGCGGGGCGGGAATGTCCCAGGTGATCAGGAGATTGCTAGCTGCGACCCAGGGGACCGGCGCCTGACCGATTTGAGCCCCGGTGAGGCTTTCGAAGCTGTCGACGGCGTCCTGGTTTGCCGAGCCAGGGAGCAGGAACCGGAGTAGGTCGGCGAGCAACCAGGCGACCCGCACGTCGTTTGCGGAAGCGAGATCCCGCAGGGCGTCACGGTCGAGATTGGCGCTGATGCTTCCGAACAAAGCGTCCAGTGTCTCGATTGTGGCGCTAGCGAGGGGTCCAGAGGCCACGGGCGGAGGCTGAGGCAGTGTGGTTGGCGTTGCGGATGACGAGGACGTCGGACCCGAGCCCGTCGTTGGGGGTAACGAAGGGGTCTGTTGTGCGGTGGGCTCGGCCGGAGGGAATGGAAGTGTCTGGGGCGTGCAAGCGCTGGCCAGCAAACTCGTCATCACCAGTGCGTGAATGATTCGGGACCGCATGGCTGCACGGTAGAGGTTCGTCACGGCTACTTGAGCAAGCTGTCGTTAAGTGCCGGTTCAGCGCTATGTCGTACAGTTTCGAGCGTGGGGGTGGAGCGGGATCAACCTTCCCAGGAGCGATTCCGCTCTGTCGGCCCGACCCGGTGTTTGTCGGGCCACCTGAAACGGGGGAAATAGGAGAGGCGGACCAGGGAGGTCCGCCTCTCCTTGTTTGTGGTTACAGGTCGTCGATCACTGGGTCGGGCAGTTCATCGTGCGATGCGGCCAGCAATTCCGAATCCATCTCGGGTGCCGACGAAGTCTGGTCCGTGAGCACCGATGAGCGCTTGGGGGCCAGGACCAGCAATCCGAGGGTGATGAGGATTATCGGACCGAACCATCTGGCGTTCCAGGATCCGGTTGCAAACCATGACTGTTCGGCAAATGTCGATGCGGCGATGACTGCGAAACCGAGGCCGGCAATCAATGAGAAATAGTCGATCGGGTGTCGTTTCATGATCAGCTCCTAATTCGTGATGTCCACTTGGCCGATACCAAGTTCGACGCGTACGTTTCCGGCTGAATCTCCGGCATTGCCGTAGGTGAGGCCGAAGCCGCCCTGGTCGGGGCCTGGGGCGTTAATGCCGCCAATTCCAACCTCAACCTGTACTTGAGGTGTAGGCCCTTCGCCGGTATCAACGGTGATTTGCCCCGCTCCCATGGTCAGTCGAATATTCGAGTCGCCAGCGTTGTCTGGCAGCAGCACCCGCAGGTCGCCGGCGCCCATTTCAACCTGAAGATCGAACGATTCGCCGCTGAGGTCTCGCAGATCGAACACGACATCGCCGGTCCCGAACTCATAGAAGCCCTCAATTTGATCGACGTTGGTCGGGTCGATGCGTAGCGCGTCGATCGAGTTCACCGAAGCGAACCAGGCGTCGCCTGGAACCCAGCGGGAAACCGCCGCCGCAGGCAGTAAGAGCAGCCCGATCGCGATCAGCCAGCGGGCCCGACCCGCGAAGGCTCCAATGATGAGGCCGGCCGATACTACGACCAGGAGTGCCGCGACGTAGTGGCGGAACTCGATCGCCGCCCCGGCGTTGTCGAACGAAGCCATGACGCCGACGGTGATGAGTCCGGCCGCCAGGCTGAGCCGACCGAGGATCGAACGTTCGCGTGGTTTCCGTGGTTCACGTGGCGGGCGGGGTGGACGGCTCGGCCGTTGTGATCCCGGCGGTGGTGGCGGTCCGTCGAATTCCTGGTGATCGAGAACGGAAGAGCTCGTCCTCGACGACCGGTATGCCCGCGCCGTCCGATGGTCGTTGGCGTCGCGCTCGGGACCATCCCCCTGACCGAAATCGCCCCGGTACAGCAGGTACCCAACCACTCCGAGCGCCACTGCCCAGGCCAGGCCGCCATCGACGCCCCCGATGGTCGAAATCCCGATGAGGGCGGCCAGACCGATCAGGACGATCCCGACATGCGATTCGCCAGTTCGAGCCTTACGGAGTGCTTCTTCAGCGATCGATTCGGTTCCATCGTCGTTGGGGATAAGCAGCCATCCCGCCACGTACAGCAAGAACCCGAGGCCGCCGACGGCGGTCAGCAGCACGAAAGCCAGACGGGTCAGGAATGGGCTGATGTTCCAATAGTCGGCAAGACCACTGCCGACTCCGGCGATGATCCGCCGGTTGACTGGCCGGACAAGTCCGACCAACGGCACGTCGGGTGAGGGTTCACGCTCCGGTGCCGTGGTTTCTGTTGAGTTGTTCATGTCCATATCGTGGGGCATCGCCGCCGACCTGACTATTGGGTATTGCCCGCCGAAAACCCTGAGGGTCAGGGTTCGTATCAGGGTGATACCTCGTTGGCGCAGACGCTACTCCGTGCCATCATCAACTGTATGGAGCCCACCGAAACCTTCCCGGCGTTGTACCGGCGATCCGACGATCGAATCCTCTCGGGTTTCGCCGCAGGCGTAGCCGAGTCGCTCGGCGTGTCTGCGACCTACGTCCGGGCGGCATTCGTCGTACTGGCATTGGCTGGCGGGGTCGGCCTCCTGGCCTACGTTATCGGGGTGGCCATCACGGTCAATGCCGTCGACGTTGGCACAAAACGGTCGATCGGACGATCGCAGAAGCTCGGGCTCGCACTCATGTTGGTAGCCGCACTCATCACGTTGCGAGCCGCCAACCTGTGGTTTGGTGACTCGGTCGTCTGGCCAGTCGGGCTCATCTCGTTCGGGTTGGCCGCCATCCTTGACAAAGGCGACAACTTCAACCGCCTGTCGTCGTGGCTGGCTCCAGGGACCGACGGCGCCGTCCGCCCGCCGTTGAGCAGGATGGTCGTTGGCACACTCGTGCTCTTTGCGGGGGTTGGGACCTTCGTCGTGACCCGTGATTCGTTGGCCCCGCTCGGATTGCCGTTGCTGGCAGTGGTGATCACCGTTGCCGGTCTCATGTTGCTGGTTGGCCCGTGGATCGTACGACTGGTTTCGGCACTCAACGAAGAACGCGGTGATCGTATCCGGTCCGAAGAGCGATCCGAAGTGGCCGCTCATCTGCATGATTCCGTGCTCCAGACCCTCGCGCTCATTCAGCGGTCCGAGGACCCGAACAAGATGGTCACCCTGGCGAGAGCTCAGGAACGCGAATTGCGTCAATGGCTGTTTGAGGCCGATCCGGACACCGACTCGGCCCTGTTTAGCACTGCCCTCCAGTCGATGGCTGGCCGGGTCGAACGTGACTACGACGTTCGCGTCGAACTCGTCACGGTTGGCGAGACCCTGATCAGCCCGGCGCTCGATGCCATGGTCCGAGCCGCCGGCGAGGCGACCGCCAACGCTGCCCGACATTCCGGCGCTTCATGGGTGTCCGTCTATGCCGAAACAGCCGAAGGTCATGTCGATGTTTACATCTCCGACCAGGGTGCTGGATTCGATGTCGCATCGATCAACGGTGATCGTCATGGGATCGCCGACTCGATCGTCGGCCGCATGGAACGCCACGGCGGCCGTGCCGAAGTCACCAGCGAGATGGGCTCCGGTACCGAAGTTCACCTCTCGATGCCGTTAGGTTCGGACAAATGACAAGTGTCTTTCTGGTCGACGATCACGAACTTTTCCTCACCGGCGTGCGGACCGAACTTCAAAACTACGTCGAGGTGGTTGGTTGGGCATCCGACGTTGACGATGCCATCGCCGCCATTCGCGACCTCACCCCTGACGTGGTTCTGGTTGATGTGCACATGCCGGGCGGGGGAGGATTGGCCGTCGTGAAGAATATTTCAGTCGACGATTCCGACATCCGATTCTTGGCCTTGTCGGTCTCGGACAAAGCTGAGGATGTGATCGCCATGATTCGGGCGGGAGCGAGAGGTTACGTCACCAAGTCAATCTCGCCCACCGACCTCGTCGACGCGATTTCGAGAATCGCCAATGGGGATGCGGTATTTTCTCCGCGGTTGGCTGGCTTCGTACTCGATGCGTTTGCTGAGTCTGCCCCCGAAATATCCGACCCCGAACTCGATCAACTGACGGCCCGCGAGCGAGAGGTGCTCCGCCAGATCGCCAGGGGCTACACGTATAAACAGGTCGCCACCCGGCTGTCGATTTCGGTGAAGACCGTTGAGACGCACGTTTCGGCTGTACTGCGTAAACTGCAGTTGTCGAGCCGATACGAACTTGCCCGCTGGGCTAGTGATCGCCGGATCGTGTAAAGCGCGTCCGGTCCGATACACTCACCTGACCCGAACTAACTAGCCCCGAGAAGGACCCCCTCTGGTGCCTAAGGCAGATCAACGCTATAACAACATCGCGGTCACGAGCGTTGAGCATGCCCACGCTCCCATCGTGGTGACTTCCGACGAAATCGACGCTCAACTAGCAGGCTCGTATGAACGGCTACACGCCACTCCAGGCCTGCTGCAATCCCTCGCTGGCATTCACGAACGACGGTTCTGGGAAGAGGGAGTGCTTCCCTCCGACGCGGCAGCTCTGGCCGGTGAGAAGGCGATTGAGTCCTCCGGCGTCGACCGCCGCGATATCGGCATCATTATTAACACGTCTGTCTGTCGCGACTACATCGAGCCATCAACCGCTTCCATCGTCCATGGCAAGCTTGGGCTTCCCGATACCGCTCTCAACTTCGACGTCGGCAACGCCTGCCTTGGCTTCCTCAACGGGATGACGATCGTGGCGGCGATGGTCGAGCGAGGCGAAATCGACCATGGCCTTATTGTTAACGGAGAAGGCTCCCGGCTTGCCGTCGAATCGACGATCGCCCGCCTGAATTCCGATGCGGCCACCCCCGAAATGTTCCGTGAACAGTTCGCGACGTTGACGCTCGGGTCAGGCGCGGCGGCGATGGTTGTTTCGAACGGCGATCTGGTCGATTCGCCACATCGGTTCATAGGTGGGCTCAGTCGGGCCAACACCCAGCACAATCAGCTGTGCGTTGGCCAGCCGGATGAGATGCGCACCGACACGGCAGGTTTGCTACGAGCCGGACTCGACCTCGCCAAAGAGACCTGGCAGGAAGCTTTTTCGCAGTTCGCATTCCAGGACGAGACCGTCGACATGTATGCCATCCATCAGATCTCCCAGGTCCACACCCAGGCCGTTAGCGATCTGCTCGAACTCGACTCGGACAAGGTCCCACGTATATTCCCCAACTTCGGAAACACCGGCCCGGCGTCAGTGCCGATGCTTCTCTCAATGCAGGATGACCTCGGTCGCCTGTCGGAAAGCGATCGGGTCATCCTCATGGGGATGGGAAGCGGAATCAACGCAGCCGCCTACGAACTCATCTGGTAGTGCTACCCGAAGACTTCCCCTCCGAGCTATACCCGTTCTCCAGCCACCGTGCCGAGGTGGGCGGACTGGCAATGCACTATGTCGACGAAGGCGAGGGCACCCCGGTCGTGCTCGTGCATGGGAACCCGACCTGGTCGTTCTACTTCCGTAACCTAATCCCCGAATTGGCCACCGACCATCGGGTCCTGGCCATGGACCACATCGGGATGGGTTTCTCTGCCCACCCCACCCGAGACGAATATCCGTTCTCGCTTGAGCGCCGCATCGCCGACCTCGGCGAATTCATCGACACCGTTGCCGGCGACGGCCAGGTCGACCTCGTCATGCACGACTGGGGCGGAGCGATCGGCCTTGGCTGGGCAGTCGACAACCCCGACCGGATTCGCAAGCTCGTCATCATGAACTCGGCGGGTTTTCATCCGCCCGACGGTCAAAGGATCCCGGCTGCCCTGTTGGCCGCTCGGTCGGCTGGTGGTGAAACCGTGGTTAGGGGCGCCAACGCGTTTGTCGAAGGAGCGGTGCGGATCGCTGTAACGACCGCATTGTCACGCGAGGAACGGCGCGGCTATCGGGCACCGTATTTCTCCTGGAAACGACGACTCGGGGTCTACGAGTTCGTCAAGGACATTCCCGTGACTGCCGACCACCGCACCCACGATGTGATCGCCAGGATCAGCGAAAACCTCAAGCTGCTCGAAGACAAGCCGGTCATGCTGGCGTGGGGAACCAAAGACTTCGTATTCAACGCGGACTATCTCGACGAGTTCGTCCGGCGTTTCCCCGAAGCCGAAGTGGTCCGGTACGGGGCGGCGAATCATCTGGTGCTCGACGATGAACGGGCCGATCTGATTCCGAGAATCGCCACCTTTTTGCAATGACCCGTCCCGTCACCGATCGCATGTCGACGTGGGCGGCGACCCACCCCGACCAACTCGCCGTGGTCGCCGCCGACCGCAAGCGAGGCAAGTTCCGGGGCTTCACCTACGGAGCGTTTGAACAACGCACCCGTGAACTGGCGGCCGGGTTCGTGGACCTGGGTTTTGCCGGTCAACGGGTAGTCCTGATGGTCACTCCGGGCAAAGGCATGTTCGAATCCGGATATGGCCTCATGCGGGCAGGTGCGGTACCGATTCTCATTGACCCCGGACTCGGCCTGGCGTCGGTGACCCAGGGCCTGAACGAAACGGCCCCGACCGGTTTTGTCGGTATTCCAACCGCGTTGGCAGCTCGCACCCTGTACCGGTGGGCTCCCGGTGCCACCGTCGTGTCCGCCGGTCGGATCAACAAGGGCACCTTGTCGCTCGATGATGTGGCCGACCGGGGCCGAGCGCTCCTGCGGGGCGGCACCGCCATCGTGCCTTCGCTGCTTGCCGCCGATGAACCGGCCGCGATCGTCTTTACTTCAGGGTCAACTGGACCGCCCAAAGGGGTTGTCATGACCCACAAGATCTTTGGAGCCCAGGTCGACATGATCACCGCCATGTACGGCCTAGAAGGCGGCATGAAATCGTTGTCCACGTTTGCCCCGTTCGCGTTGCTGGGCCCGCTGATGGGCCTCACCACGTATTTGCCCCGGATGGATTTTTCGAAACCCGGCGACGTAGACCCGACCCGGATCATCGAGATGACCGATGCCTTCAAACCGGATCTGCTGTTTGGGTCTCCCGCTCTTCTTGACCGGGTCGGCCGTTACGGCGAAGCGACCGGCGACAAGCTTGAAGGCGTCAACCTGGTGCTCTCGGCAGGCGCCCCGGTACGTCGCCATGTGCAGCGGCGCATCCTCGACATGGTGCCCGACGGCACCGTGATCGCCACGCCCTATGGCGCTACCGAAGCGTTGCCAGTAGCGACCATCGATAGCGCCGAACTCGCCACGATCGACGACGCCGGCATCTGTATCGGTCGCCCCGTCGACGGCGTCGATGTCACGATCATTCCGGTCATCGACGAGCCAGTTCCCGATGTGAACTCGGTCGCCAAAGTTCCGGTCGGATCGTATGGTGAGATCGTCGTCAAAGGCCCCAATGTGAGTCTCGAATACGTCGAACGTCCGCTCGACCAGGCGATGGCCAAGCTGGCCTGGGATGGCGAAGTGGCCCACCGGATGGGTGACCTCGGCCGCTTCGACGAAGACGGTCGGTTGTGGTTCGGGGGTCGTCGCTCGCACCGAGTGCGAGCCGCCGGTCAAGACATCCCGGCAGTGCCGGTTGAAGCGGTTGTTGATCAGCACCCGGCCGTGGCTCGTGCCGCATTGGTCGGGGTTGGGGCTCCCGGCGAACAGCAGCTCATTGTCTGTGTCGAGCTCGAACATGGCCAAGACGACGCCGTCCTCGACGAGATCCTCGAGTTCGTTGTCGGCCACCCCGAGGCTCCCGCGGTCCACGCCGATCGGGTCGTCCAGGTTCTGTCCCACAAGGGGTTCCCGACCGACGTTCGGCACAACTCGAAGATCGACCGGCCGGCTCTGGCGGTCTGGGCTACCAAGCGGCTCGGATGAAAGTTCTCGTTACCGGTGGCGGTGGCTTCGTGGGAGGCGCTGTCATCGACAAGCTTCTCGCCCGTGATTGGCAGGTGCGCAGTGTGGCCCGCGGCGAGTATCCGTCCCTGGTCAGCAAGGGTGTTGAGGTGATGCGGGGCGACCTGGCCGACGACGATGTGGCGGCCCGGGCCGTCGCCGGTTGCGATGGCGTTTTCCATGTCGCTGCCAAAGCGGGAGTCTTCGGATCGGCCGCCGATTACGAACGATCGAATGTGGTCGCAACGCACAAGGTTGTCGACGCTGCCCGAGCCGCCGGTGTCACCCGCCTTATATATACGTCAACGCCGAGTGTCGTCCATGGTGGGGGAGACGTCGAAGGTGTCGACGAATCGGCCCCCTATCCCGACCACTTCACCGCCCCCTATCCCGACACCAAAGCCCGCGCCGAGCAGTACGTCCTCGGCCAGGCTGACGACGAGTTCGCCACGGTGGCGATCCGCCCCCATCTCGTGTGGGGTCCGGGCGACACCCAGTTGGTTCCCCGCATCATCGAACGAGCCCGCACCGGGAAGGTGCGGTTTGTCGGTGACGGATCCAACATCGTCGACACCACGTTCATCGACAACGCGGCTGCCGCCCACCTCAACGCTTTCGACCGACTCGCTCCTGGCAGTCCGATCTCGGGCAAGGCGTACTTCATTGCCCAGGACGAACCACGGCCGATCCGCGACATCGTCATTGATCTGATCGGAGCGGCCGGCTTGCCGCCGATCACCAAGACGATTCCGGCCCCGATCGCCTATGCGGCCGGTTCGGCCGCCGAATGGTTCTACGCCCGGTTCCAGCCCGACGGCGAACCACCGATGACCCGCTTTCTGGCAGAACAACTCGCCACCGCTCACTGGTTCGATCTGACTGCGGCTCGGACCGAACTCGGCTACGTCCCGGAGGTTTCCTTCCGGGAGGGGGTCGATCGACTCAGAGAATCCTACGCATAGCGTCTGGTCGCTTTGAGTTATCCCCAGAATGTCGGGAAACTCGCTCTTCTATCACCACTGACTGTGGTTGAAGCCATTCCCGCTGCTTCTAGTTACATCCGGGTAGTTCTAGGGCCTAAATCCCCTGGTAGGCACTGAAAAGAACTAGTTCTTTCGCGCGTTAATAATCCGGGTATGGCTATCGGGCAAGCGGTTCACAGCCAGGCTGACAAACAACACGGGTGAAGCGAAAACCATCGTGGCGGTCTCATTGACGTGGCCTGCGACCAACGGGAATCTTCAGCAAGCGCGGGTTGACACCCCGGTTATCTGGTCGGGCAACCAAGCGAGACCTACTTCGGGACTTGTGGACTTGTCGTTGACCGGTGGTTGGACGGGTGGAGTCCCACAAGAAGGCGAAGCCATCTTGAGGTTCGACTTCAAGAACAAGATCGGATCGGGCCCGTACAAGATCCGAGTCGACTTTGCTGACGGGACCTGTAAGTACATCACCGGTAGCGGTTAGCGAGGACCATTCGGGAGCAACGCAGGAAAGCGTCGGATCTTCGGGTCCGGCCCTTTCCATTCGGGCGGAGCGCCACTTGCCATGGCGGGAGGCGAGCCTGAGTTGGTGGCGTGTGCTCGACGCTTTCGGAGATAAGCGAGGTCGCTAGTTGGCGCCGGCAGGTCCGTTCGGTCCTGCCGGTAGGCTGGCGACCGTGAAACCAGTAGTACGACGACACATGAATTCTGGTTGGCTGCTCGGCCTCCTCGCCTTGGCCCTCGTGCTCGCAGCCTGTACCACTGGCACCGGTACCACCACTCTGGCACCGGATGCGGCCGAAGTTGCCTCAAGCGACACCACGGAGCCGGACTGCATCGAGGCGGGAACCTGCTCCGAAGCAGACGAAACAATCACTAGCACGGAACCGGTAGCTGCCGAGCCTGCGGACACATACGACGGATTAGCGGTCGGGTTCAACGACGACGGATTCGCCTATTTGGGTGACCCCGACGCTCCGATCACGTTGATGGAATTCTCCGATTATCTGTGCCCGTTCTGCGGGCGGCACTTCGCCCAGACCACGCCGCAACTCATCGACCGGTACATCCGCACCGGGGAGGTCAACCTGGTGTTCCGCGACTTCCCGCTGGCCGAACTGCATCCCACCGCCCCGGCGGGACATGCTGCGGCACTATGCGTATCCGAGCAAGGGGCGGCGCTCTTCTGGGAGTATCACGACGCCCTGTTCGCCAGACAAGCGGCGTGGTCGTCGGTGCCGGACAATCGCGACTTCCTGGCTGCCGTGGCCGGGGAGATCGGTGCCGACCTCGACGCCTATCAGGCCTGCGTCGACTCTGGTCGAACCGTGCCGATGGTCGACCAGCGAATCGCCGAGGGGCGGGCGGCCGGATTCTCTGGAACGCCCAGCTTCCAGGTCGTCGACAATCGCACCGACGATGTTTACGGCATCGTAGGGGCGCAATCGCTCGAGACGTTCGTCTCCGTCCTGGACGCCGCCATCGCCGGAGAGGCGCCGGTGGTTGCCGCTGAGCCGCCACCCGAAACACCCAACCTGCCGTTGTGGGCCAGTGCCGACGGTCTGGTCCCCGATCCCGACCGACCCGGCTACACCCTGGCCGGCGACGCCTATCTCGGCGATCCCGACGCTTCGCTGGTGGTGGTTGAGATTTCCGATTTCCAATGTCCGTTCTGTCGCCGGCACGCCACCGAGGTGCAACCGCTGCTCGAAGAACGCTACGTCGACACCGGTCAGGCCATGTGGGTGTTCAAACACCTTCCGCTGCAGATTCATCCTCAAGCGCCTGTGGCTGCGGCCGCCGCTGACTGTGCCGGCGAGCAGGGGGCGTTCTGGCCGATGCGCGACAGACTGTTCGAGTCGGTGGAGGAGTGGTCGGTCGATCCACCGGACGAGGCGCTGACCGGTCTCGCCGGTGACATCGGGTTGAATGAGGCGGCCTTCACGTCGTGCCTCGGCGGCCGTTCCGCACTGGAAGGCGTTCTTGACGATCTCTACGACCTGACCGGTATCTTCAACACCACACCGACCTTCGTGGTGTTGTTCGACGGCCAGGCCTCCGTGATCGAGGGTGCACAGGCACTCGAGCAGTTCGTCACAGCGTTCGAGGCGCTCCTAGAGGGGTAGTAGCCGCGACGGGCTCCCCCTGAGGTTGATGATGGTATCGGCCGACCGCCAGGGACGGCTTTGCGTGGAGTTGGACAGCCCTGATGTGACCAGCTTTCTAGCGGCGATCGGGGCTTTGCTCTGGTTCGATGGGTAGCGCAATCTCACATGCGATGATCTGCTGAGAAACGGAGGTTTGGCAGGTCTGAGCCGAGCGATAGGTTGGTCGTGCCCTCGCTAGGTGCCGATCTCGGCCAGCAACTGCTCGACCCGCTCTCGCCCTTCGGTGCTGCCACTGTCAGGAAGTGTGGCGAGGATCGACTCAAGGAGCTGTTTGGCTTCGGCACGCTCACCCGTGTGGATCAGAAGTTTGGCCAGTTCGAGGTCGCTGATCCGTTTGAGGCCGTTGTAGCCGTAGGCGGTCGACCTGTCTCCGGCTTCCTCAAGGAGTTTCCTACCGTCACGTTTGGCCCGGAGGAGGTATTTGACGAAACCCGGGTTGCGGGCCAAGCCTGCCATATCCTTGGTTGCTTCGCCCGTCGCGATCCGTGCGAGCGTGGTGCCGATGTACACCTGGGCAAACAGGTACTCCCAGATGCGCGAGTTCGCTTTGGCGGCGTCGAGAGTGTCGAAGAGTTGGCGCATGCCAGCGCTCAGATCGCCTTCGCTCATCATCGCGGCGCCTTCGGCCAAAGCCACAAACAGGGGCGCCGGCAGATCGATTCCCGCTTCCATCGCAGCTCGTAGTTGGTCGGCGGCCTCTCGAGCGGCGGCGCCATCGCCGATCAGTACGGCGGCCGCCGCGACGGTGAGGTTGGCGGTTTCACTGTAGATCGGGTCTTTGGCGATCTCGCGGGCCCGGCGAGCAGTCTCTTGCCCAGATGAGAAGCAAAGTGCGAGCGCGTCGGCGAACGCAATGCCCTGGTAGCCATACGCGATGCATCGGTTGTTTCCCGCGCTTTGACCGAAAGCAATTAGCTCTTCGGACATGGCGTGTACATCATCTGGCCGACCTGCCGAAGCCATCACGTATGCCAGGGTGCCGCGTGATTTCAGGTACGGGTAGGCGTCCTCGTCACGGTGGGCGAAAACCCAATCTTTGATGTCGTCGGCGGCTTCGATGGCCTTGTTTGGCTGGCCAGTCATGAAATAGGCCCAGATCATCCATGTTTTTGCGTAGGCGATACCCGCCTCGTGATTGATGCGTTCGGCAATCTCCAAGGCTTCATTGAGGTGTCGCAGGTTGTCGGCCTGATCCAACTCGAACCCGGCAACGTGACCGCGCCAGATCAACCACCACATTCGCAACGTCTCGTCGCCGAGTCGATCGACGACCTCTTGATGGTGTTCGAGCAGTTCACCTAGCGTCAGCAGCCGGGCCTGGTAGTAGAAGAGGAGCGCCCAGTCGAGGATGGTCTCGACAAGAGCCCGGTCGGCCTCGTCCCCAGTGGCGTCGCGCAGAGCCTCATAGGCAGCTTCGTAATGGGCTTGGGCTTCGACGAGCGCGTAGCGGTCCATCGCCTTTTGGCCGGCGGCGCGCCGGTACTCGACCGCCTTGTGCACATCGCCGGCCTCGGTGAAGTGATAGGCGAGCGTTTCGCTGACCTCCTCGATGCGCCCGGCAAACTGGACTTCGATGGCGGCCGCTGCCCTGGCATGGAGAACAGCCCGTTCTGGTTTGAGGAGGCCCTGGTAGGCGACGTCCTGGGTGAGAGAATGCTTGAAGAAGTATTCGAGATCGGGTTCGGCGTTCCGTTCCCGAATCAGGTCGGCCGTTTCGAGTTCGGACAGGCTGGGATCGAGTGTGTCGGTGGCGGTGGCTACCCGGCGGATCACCTCGTACAGAAAATCGCGGCCCACCACCGACGCTTCGCGCAATACTCGCTTCCGGTCGTCTTGTAACCGATCGATTCGGGCGGCGATGACGCCCCGCACCGACGTGGGGACGTCGGCGTCTTCGAGTGATCCGGCAATCTGCCAACCGTCGTCGGTCTGAATGAGGGCGTTCGTTTCGATCAACGAGTTGATGATTTCTTCGAGATAGAACGGATTACCGTCGGTGCGCCGGACGACAAAATCGACGAGTGGTGCTGGAGGCTCATCGACGGCCAGGAGCGAGGCAACCAGGGCAGCCGATTGGCGTGGCGACAACGCTTTGAGTTCGATCTCCCGAAGCCCGGGCAAGCTGCCCTCGAATTCGGGTCGGTAATTGGCCACGACCACCACCGGACTCCGAACCGCGTCGATCAGGCTCGCGAAAATCCCCACGGTCGATGGATCAGCCCAATGCAGATCCTGGAGCACCAGCACTGTCGGCGCCCGCTCGCACAGTCCGTCGATGACGGCGATTAGGGACTCGAGCAGTCGATCCTGGAACGAGTCCTTGTCGATGGCCGACCCGGGCCGTGGATCAAGACCGAACAGCCGATTCAGTGGAGCGAGAACTCGGTCGGTGTCTGATACGAGACCCGCCAGACCTGCTTCGAGTTTGGTGGAGATCGACTGTTTCGTGTCATCTTCGTTGATGCCGAGCGCATTGGAGATGAGGTCGATGAGGGCTGCGAAGGGGATGGTCTCCCCGTAGGCGTAGGCTCTCCCCTCTAACCACTCGACGTTGTCTTTGACCCGGTCCTGAAATTCGGCCAGCAGCCGCGTCTTTCCGGCCCCGGCCTCGGCCCGGAGTCCGATGACGCTGCCTTCGCCGTCCTGAACCTTTTCGACGGCGGCCAGCAACACGCCGAGTTCCTCATGACGGCCCACGAAGGCGGCTTGTTTGCGCGACGGCCCGGTTCGCGTCTGTCTGACTCCCACGACCATCTTGACTGGCGTGAGGCCCGTCTTGCCCTTCAGGTCGTGTTCGCCGCGTTCTTCCAATTCGAACACGTTGCCAACCAGTTGGGCGGTCTCGGGACCGAGCAAGATCTGACCCGCCTCGGACAGGTCTTCGAGGCGGGCAGCCAGGTTGATCGTGTCGCCAAGCGGACCGGTGTCGGCCGAATCGAATGAGCTGGCGCTGGTCACCACCAGGCCGGTGTTGATGCCCGAATGCATGACGACGGGGCGGCCAATCTTGGCTTCGATCGCCGGACTCATCTCGTCGACGGCAGCGTGAATCTCCATGACGGCTCTCACAGCCCGTTCGGCATCGTCTTCGTGGGCGACCGGGTCGCCGAAGACGGCCATTACGGCGTCGCCGAGTAGCTTGTCGACCCGTCCGCCATAGCGTTCAATGATCCCCGTCGCTGACTTGAAGATTCGGCCCATGATCGCCTGCACGTCCTCGACATCGAGCCTCTCGGACATCGCCGTAAAGCCAGAAAGGTCGCTGAACACGACGGTGATCTGGCGACGTTCGGCCTGGCGAGTCGACCCTCCCGTCAGGGCAGCGGCGCACTGATTGCAGAACCTGGCCTCTTCACCGTTTTCGGCTCCGCATTGGTTACAGGTGATGTGTTGCCCCTCGAATCGACCCAGGGAGATAGTACCAGCGGCAGTTTTGGCGAGTTGCGTAGTGGAGGTCCCGTGACGCAAGATCGTCTGGATACATTGTGGCGGCGGGCCACCCCCGTAGCGTACGAACTGCTCGAGCTGGGTTGTTCACCTGTTCGGTGGACGCAGCCTGTGAGGACTGGTGGAGGTATTCGAGCGGGAGCGGGCGCCCCACCGGTCACTACGTCGGTGGGGCGCCCGCTCCCGCAATCGCGCCGCTTGATGTCTCCGCCCCTCCCTACAGAACGAAGACATCGATCCCCCTATTTCGGCAGCGGCGGGACCAGACAGACCAACGGGTCTGAAGCGTTGCCTGAGGCGTCGACGGCATAGATGAGCATGTCGCCCTGACCCTTCAGGTGATAGTCGACGGCTCCGGCCCGGCCTTTGGTGCTGCCGATCTTCTTCTCGGATGGCTCAGCACCCGGGGCCTGGGTCCATTTGATGATCGTGCCGGCCGGATAAGGACCGAACACATGGCGGGTGGCCTGATCCATCACGTACACCAGCGGGTTGGGGTCGACGAGGTCTTCGGCCTTCAGGTCGTAGAAGCCGTCCTCGTTTTGGCCGCCCTTGGCACCGGGCAGGCTGCTGTTACCGGCCGGAGGGATTTTCTTGCCGTGCGGATTCGGACCAGGCAAACAGGCCGCCAGCGGGGGAGTGGCGTCCGCCCATTCGACGGTTGCCGTGTCGCAGCCGACCTGGCCGGTCGGCGTAGCCACCGTGAAGCAAGCCTCGATGGTGTCGGTACCGCCTACGCTATCACTGGCATAGGTCCAGGACACGTGGCCGTCCGTGTCGGTTGCGCAGTCGACCGCCAGCGTGCAGGTACCGGACGCACCGGCGTTCGGGCCACTGATGACGGTGAACGCGACAATGCGGCCGTCAACGGAACTCGCCTCACCGAAGATCGTGGCGGTGACCGTGTGGGTGGCGTCAACTCCGAGTTCCTTGGTGGCCGAGGGCGGAGTCAGGGTGATGGCGAACACGGACACGTTGGTGCAGGCGGGCCCGCTGTTGCCGAGGCCTCCGGCGTCGTGTCCGAAGGCAGTCACACAAAGGGAGTGGGCTCCCACGCCGAGGTTGGTGGCCGGGGTCGTGTAGTCGACCAGGATCGGGCCATCAGCGGGGAGCATGGGCGAGATGTCTCCACCCAGTACGGGAGTGGCTGCTCCGCCATCGACGGACAGCTCAAGCGAGTCGAGGGTGGACGCCAGGAAACCGGAAATCAGTCCGGCCAGATCAGCCGGATTGGTGACCTCGGTGCAGATTCCCCCCGTTGTGTGGGCGATGTGTTGGAGCGTGCCGGCCATTCCGCCGGTGCAACTCGAGGACGCGCCGATGGCGAAAGTATGGGCGATCGCCCCGGTGCCGGCCAGGGCGTCCAAATCGAAGTCGAAGCTGGACCCGGAATTGCTCTCTCCGTCTGAAAGGAAAACGACGATATTGGTTCCATTGGTGCTGGCATCGACGATCTGTTTGGCGGCCACGAGACCGGCGGCAAAATTGGTGCCAGCCTCATCGGCGTCCTTGGGAGTGAACAAGCCAGGGCCGGCCCGCCCGAACAGGCCCTGGGCGGTGATCGACTTGACGACAGCCGTCACATCTCCGGGGCCGGCGTCAGGAGTGGTGATTGGATCGTCGCCACCCAGGGGAGTCATGTCGGCGACGACGGCCCTTTTGCCATAGGCGGCCACACCCACCTCGTCGACCGAGCCAGAAACAATCGCGGCCTGATTGAGGGCTACGACACCGGCGATCTCACAGTCGAGAATCGAGTTGGAAAGTCCGTCTCCGTTTTGGTCACCGCCGCAATCGCTGGCGGTGAGAGTATTGGCGCTCCCCGAGACATCAACGACGTACACGATGGTGGCGTCGGCATTCCCGAACCCAACCGAAGCCGTACCGACCACATCGACATCGACCGTGCCCAACGGGGACGATACGACATACTCGGTGCCGTCGAGGGGAGCATCAACGGTCACGTCGATCGGGGTGCCATTGGGCAAGGTGTCGCCCGAGGATGACGCCAACGCCGGAGCAGAAATCAGTAGGAACACCAGGACGGTAGGAATGGCTAGACGCTTCACGCAAGAACCCCTCTTCGCGCCTACCACCCCACCGCTAGTGGTGGTATATCACGCTGAGTGAGCGACCGTCAAGGTATATCCATCAAAGCGCGAAAAACCGTCGCTCTGTTCCGGAGCCGGATCGCACACCAAGCCACCCCCAACTCAGAGACTCGGTCGAGCATTCCGAGGATCACCCCGACGGCCGATCGGTAGGGTCATCGGTAACCGAAGACCGGAGCACCCATGGCCACGCCAGATCCCCAGCAGTCATCGTCAGATACGGGCGGATATCGAAGCGGTGCTGCGTGACTACATCGAGGGCTGGTACGGCGGCGACACGGCCCGGATGGATCACGCCCTCCACAACGACCTGGTCAAACGGATGCCGGTTGTCGACGTGACCAGCGGGAGTGCCTTGCGAGCGGTGTCCAAGGAACGTATGTTGGAACTGACCGAAGGAGGCGGCGGGGACATGGCCGATCCCGAGTTCGAGATCTACGTCGACGAGATCGCGACCGACATCGCCTCGGCCCGGTTGCTGTCGCCCGAGTATCTCGACCTGGTCCACCTCGCCAAGACAGCCGACGGTTGGAAGATGGCCAACGTACTGTTTCACGTCCGCGAGTGACAAGCGCAGGCGTACCGGCGAAGCTGTGAACTCAATTAGGACAGCGGGGAGTTGGTACTCAGCTTCGGCGCATCTCGACAATGAGGTCGTCTACCCGGGCCCACTCCTCGTGCAACCACCTGACACGGTCCGCAGCTGCGGCCGGGATGTCGGCGGCTGATACCCGGCGGAACGTGACCTGGACCCGGCGACCAACCGGCGCCTCCTGCCAGATCTCCTTAAGGCCACGCACGCTTTCGAGGCCGGTATGGATGCCGAAGACGACGTCCATTCCTGAGTCGAGCAAAGCGAGCACCCCGCCGGTTCGCGGGGGCAGCACCTGGTCGTGGCCCTTCATGACCTCGTACAGTTCCGGCGCCGTTTCGGACAGGCGAAGCATCCGCGACTCGTACTTCGCCGGGCTGAACCGGGTCCCCTCCGGGAAGAGCAGAACCCCCTCGTCGGCGTCGAGGTCGGCACCGAGAGCTGCGATATTGGCTATTTCCTGCTCGGACGAGTCGGAGTTCCTATCGACGAAGTAGTTGGGCAACCGGTTGCCGCCGATGTCCAACGCCGGATCGGACAATAATTCCTTCTTCAGCACCCAGCGCAACCGGATCCCGGCGCGATCGGAAACGAAGACATAGGGGAGCAGGTTGTCGACGATGCTGACATGGCGGAACAACACGATCACGGGGCCGGGAGAGACCACGTCGTTTTGGGTGCTCTCAAAGCTGAGGCCGAGCACCCGTTCCATTCCGGCCACGATGAAACGTACCCACCAGGCCTGCAGGTCGTAGGCCCCTTCGGCGAGCTTGGCCGGCCGCTTGTTTCCGGAGGGGAGCGCCGCCAGCCACTGGAATCCGCTGACAAAGACGACCACCATTTGGCCGGCCAAGTAGACCCAACCGATCGTCAGGAGCCGGGTAGCTGTCCACGGCTTGCGGGTTACTAATCCGCGCACCAGATCCACGGCTCCCGTGACGACAAGGAGCAATGGGAACAGGATCGTCAGGCTCAGAAAGAGGACTGCGGTGCGTGGGATCGTCACGAGTCGCCGTTGAAGCGCACCGGACATCATGGCGCGCCGGGCCTGTCCAGAAATCCGCTCAGCCGTTCGTATGCCATAGTTTCACGATCCTACCGGCCCCCAACGTCCGGTCAGAGCACGAACCGGGCGCTAACCGAGCGCTAACAGCACAAGGCGCCGGGGTTATTCGAGCATTTTGGGGATCACGAACCAGCGGAGCTCGCCGGTGTTGGGTCCGATGTCACTCCATGCCGACGTGAACTGGATGCACGCCACGCCGGCGGTTGGGAAGCGGAGTCGACCGCCGCCGATGAGAGAAGAAACCAGATTCGATGAGGTCGGTTCGTGACCGGCGAGCAGCACTGTCGAAACCCGTCGATCGGTTTCGCGCACCAGATTGATGATCGAGGAGACGCCGCCTTCATACAGCAATCGGTTCTCTTGGACAGACGTCTCCCACTGGCCAGACTTGCGAGCCAGATCGAGAGTGTCACGAGCACGCGCTGCGGGCGACGTAAAGCAGACATCGGGAGCGACGCCGGCGTTGGTTATGAACAGGCCGATGCGTTTGGCGGCATCCTTGCCGCGTTTGGCGAGGGGGCGCTGTTCGTCATCGCCAAAGGTGGCATCCCAATCAGATTTTCCGTGACGGAGGACGAGCAGCGTTCGCATCGTCCGCAACGCTAGTGGGTCGAGTCGGAAACAGACAGCACCTCGACCCTGGTCCTTGTCCGGATTATCTGTTGGTGTCGTAAGATGGGCGAGATGTCTGACTTAGGAACCGTATGACCTCCGCGATGGAACAATTGGCAGCTCAAGGACAGTCGGTGTGGCTCGACTACATCCGACGCGACATGCTCGAAAACGGCGACATGGCCGCCATGGTCGCCGATGGACTGCGGGGCATGACGTCGAACCCGTCGATCTTCGAGAAGGCCATTGCGGGCTCGAATCAATACGACGACGACATCGAACGCTTCGTGGCCATCAACCCCTCGGCGACCCCGGTTGAAATCTTCGAACACCTCGCCATCGAAGACATCCAGGCGGCCGCCGATATTCTCGCTCCCGTCTATGAGCGCACCGACGGCGCTGACGGGTTCGTCAGCCTGGAAGTCTCCCCGACGCTCGCCAACGACACCGACGGCACCATCGCCGAAGCTCGGCGTCTGTGGGCGGCGGTGGGCCGACCCAACGTCATGATCAAGGTTCCGGCCACCAAAGCTGGCATCCCGGCCATCGAGACGCTGATTGGCGAAAATATCAACGTCAACGTGACGCTCATGTTCTCCATGGATGATTACGAAGCCGTCTCGCACGCCTACCTGCGAGGCATCGAAAAGGCGCCTGATCCTTCCCGGGTGGCGTCAGTTGCCAGTTTCTTTGTTTCCCGGGTCGATACCGCAGCCGACAATCAGTTGGCCGAGCTCGGCGATGTCGCTGCCCCGTTGCTTGGCATGGTCGCCATCGCCAACGCCAAAGTCACGTATCAGCGTTATCTCGAACTCTTCGGCGACGATTTCGAAGCTCAATGGGGCAAAGGTGCGTTCCCGCAGCGGCTGCTGTGGGCTTCGACCGGAACCAAGAACGCCGCCTACTCAGATATCATGTATGTCGAGGGTTTGATCGGCCACAACACCGTCAACACGCTCCCGCCAGCCACCCTTGACGCCTTTGCCGACCACGGGTCGGCCGACGTTGCCGCCCTGGTGGAAGATGTCGACGATGCGCACTCGGTGCTCGAGCAGTTGACGGCGGTAGGGGTCGATCTCGATGCCATCACCGATCAGCTCCAGACCGACGGCGTCCAGGCGTTCATCGACGCCTTCGAAGGCCTGCTCGGAGCCATCGAGGAAAAGCGATCCGCCCTCGTATGAGGAAACGCCGCTCCGTCGGTGTTCGACCAGATGTCCGATAGTCAGGCCGAGCCCCACCTTTTCGTGATCTTCGGAGCGACCGGTGATCTGGCGCGCCGCAAGCTGATTCCGGCGTTCTTCGAGCTCCAAAACCGTGAAGGCTTCGGCCGTCGCTCCGTAGTCCTTGGGGTTGGCCGCTCGCCGATGACCGACGACGAATATCGGACCCAAGCCTCGGAGGCGCTGGTCGCTGCCGGTCTCGACCCGGACGACGCCGGGAAATGGTGTGGTGCGTGTCTGCACTATCAGAGCACCGAGGATGGTTTCGAGACGCTGGCTGATCGGATCCGATCAATCGAAGACGAACACTCACTGACCGCTGAGAACCGGGCGTTCTATCTGGCATTGCCGCCCCAGGTGTTCGAATCCACGGTCCAGGGCCTGGCCGACGCTGGACTGAATCGCAGTGCGGGCTGGACGAGGCTGGTAGTCGAAAAACCGTTTGGTCATGACCTGGCTTCGGCACGCGAACTGAACGCCCTGGTCCATTCGGCGTTCGAGGAAGAGCAGATCTACCGGATCGACCATTACCTCGGCAAAGACACCGTCCAGAACCTGCTGGTGTTCCGGTTCGCCAACGCCCTGTTCGAAGGCGCCTGGAATCGGGATCGGATCGAAGAAGTCCAGATCACCGTCGCCGAATCGCTCGGGGTGGAAGGCCGGGTCGACTACTACGACGAGGCTGGGGCGCTGCGTGACATGGTTCAGTCGCACCTAACCCAACTGGTGACTCTGGTGGCCATGGAACCGCCAGTGAAGCTCGAAGCAGGCGCCATCCGGGACGAGAAGGTCAAAGTGCTTTCGTCGATCCGGCCGATCGATCCGGAGCGGGTCGTGTGGGGTCAGTATTCGGCGTCGCAGGTCGGGGAGGAGCGTATCCCTGGGTACACCGATGACCTCGGTCAGGAGTCCTCGACCGAGACGTTCGTTGGCCTAGAACTTTTCGTCGACAACTGGCGATGGGAAGGCGTGCCGTTCCGGCTACGGACCGGCAAACGACTGCCGGCCAAAACCACGTCGATCGCCATCGTGTTCAAAGAGGCCCCGATTTCGCTGTTCGGTCCCCAGCACGCCGGCCATGCCCAGTCGAATGTGTTGATGCTCACCATCCAACCCGACGAAGGCTTCGAGTTGTTCTTCGACGTCAAAGGACCGGGCGACAACGCGCCGCTCAAAACCGAGGCGTTCACCTTCTCCTACGCCGAAGCGTTCGGTGACCTACCCGACGCCTACGAGACGCTGCTCGGTGACATCATCGACGGCGACCAGACGCTGTTTGTGCGGGCCGATGAGGTGGAACGCTCGTGGGAAGTGTTCCAGAATCTGCTCGAAGTGCCTCATAAGCTGGCTGGTTACGCGGCCGGGATCGAATGGGGTCCGCCGGCGACTGAAAACCTAACCGGCGAGCACGGCTGGCTAGAACAGGCTTAAACGAGCTGGGCCCGACCGATGTCGAGCCCAAGTCCACTCCTAGGCTCAAAAATCGAAGCAGCCCCAAACGCTGTCACAGACAGGCGCCTCCTCGACGGTTCCCTTGCAGTCAACGGAAGCCCAGGCGTTCTTCTCGGCGCCCTTGAGGCTCTTGTCCTGAGCAGCGATCTTCATCGAAGCAGCGAAGTCTTTGCCGGTGCAATCTGCGGGCTTGGCGAAGGCGGCCGGAGCGATGGCAGCAATCGATAGGGCGGAGGCCAGGGCCAGGGTTGCAATCTTGCGCATTTCATCTCCCAAAGAGGTGGTTCAGTAAGTCAGTACTTGCTCTATCGGCAAAAGCCTGAAAAAACCTGAACGCGCAGAGTGGTTTTTTTTCCGGAACTGTTGGAGAGCCGCCAATCCAGTCCGAAACGGAATGATCACCATCCGTCGTCGGTTGCAGTAGCCATGGGACGACTCACATGGATCAGCGCCGCCCTCGTACTGATCACCGCTTGCGGCGGTGGTGTTGCCGGTGATGGCGCCACCCTGCAGTACGGTCCCGCCACCGTTACGGGAACCGTCGAGAAGGTCGATGATGTGTTCTATGCACCCGATTTCACGGTCGTTTTGGCCGACGGGTCGACATTCGACACGGCCCAACTCGACACGCCGCTCTACATCATGTTCTGGGCCGAGTGGTGACCGTACTGTGCAAGGGAGTTGCCCTTGCTCGAAACGGTCTCGGCTGACTACGAAGGGCAAGTCACGTTCCTTGCCCTCGGTGGGAGCTCTCGACTCGACCTCCTCGGGGTTCGAGCCAACGAATGGATCCCGTCCGGGCGAATCGTCTGGGGATATGACGAAGAAGCGACCGTTTGGCAAGCCCTCGGCGTGTCCGGAACACCAACCACGCTCATGTTCACGCCCGATGGCGAAGTGATCGCCGGGTGGTCGGGCGAGCGGGGCGAAGCGTTCATGCGCGAACAGCTCGACGTCCTCATCGCCAGCAGCTGAAGCCAAAAGCCCCAGGTAGGGCCTAGTGGCTGGTACGTTGCTCTCGGTGAAACCAGCCTTCCTGATAGCCCTTCTGCTCCTTGTTGGTGCCTGCACGACCGAGGAGACGCGTCCCCAGGACACGGTCGCCCGAACCTGTGTGCTGCCGACCGATGGATCTCCTGCCCCGCATACGGGCTCGTGGGCGCCCCAACCGGACGCCGTGGACGGGTTGAGCCGGGTCGCCAGAATCGAAGGCACCGATCTGCTCCTGCAAACCGTTGGATCCGACGCGGCTTTTGTGGTTGGCGTCAATCTGGGCGCCACGGTTCCCAATCACGCCCCCGGCGAACTGGCCCTCGATCGTGAGGACTATCAGCGCTGGTTCCCGCAGATGGCGGCGATGGGGTTCCGGGCAGTCCGCATTTATACGATTCATCCGCCCGAGTTCTATGAGGAACTAGTCGCCTACAACACCGCCAATCCGGATGCTCCGCTGTACGTGATTCACGGGGTGTGGATTCCCGAGGAGGACTTTGTGAAGGGTCAGGACCTGCATGCGGTGAGTGTGGTTGCGGACATGAAGGACGAGATCGACGACTCCATCGGGGCCGTCACCGGCACAATCACCATTCCCGATCAACCTGGCCACGCTTCGGGTACGTACACGGCCGACATCACTCCCTGGTTGTACTCGTGGGCGGTCGGCGTCGAGTGGGACCCGGTGGCAACGCTCGCATCCGATCAAAAGAACCGCGGGATGAAGGCACGGACCGGTCAGTATTTCGCCAGTCTCGCCGGGGCAAGCCCCACCGAAATCTGGATTGGCGACATGCTCGACCATCTGGCGATTGGACTGGCCGAACGGGGTTTGACGATGCCTCTGTCGTTTGTGAACTGGCCGACCGCCGACCCGTTGGCGCATCCCGACGAGCCGATCGAACTTGAAGACAAGGTCGGCGTCGACGCCAACTTCGTGGCCGCCACTGATGCCTGGCCAGGCGGCTACTACGCCAGCTATCACGCCTATCCCTATTACCCGGACTTTGTTCGGTATCAGCCAGGTATTGCTGACTGCCAGTTCCGGGGAGGCGCCGACCCTTATGCGGGCTACCTGATTGCGTTGCGGGTCCACCATGCTGGGATGCCGGTGGTCGTCAATGAGTTCGGGGTTCCGTCGTCGGCCGGTTCGGCCCACTTTGGTCCCAAGGGTCGGGACCAGGGGGATCACTCCGAGCAAGAGATGATGGAAATGAACGCCGACATGCTCGACATGCTTTATCAGCTCGGCTTCTCCGGTGGTTACGTCTTCGAATGGGTCGACGAGTGGTTCAAGTTCACCTGGAACACGATCGATTTTGAACTGCCCCGCAGCCGGCGGTCCCTGTGGATGAATCCGTGGACCAACGAAGCGCACTTCGGGATGGTGGCCGTCGAACCCGGGTTGGCGCCCGTGGTGATCATCGATGGCGACGACCAGGAGTGGAAAGAGAACGGCTCGCAGGTGATCCTCGAAAGCTCCAACGGGGTTCGGCAGGTCCGGGCACTCAAAGACGAGGGCTATCTCTATTTGCGACTGTTCATCGACGGGACCTATGCCTGGGATACCGATCCTGTGACCATCGGGTTTGATGTGCTCTTAGGGGGCTCTGATGGCCTGCCGTCGCGTCCGGACGCACCAGACGGCTCCGACTACGCCATCACGATCGGTCCCGGTGCTGAAGCCCAAGCATGGGTGCGGGCTTCGAACGACCAGTTCGTCATCCAGTACGGCGTCAACCTTGGCTACATCGAGGTCGACAAAGCCGATGTGGCCGAGGGAAGTGGGGTGTGGAACAAACATCGGCTCATCATCAACCGCCCCCAGACCATTCCGACCACCGGCCAAAAGTTCCTCGCAGAGATCTTCGAGGCGGGAGCCCTCCGCTACGGCACATCGGACCCGACTGACCCGGAGTTCGATTCCCGGACCATGTGGGCCGACTCAGCCAGCGTCATTGAACTGCGGATCCCGTTCCAGGCGATCGGCATTGCGGACCCGTCGTCGCGTCAGGCGTATCGCATCGGATCTGACGGTGCCGTCACGACCGAAGATTTCGATCGGATCGGGATTGTCGTTGCGTTCCAAGATCAGTACCTCGAGACGTCCGGTTACTCGTGGGATCCATGGCAAGCTGCCGACTCACACGAGCGGATCAAGGTTGGCGTCGAAGTGTTCACCGAAGTCGCCAATCGGATTCACGGAAAAAATTCTGGAAATTAGCTTGACTCGGTGTCGGGCGATCCTATACGGTACGTCCACGAGCTATTTCGCCAACGATTTGTAGGAAAGGAGCCGACCAACATGAACAAGATGATTCACACCGTTGCATCTTCCTTCGGGACCCTCGTCCCGACGGGCCTCAACGCGCTTGGGCGGCTCCACGCGTTGTAAACGTACACCTTTTCGTTGTAGGAGCCGCCGAAACATACCGGCGGCTTTTCTTTTGGTTGGTTGTCGGTAAGACAGAGGGATAACCAACATGATCAACCTATATGAGCAAGGCCTTTGTGTACCTGGCGACGTAGCTGACCTGTTCTTCTCGGAGGATGTCCGGGATCTGGCGAAAGCTCAAGCCATCTGTGCGCAATGCTCGGTGCAGATCGAATGCCTGGAAATCGCCCTGGAAAACGGTGAGGACTGGGGAGTGTGGGGTGGTGTCATCTTCTGGGATGGCCTGCCGTTCTATCGTCGGCGTGGTCGAGGACGACCCCGCAAAGACGACTCAGACGCTCCGATCGAAGCTGACCGTGAACAGCTTTGGCAGCTCGTCAAGTCCGCGTGAACCACTGAAGCAGTTGCTTCAGCCGGCGAATAGTCGCCGGAGGTTCGCCGGGCTTGACGGGTGCCGGAGCTTGGCAAGCGCCTTCGACTCAATCTGACGGATCCGTTCCCTGGTGAGGCTGAAGTGTTTGCCAACTTGATCGAGGGTGCAGGGCACGTCCGAGTTCAAGCCGTACCGCATCTCGAGTACCAGACGTTCCCGTTCGGTCAGTCGTTGCAGGAAGCGTTGCACGTCGGCAGATTGGAATGCTGCCGCGACAGCTTCGAATGGCGCTTCGGCGGCCATATCCTCGATGAAGTCGCCAAGCACGGCGTCGTCCTCGCCGACCGGCTCAAAAATCGAAATCGGTTCGGGCGCGTACTTCTTGGCTTCACGAACTTTGGCAGCTGAGATCCCCGCTTCAAGGGCGATCTCATCGGTGGTCGGGGGATGGCCCGCATGCTTGAACAGGTGCTGTTCGGTGTACCGGACCAGGCTGATCGTGTCGATCATGTGGACAGGCACCCGAATGGTGCGGCCCTTGTCGGCGATGGCCCGGGTGATGGCCTGGCGGATCCACCAGGTGGCGTATGTGGAGAACTTGAATCCTTTGCGGTATTCAAACTTCTCGACCGCCCGAATTAGTCCGAGGTTGCCTTCCTGGATGAGATCGAGGAGGGGGAGCGATGCCTTCGAATACCGTTTGGCAATTGACACGACCAGTCGCAGGTTGGCGTTGATGAACGCCTGGCGAGCTTCGAAGCCTTTACGAATCGCTCGTTCAAGCTTGACTCTCTCGCGGACGGTGCGCTCCTCGTGTGAGTCGAGCAGTTCGGCGGCCTCGCGCCCCAGTTCGATCGCTTTGGCGAGTTCGACCTCTTGGTCGCCGGTGATGAGTGCGAACGAACCGACACTGTCCAGGTAACGCCGGAGGTCTTCGTTGCCTTCAGGACCTTGTGATCTGGCCGTCATTGAGCGTCGCTTTGTTTAGGGGGAAGCGTCGCGGATAGTACCGACAGGACCACCGAAGTTTGTGTCTTTCAATCGAGTTGGACACCAGGGGAGCGGTGTGGTCTCATATGGCGGACGGGGACGTAGCTCAGTTGGGAGAGCGCTGCCCTTACAAGGCAGAGGTCGTCGGTTCGAGCCCGGCCGTCCCCACCACCGCGAAACCCCTGCTCA
>JAGXFS010000166.1 GCA_024637275.1 Acidimicrobiia bacterium
ATTCAAGGCGCTGGAAGGGTGGATCGAGTTTGCCCGGGGCGAAATCGACGACTGGCCGAGTACCGAAGCTCTCGGTATGAACCCTAGAACCGAGGCGCTCACACGGCTTCTCGCCGAAGACGAATCACCCGTGCAGTCTCGATGATTTGACATGCGAAGCCCGTAGGACAGCCAGCACATGGTCGGCTGTTGCACCCGCTTCGAGCGCAACGCGATTCGTCCTGAGGGAACCCATTTACCCGCCCGCTCGCTCAGTCAAGGGTCGGGGAGCCGTTCCCGACGCCGGCGAAATCAAATAGCCGGCGCGGCACTGCGGCCGGATTCGTCGTCGCCGATTCGCACGACCGCCTCGACCATCCCATCGACGTCGGCGATGGTGCTGCGCCGATTGATGTAGCAGGGGCGGATGGCGTATGACCCGGCGACGACCGTCGCGCTGGGCACGAAGGCCGTTTCGCGGACCAGCCGTCGGAGAATCCTCTCGTTGAGGCCATTGAGCCCGGCGGGCGACTGGTTTGGTGGCCGATAGCGGAAACAGGCGATGGACAGCTCCGGTTCGATCAACGCTTCGAGGCGGGGATGATCCCGTGCAGCGGTGGTCACCCGCCGGGCAAGGTCGTTGTCGTGCACGATGAACTCCCGTATCCCGGAAACTCCGAGCTCCCGGATGATCGCCCATACCTGCACCCCCCGAGCCGGGGCCGAGAGTTCGACCGCGAAATCGCCGTAAGGAATCCCCATGGAATCCAACGAGTTGTGGACGTCATCCTCGGCCACAAACGAACCTTCCAGATACTCGGCTGGTCCCTGCGTGAAGGCGCGGTGAAGGATGGCCCGATCGCGAACGAAGGCCGCCGCCACGCCCACCGGGGCGGCCAACCATTTGTGCGGGTCGACGATGACCGAATCGGCATGTTCGAGTCCGGCGAAACGATCAGCCACCCGTTCGTCGAGCCGTCCCAGCAGGCCGTAGGCACCGTCCACATGAAACCAGACACCATGGGACCGGGCGATGTCACCCAACGCGGCCAGCGGGTCGATGGCTCCCGTATTGGTTGTGCCGGCGGCGGCGGCGACCGCAACGGGGAGCAACCCTGCCGCCCGATCGGCAGCCATCATTTCTTCCAATGCGTCTGGCCTCATCCGTTGCCGTTCGTCGATCGGTACGAAACGGACGGCCGACCGTCCGAGACCCAGAACCCCGGCGGCGCGCTGGATCGTGTGATGGGCCTCCGAAGACGTATAGATGACCGGTGATAGACCGTTGAGTCCTTCCGCCCCGGGGTCGATGCCCACAGCTTCGTAAGCATGTTGGCGGGCCGCCCCGAGCGCGACAAGATTCGCCACCGAGCCGCCGCTCACGTAAACACCTTTCATATGAGGTCCCAACCCGGCCAGTTCCGCCAGCCACAACAGCGAGGTTTCCTCGACGAAGTTGAAGGCATTCATGGTGTAGCGCTGGGGAGCGGCGATGGCACTCGCGGTTGCCGCCGCCACCGGAGCCGTGGTTGGCCCGGTGGTGATGAATCCCGAGAATCCGGGCTCCGAGATCCGGGCTCCATTGGGAATGAGCACGTCCGTGAGTTCGGCGATCACGGCGTCGATGCCGGCGCCGTCGGACGGGAGCGGGCCGCCGAGTTGCTTGCGCCAGACGTCGGCGTTGACGAGCGCATCGGGGTGCTCGAATTCGACGAAACGGTCGAGGGCAGCTGCGATTTTTCCAAGGTGGAGTGCGAACGCACCTGTCTCCGGGCCGGTACTCATGACGGGCAGACTAGGCGGACCGTCCTGGAGTCAGTCGACGGGTGAGATTGAACCGCATTCGAACAACGAAAGGCAGGACGAGCGTAAGTCTCCGCCACTGGCTTCGTAGTCGCTCGATTGACTAATGCCCATGGCTCGGTGACGATATCGCAGGATCAGGTCTGAGCGCCGGGGTCGATTGGGCCTAAACAGCCCGTTCCTGGGTTTGCAGCGCCAACAATCGATCGAGGTCGCCGTGCACTTCGAGGCCGGCGTTGCGGCCTTCACCGGCAAAGATGACGCCGCCGGCGTGGTCGGTCAGTTTGATGGTCACCGTGGCGAGCATCGTTTCGCCCACCCGGTCGCTCATGTCGGTTCGCGTCGGACCGTACAGCAAGCCGCCGGTGGCCCGGTCGGCGTGGATCTCAAGTCGCTTCTTGCGATCGACCACCGTCCAGTCAATGGCTTCGTCGGAGAAAGCCAATTCGGTCGTCTTGGCACCGGTGTACGTGGCGAACTGGTGGAGAACACCCTCGTGGTGGAGTCCAATGATGAACCCGGGAAACGCTGAGAACAGCCAGGGGATGATGGCGATCGACCCAACAAAACTGGTCCCCGGTGTGTCGAAATGGTTCGACTGCATCCAGGCGTATCCGGCAGGGAATGACTTGCCCCAGTCCTTCTCGCCGTATCCGCGCCCACCATCAAAATCGATCGCTTGGCCGTCAACTTGAAGCGTTCCGGCCACCGAGTGATCGAAGCTCACGAGGCCGTGGTTACATTCCATTCGCGGCGCCCAACCATAGGGGCCCATGATGCCCAAACGGGTCGGCGTCACCGGCCACGGCGTCGGAGTACTTTGCGTCAGTTCGCCTTTGATCGTTCGCGCATCGTCGGCGATGTCGAGAAGTACCCGGTCACTCGAAAACCGGTTCGGTCCGATGTGCACGTCGAACTCGTCCCGGGCGGCCCAGAACTCGTCGGCCGCATACCGATGGTACGTGGCCTCGCCGGTCGACCCATCGAGGATCTGGACAAACGCATGATGACGATCCGGGTCGTCGCTCAGGAAGATGCCAGGAATCACCGCATACCGGTGCGTTTCGGTGGCATCGACAAGTTTGAAATACCAGCCCTCAAAATACGGTGGTCGGCGCCTATGCCCGTGATATCGCTCGGGATGAAAGAGGTTAGAAAACATTGGCGTTCCTCACAGCAGTCGATGGTAGTGCGAGGAACGTCCGCTGACCCCAACCCAGGAGTCACCCGTTGGGACGCCCTCATCGCAGTAGCCGCCGGGACACCATGGATTGGGCCGCAGCTGCCATCGAGGATTGCCCTGGCGTGACTGAGAAGCCAGGACGAGCAACACGCCGAAGCGAGAGATAGGAACCACCACCAAAAGCAAGGAGGGCGCCCACGGGCGCCCTCCTTCGTGTCGAACCACTTCCTCGTTTACGGGAGGATCACCGGGCAAGCCGTGGCACCGGATGTGGTGCATGCAATCCGCCCCTGGATCGACGGGGAGATCGGGGAGCTGGCACCGACGTAGTCAGCCAGCACCTGATCCATGAAGTCACGGGTCACCGCCCGGGCGACAACGTTCAGATAACCGTCGCCGCCACTCGCCATGAAGTCGTTGATCGCCAACGAGTAGTTCGAAGCAGCGGTCAAGTCGACGGCTGCGCCCGTGCATGACCCGTCCGCTGCCTGTCGAAGCGCACTTGTGACCCGGCTACCGGCCGACGCCGAGATATCGTACGAGAAGCACAATCCCGAGACCTGGGCGAAACGCCCGTTCGCTCCCGGCAGCGCCGAGACGCCGTTCTCCAAATAGGTCTTGAGCTCGGCCCCATTGACGGTCAGCGTCGTCACAATGTTGCCGAACGGCAGCACCGTGAGCACCTGGCCCCGGGTGATCGGGTAGGGAAGCGGGGTGTACGAAGGGCAGAAGTCCGTTGGGTTGTCGACTGTCGGACATGTCAGATTGGCCCGCAACCCTCCGGAGTTGGTGATGGCGAAATCGGTGCCATAGGTAACGCGCATGGCGTCGGTGGTCGTGTTACCTACCAGAGACTCACACAGGCGACCGTCTGAACGTCCACACGCATCAGCGCGTGGGATGAACACCGTCGAGGTCCCGACCTGGGCATTGAAGATCGGACCGAGAAGGTCTCGGTAGGGCTGGAGTAGGGCCACGATCGCCGGATCCGGCGTAACCGCCGAAGCGACGGCGGCTACCGTCTCAACACTGGACGAAACCACCTTGGCCTTGCCGTTCTTGAGCCGCACGTCGAGCGAAATCCGGTTGTACTCAATGCCCTTCGACCGGGCCTCAGTAACCAGCTTGCCGTTGTGCGTCCCGACGTAGCTGACGTCGGTGTGATCGCCCAGAACGAGGTCAAAGTTACCAACCGAGTTCGCCAAGTCGATGAGTTCTCCGAACGGCTCATTCGTGACCGTGTCGAATCCACGGACCCCCATGTGCGCCACGAGAATAAACACCTGCGCACCGGCTTTTGCAGCGTCCGAACGTGCTTTATTGGCCGCTGACGCCGGGCTAGTGATGTTGATCGTTCCAAAACTTCCCGGGAACACCAAGGTTGGGGCCTCAGGATTGGTAATCCCGATAACCGCTACCTTGACACCTCCGACGTCGAAGATCTCAAACGGCTTCACCGCTTCGAGACCGTTGTCGCCGAGGTTTGTCAGGTTCGCCGAAACATACGTGTAACTCGCCATGCCCAACAGCCCTGCCAAGTGGGCAGTTCCCTTGTCGAAGTTATGGTTACCCAGGCCTGCGACATCGGTGCCCATGAGATTCTGGGCGAGCACTGCGGGTTCTTCGCCGAAGAAGCTTGACAGTGGTGGGGCGGCGCCGAAGTCGTCACCGCCGGTGATGATCAGCGTGTTCGAGTTGTTGGCTTCGTCGGCCTTGAAGTAGGCAGATAGAACGGCTGCGCCACCGACGCCACCGATCGGATCCAACTGGCCGTGCCAGTCAGAATACTGAAGAATCTGCAGGGTTTTGATCTCGCCGCCGCCGCCAGGAGCGGCGCCCGCCGTGGCAGGGAGCAACCCGATCGCCAGCGCCATGGCTAGCACCAATGCCAGGAATGGTTTGGGAATACGAAGACTCATGTAATGACCTCTCTTATACCAGCACGACCGCACGGTCGTGCTGGTGCCCGTGGCGGGGTCCAATGACCCCGACCTCCTGAAGTCAAATCTAGAGGTACTCCTCACTCAATGTCGCCCGGACTGTAGTTTTCCGCCACCGTCCGCGAGATTTCTCAGCGGGATTGGCCGATCGTACCCTGGGATTTTCTGGCGACGACGGCCGCACCGAACATCGGTGGTTGCTGCGGACGATCGATCGCACACCCGAAAAACTCCAAGCATTGAGCGAACGATGGTTTCGTGCGGGTACTTAACACGCAGGTGTCAGGGGCTACGTCGGGCACAGTCTGTAACGAGCTGGCGGCTGAATACTCGTACAGTATCAGCGGAGATCTGGAAGGCTGCGTATACGGAAACATCACGGGAGCCGCCTTCCACGAGGGCAGCGGAACGTATCAAGAGGTCGCAGATGAGGTCTTCATCGGTTCGTGGGGCGACCTGGAAGGCTCGTTCGAAATGACCGAGTTCTACTCTGCCAAATTCACCGATACCTTCGACCTGGTGTTCGCCCGTTGCCAGCACCCGATCACCAAAGGATCCGG
>JAGXFS010000167.1 GCA_024637275.1 Acidimicrobiia bacterium
AAGAAGTACGCCAAGCTGGGGCTGTCCTCCCCGTCAGTCTCCGGGTTGGTCTACAACCCGTACGGTGGCGAGAGTCCCTATGCGTTCAGCGATATCAGTAACTCGGTGCACTGGCAGGACATCAACGAGATTGCCGAGCGGCGTATAACCCTCGGCTGTAACCCTCCAACAAACACGTTTTTCTGTCCAACGCGGGATGTGACGAGGGGTCAGATGGCCGCATTTCTCACCCGCACGCTCGGATTGGTGGACCGGGCACCAAACCCGTTCATCGACGACGACGGCACGCTATTTGAGGCGGACATCGAACGGATCGCTGCTGCCGGTATCACCCTTGGCTGTAACCCACCGGCCAACGACCGCTTCTGTCCCGATCGACCGGTTACGCGCGCCGAGATGGCGGCGTTTCTCAGTCGGGCGTACGAACTCGTAGACCGCGCCCCCGATCCGTTCGTCGACGATGACGGATTGATCTTCGAAGCAGACATCGAACGGTTGGCCGCGGCCGGCATCACGCTTGGCTGCAATCCTCCCGCCAATGACCGGTACTGTCCGAACAACAAGGTCCTCCGACAACAGATGGCGTCGTTCCTGATCAGAGCTATCAATAACGCAGGCGGCTAGCATCCTCCCCCGTGGATAACCCTGTTGAGTTTTTCGAAGGAAATAGTTGGACTTGTGGCGTCGTTGGCCTCGGATACGTTGGTCTGCCGCTGGCCCTGACCGCGGTGTCCAAAGGTCATGCAGCGATTGGCTTCGATACGTCAGAAGATCGCGTGCGTCGCCTTGGTGCCGCCTCATCGCCGATCGATGATGTTTCCGATGCCGATCTGGCTTCCGCGTTAGAGGCCGGCCTATCGGTAACTGGCGACGCCGACGACCTCAAGCTTGCCGACGCCATCTTTATCTGTGTGCCTTCGCCGCTTGGCCGGAATCGCCAACCGGACATGTCCTACATTCAGAGTGCGGCGACCACCGTGGCCAGGATCGCCCGACCCGGCCAGCTGATTTCGCTTGAATCGACCACGTATCCGGGGACCACAGATGACATCCTGGTAACCGCCCTGGCCGATGTCGGCTTAGAAGTTGATCGAGACGTTTACGTCGCGTTCTCTCCGGAACGAGTATCGCCAGGTGATGAGCTCAAAACTGCCGAGATCCCTAAAGTCGTCGGCGGAGTCAGCGCTTTGTCGACCGCGGTAGCAGCGGCGGCGTACTCCAAGCTGGTACCCAATGTTCATGCCGTATCTGACGCCAAAACGGCTGAGATGGCCAAGCTGCTCGAAAACACCTACCGGGCAGTCAATATCGGCCTCATCAACGAGATGGCACAACTCGCCCACGAGATCGACATCGATATCTGGGAAGTGATCGAGGCGGCCGCGACGAAACCTTTCGGGTTCCAAGCGTTCTTTCCAGGTCCCGGAGTCGGTGGGCACTGCATTCCGCTCGACCCTCAGTTCCTGGCCTGGCGCGCCAAGGAAGCGAACTTCACCACCCGGTTTATCGATACGGCCGAGCAGGTCAACGAAGGAATGCCAGCCTGGACGGCCCGACGGGTCGGGTCGATGCTGAACAAAAGAGGGTTGCCGATTTTTGGAACGCGCATCCTCGGGGTGGGAATCTCGTACAAGCCCGACATCGCGGACGACCGCGAATCGGCGTCAGCCCGGGTTCTGGTCGAGCTGAGGAATCAGGGAGCCGAAATCGAGGTGTACGATCCGCTCGTGCCACCAGACCGGATCCGTCGGCACGGGTTTGAACCGTCCACATCTTTCGACGGCTACTCGGCCGCCCTGATCTTGACCGATCACCAGGGCATCGATTACAACGCTATTTCGGCTGCGGTGCCGGTCGTCTTTGATTCCCGGAATGCCTATCGGCGGCGCGGTATCGAGGTCGATAACGTAGAAGTGCTGTGATCGTCGGGGTCTTTTCGGTTGTTCATCATGCCGACGACACCCGAATCCGCGAAAAGCTGATCCCCACGCTGGCTGCCGACTTCACGGTCGAATATCACGCCCGAACTCCGGGCCCGGATCACATCGAGGGCTTTACGTGGTATCCATTTCGGGGACCACGAATCATCCGGAACTTGTCGCTGCTCGTCCGACTGCTGAGTCGAAAACTCGACGTGGCTGTGCTGGTCGACCCGGAAACCTTCGTGGCAGGCATCCTGGCGAGTCGCCGGACGAGAGTCGTGTTCGACATCCATGAGAATCTCCCCGCCCAGATTGCCACGAAGAACGTTCCGTTCAAGAAGGTCCTCCGCCGGGTGGCGGCTTCGATCTTGAAGGCGGCTGAAAGGGCAGGGACGATAGTTCTCGCAGAGCCGGGCTATGCGGAGCTCTTCAACCGTGAACACCCGGTGTTTGAGAATTTCCCCCGATGGGCCGCCATGCCGCCTATGGCGCCCAGCGATGGCTCGGTCATCTACGTCGGCGACATTACCGAACAACGCGGCGCCGTTCATCTCGCCGAGGCAGTCGCCGAAACGGACAAACATCTCGTAATGGTGGGCCGCTGTTCCCCCGAGTTAGCGATCCGGATCGAATCAGTCATGCGTAATAGCCGAGCAACGGTGGAGTTGACCGGACGCCTGCCCTGGCGAGAGGCGATGGTTCGCCTCGCTTCTGCCGCGGTGGCAATTTCACCGTTGACCGACACGCCCAACTATCGACACTCACTACCTACCAAAGTACTGGAGTACCTGGGTCTTGGTATCCCCGTCGTGGCGACCAATCTGCCAGGAACGACCGACGTGTTGAACGGCCGGCCAGGAGTCACGTTCTTCGAGGCTGGCGATGTCCCAGCGCTCCGACAGGCGATTATTTCTGCCAGCCGCGCCGAGGTTCGCGAGGCGGCGCAGCGTTCGTCGGATCTGGTCCGATCCGAGTTTGAGTGGCCCACGGATCGAGTGAGGAGCTTCTACTCGGCGTTGGCCGGGGATCCCGGTCTCAGTCCTGACAGGTAACCCAGCCCCCAGCTGATGTGCATCACCACAATGGCCACCGGCATCACCAGCGCTGCGATGCGGCGTGTTTTGCCGAAACTTACGGCCGTCGTCGCCACGAGGGCGACCAGATAAGCGAACGGGATCACGAGTGCCAGTCGCCGCCAGGTGGTGAACGCCAATCCAACGGAACTCACGAGCCCGAGCACGAAAAGGGGTGCGGCTAGCTGACGGAGTCGGATCGACTCGGGATGGCGCCGATGGACGATCCGCTTCCAGGCCCCATACTGGAAATATTGCCGGGCGAGGCTTCTCAGGGAGCCGCGCGGCCGGTATTCAACGGCCAGTCGGGGGTCAAAGAAGACCAAACCACCGTTCTGGCGGAGGCGGATGTTGAGCTCGTAGTCCTGGTTGCGGATCAGCGTTTCGTCGAAGAGTCCAGCATCGACGAGTGCCTTGCGGTCGAATACGCCCAGATAGACCGTATCGGACGGTCCCGCATCGCCGCCGTAATGAAACTTGGCGTCACCAACTCCCAGGCGACTGGTCATTGCCATGGCGATGGCTGACTGCATGAGCCCCGTCCCGGCGGCCCGCTGGATGCCGCCGACGTTGACTGCTCCGGTATCGGCCATGATCTGCTCCGAGATCGCGACGTAATCGGGTGGCAGCACCGAGTGGGCATCGCAGCGTACGACGATGTCACCGCTCGCGGCTCGAATAGCGGCGTTCAGCGCTGCCGGAGTGGTGGTGGCCGGGTTGTCGACGATCCGGATCCGGTTATCGTGGAATTCTTCGATTGACCGGCGGGTCCCGTCGGTACTCATCCCGTCGGCCACAATGATTTCGGTGATGTTCGGATAGGATTGGCCCAAGACCGACTCGATGGCGGTGCGAATCGCGTCCTGTTCGTTCCGGACCGGAATGATCACCGTCACTGTGGGCTGCATCGGGCCATTATGCCTGGATCAATCTGCCGGGCACCCGTATGTCAGACTCTCTCGACCAACCCGGCCGCGGTCGAAGTCGAGATGCCTATCATTTGAAGCCGTGTTTGCTGACCTTGTACTAACCCCTGGCTTGATTCTGGCGATGTGGGCCGGTGGCATGGCGGTCGGGGTCGCCGTGGTGGCGAAATGGAAGATTGTTGGGCCTGGCTTCTTCTGGGTGGCCGGGGCAACCGTCCTTCTCGTCGGTGCGTGGACAGTTCCGGACGGAGGGGCTGGAGCCTGGCTCGGGTTGGTCGGCACCATCATTGGTTCGCTATTCGCCAGGCGATCGACCGTGGCCGCCGTCGCTTTCGGTCTGGGCGGAATCGGGTTCATCTTTGAGGCCGCTAGCTACGGAAACGTGTTGTTGGCGATCTCAGGTGCGATTGCCCTGGGAGGTGTCACGGACGAAATGCTCCTCGGGCACTGGTATCTGGTCGATCCCAAGCTGCCTCGTTGGGCGCTCAAACGGCTCGACCTCGTGGCCGGGGTAGCACTGGTGGCAGATACTGCACTGTTGTTCCTCGCCGGGGCCACGGTCGGCTCGGTGGTTGGATGGGCGTTCATCGCTCTTGCGGCGATGAGCACGCTACTCATGGTGGGCGTCTGGTTCTCCCTGAAGGAGCCGGCTTATGCCGGAGTTATGGCCGCGACCGGATTGTCCTACCTGGCGGTTCTCACGGCGTTGGGCGCCACCGTGGCCGGTCGGTCGATGATTGGCGATGCGGCCAATCAGCTGGCGGCGAGTATTCTGCGCGGGTGAAGGTTTATACGAGAACAGGCGACGATGGGACTACCGGCCTCTTCTACGGGGGTCGGGTGTCGAAGGCCGGACTGGGTCCGGAAGCCTATGGCACGGTCGATGAAGCAGTTTCGACGCTGGGACTGGCGAGAGCGTACGCGGTTGGCGAGCTCAACGATGAGATCTTGTCGCTGCAACGTCAGCTGTTCGTCGTGGCCGCTGAATTGGCCACCGACCCTTCGAACCGGCACAAACTTGTTCCAACGGTAAGTCTCACCACCGAGCAAATGATTCTCGACCTCGAGGCGGCCCTTGATCGGTTGATCGCCGACGTTGGAGCGCCCGACGGCTTTATGGTCCCGGGCGAGTCCCCGCTATCGGCGCACCTCGATCTGGCAAGAGCCGTAATCCGGCGGGCCGAGCGCCGATGTGTGGCGTACGCCGATGCCGGACAGCTTGAAGGGTCATTTGTCGTCCCCTTCCTCAATCGACTCGCCGACTATGTCTTCATGCTCGTGCGTGCTTCGGAGACGAACTGGCAACCATCAAAACAGGAGAAACTGTGACGACCACGATTGCTGCGACAAATGAACCAGGAGCGGTCCACGCGTTTGGTGTTTACGAGGGGAGAGAGGCGTCTACAGATTCAGAAATCTACGACCGTTTCGGTCCGAGCCAACTCGCCCTCCTCGAGGCGGCCGGGTTCACCGGCAAACTATCGCAAGTCGTTGCGGTATCCGACGGCGACCAACTTCTCTATGTGGTCGGACTCGGCTCTGAACTGGACACGGAGCGACTTCGCCAGGCGGCGGGATGGCTGGGCAGGTCGGTTGACCGGGTCCCGGAGCTTACGACGAGCCTACATAACGTCGGACTCGACGGAGCCGTCCAGGCTGTCGCGGAAGGCTTTCTGCTCGGCCAGTACCAATTCAGCGAATATCACGATTCTGACAAGCCAGGCACGACCACCCTGCGGTTGGTCGGAGATCTAGATACCGGCGATTTCAGGAGCGCCGATGCCATGGCCGCCGCGGTCAACTGGGCTCGCGATCTTGTGAATCGGCCGCCCCGAGACAAATCTCCCCAGACCATTGTCGAAGCATTCGAAGCGCTGGCCAACGACCTACCCATCGACATTACCGTCTGGGATGTCGAAGACCTGGAGCGAGAGCGTTGTGGTGGTTTGCTGGGCGTCAACGCCGGTTCAACCGCACCCGCCAGGATGCTCATTGCCGAATACCATCCGGAGGGTGCGACCAAGACGCTGGCTGTCGTAGGTAAGGGGATCGTCTTCGACTCGGGCGGTCTGAATATCAAGAGCTTTGAATTCATGAAGACCATGAAGTCGGACATGGCCGGGGCGGCCGCCACCCTCGCCGGTCTGGTTGCGATTGCCAAAACGGAGATTCAAACGCGGGTCATTATCTATGTCCCGTTGACCGAGAACATGCCAGGTGGGGCGGCGAACCGCCCGGGAGATGTGCTCACCGCTCGTAATGGCAAGACAATGGAAGTTCTGAATACCGATGCGGAGGGACGGTTGGTTCTGGCCGATGGTTTGTCGCTGGCAGCCGAAGGTGATCCAGATCTGATCGTCGACCTTGCCACCCTCACCGGAGCGTCCCATGTTGCCCTCGGTCACTCGTATGCTGGCCTATGGACGAATACCGAAGCGGCGGGCGAACTGGTCGAAGCGGCCGCGAGCCAGGCGGGTGAGCGGGTCTGGACGATGCCGTTGCCGGCTGACTACCGCAAGGCGATCGATTCGGACGTCGCCGACATGAAGAACACCGGCGAACGATACGGTGGAGCGATTCATGCTGCCCTTTTCCTTGCCGAATTCGCCGGAGACGGTCCGTGGGTCCACCTCGATATCGCGGGTCCCGCCTGGGGACATGAGAAGGGCGGCTACCTGCCGATCGGCGGCACCGGCTTCGGGGTGCGCACGCTTGTGGCGCTTGCGTCGTTGATGGTGGAATAGGCGCCCGGATCATTATTCCTAAGTAGGATGTAACCCATGCGTAGGAGATTTCTTCTCTCCACGGCCGCAGCCGACCTTTCTGCGCTTTTGCTCGCCCTGGTTGCCGCTTCGTATGTGACCTTTCGGGTGGCACCTTGGCAAGTGCAGTTGAGTGGCGGGCGTTCGATCATGCCGCTGGCCGGGTTCTTTGTTGTCGGATCCCTGGTCGGCTCGCTTATCTCGACCAGAATGTGGGCAGGTGGAGCGCCCCGGCCGAGCTATGGCCGCGGGGTGGCGATCGTCGTCTTCGGTGTGGCCTTTACCGCGCTGGCCGTGATTGGAAGCGCTACGTACCTGTCGCGTACCTTCTTTGCGGTTACCGCGGTCACGTGGCTGATTGGTGGAATCGCCCAGCGAGCGGTTCGCCGTCGTCGTCCGTGGATGGAGTCGATGATCGTGATCACCAACGAGAAGGGCCTCATCGACGACTTACGCGACGCCGAACACACCGAGGTTCTAGCGCTGATGGATCCGGGAGGCTCCGGGGAACTTGAAGCTCCAGCTTCGGGAGCGACGGTAGTGGTTGACCTTCGGGCGGTGTTGTCGGACCGGATGGCCCAGTTCGTGTCGTCGGCCGCCCTGGCCGGTATTCCAGTGAGGGCCCTGAGCTCCGTGTATGAAGAGCACACCGGCCGGTTGCCTCTGGTGCATCTGGCGGAGGGATGGGAACTCTCTACCCCGGTCACCAAAACCGCTCCCATAATCGGGGGGAAGTTCATCTTCGATGTCATGGCTGTGATCGTTTCGGCCCCCCTGGCCATACCGCTCGGGCTGCTGATTGCCTTAGCGGTCCGGCTTGATTCTCCCGGCCCGGTGATTTTTCGTCAGGTCCGGACCGGGCGCCACGGCATTCCGTTCACGCTGTACAAATTTCGCACCATGGTCGTTGATGCCGAAGCGGCTGGACCAAAGTTTGCTTCCAAAGAAGATCCGCGCCTAACCAGGGTCGGGCGCTTGCTGCGCCGGATCCGGGTCGACGAGTTACCGCAGTTATTCAATGTGCTCAAAGGGGACTTATCGCTGGTCGGTCCAAGGCCCGAGCAGGTGCCGTTCACCGAGCACTTCGGGCGAGAGATTCCGTTCTATGCGCAGCGACATCTCGTCCGGCCGGGCGTTACCGGTTGGGCACAGGTGAATTACGGCTACGCCGATGACCAAGCCGAAGCCGTCGACAAGCTCACCTACGACTTGTACTACGTGAAGCACATGTCACCGTGGCTCGATCTCCACGTCCTTGGTAGGAGCATCTGGACCGTTCTATCCGGGTTCGGTGCTCGCTGACCTGCTGGGCCCAGACTCCCGGGCTAGCGAACCAGGCAGGTCTCGTCGTAATCGACGATTGCCGGAGGTGTTGACCCACACGATGGGCAGTTCGGGTCCTTGGCGATCCGGAGTTGGAAGGTCTCCTGGGTGAGAGCGTCGTAGGTGAGTAGCCGGCCCCGCAGGGGAGTACCGATTCCGAGGATCAGCTTGATGGCTTCCGTAGCTTGGAGGCTCCCAATCACCCCTGGCAGGACACCCAGAACCCCGGCTTCCTGACAGTTCGGTGCCAATTCGGGGGGTGGCGGATGGGGAAACAGACACCGATAGCATGGGCCGTCATGGGGATCGAAGACCGCCACCTGTCCTTCGAAACGGAAGATCGAGCCATGAACGACCGGGATGCCGAGGCGTTGGGATACGTCATTGATGAGGTAACGGGTTGGGAAATTGTCGGCCCCGTCGACGATGAGGTCGAATCCTGCCAGGAGTTGCAGGGCGTTTGATGCGACGACATTGACGGCGTGTGCTTCGACGGCCACGTCCGGGTTCAGGTTGGCGATGGTTCGTTCGGCTGAGTCCGACTTTGATTGGCCGATCCGATCGGTTCCATGGAGGATCTGCCGTTGCAGGTTGGAAACATCAACTCGATCGGCGTCAAAGATTGCGAGGGTGCCCACGCCGGCCGCCGCGAGATAGAGCGCGGCAGGCGAGCCAAGACCTCCCGCCCCGATGATGGCGACGCGGGCGTCGAGGAGCTTCTGTTGACCGGCGACACCGACCTCCGGGAGGGCAATGTGGCGGCTATACCGCGCCGCGCTCGGAACCGACAACGTCGGTGGTATCTCCCAGGGCTCACCAGCAGCCTGCCATGCGACGAAACCACCGGCCAGGCTCTCGACGTTCGTGAAACCCATCTCCTGAAGCGTCACCCCTGCCAGAAGCGACCGTTCGCCAACCGCGCAAAACGCCACGATTGGTTGGTCGTACGACAAATGGTCGACCGAGGTCTCAAGCAATCCACGGGGAATTTTTTCAGCGCCCGGGATGCTTCCTAACGCCACCTCGTGCGGTTCGCGCACATCGATCAAGGTCCGGTCAGCAGCGCCCAGGTCGGCCGGCTTGACCTCCGGGACGGTTTGCCTGGCGGCCGCAAGCATTTCTTTCAGATTCACAAGCTCATGCTAGGCAAGCTCCGTAGGATCTGCTGATTGCTTTGTCGGCAGCGCCGGCAATGTCTGGCATTGAACGTGAGCCATCTAGAGTTCCCTCATGGTGGTTCCTGGCCTCACGCCCTCGATTGAGTTTGCCCTCCTTGCTGATGCCGTCCAGGCAGTAGGCGGCAAGCTCTTCGTGCTCGGGGGCGGTTGGGACACGATTTGGGTGAGATCCTTCCCGGCTCGCCATCACACCATGGCCATCGGTACCAGAATCAGGATCCCATGGTCGTCGGAAACGCAAACGTTCGAGCTAACCGTCCAGTTGGTCGACGAAGACGGTCAGCCGATCTTTGACACGATTCGCCACTCCCTAACCGTTGCTCCACCAAAGGGCGTCCCCGACGGGTTCGAACATGGGGTCGTCCGAGCTTTCACGTTCAATAACGTACCGTTTCAAAAACCCGGCGAGTACTCGTTCGTGATGACCGTTGACGAAGTGGAAACTGGGCGCTTGCGATTCTCGGTTCGGGAGCGTCGCCCGGAGACAACCTGATGGAATCGATGAGGATGTTCCCGCTCGGGAGTCCCCTTATGCCGTTTTCAATGGTCACGCTGAGAATATTCGAACCCCGATATCTGCAGATGATCACTGAATGCGTGGAACAATCGGCGCCTTTCGGAGTAGTGCTCATCGAACGGGGCTTCGAGGTGGGCGGCGGCGACCAACGATCGGCGATTGGTACTGTGGCCCAGCTCGTGGACGTCGCGGATCTTCCGGACGGAGAGTTGGCGGTTGTTGCGGTTGGCGTCGAACGGATCCGGGTCCTTGACTGGCTGCCGGACGACCCGTACCCGACAGCACTGGTAGAACGACTGGGCGAAGAAGCCTCACCGACTGCCGCGGCCCGCGTCGATCAGATTGACAACCAGCTACGCCTGGTCCTGGCGCTGGTGTCGGAAGCGGGCATCGACGTCGGCCCTCTCGAGTACGAATTATCGGCCGAACCGGCGGTGGCCGCCCATCAGTTGTGTGCTTTGGCGCCGGTCGGCCCGTATGACGCTCAGCGCCTGCTGGGTGCACCTTCGGTCGACGAACGCCTCGAACTGCTGTCGGCCATACTCGAGGAGGAAACGGACTTCCTGCGATCGCAGCTAGGCGGGAGCTAGTTCGATCCCCAGGCGTAAAAGAAACCGTCGCGTGAGCCGACGTAGATGTAACCGTCGAATACCGTCGGGGTCGATTCGATGCAACCGGACCCCAGCGGTTGCTCCCATAGCCTTTGGGGAGCGAACGGTTGTGTCACGTCATAGGCTCGAAGTGCGCCACCGGCATCGCAATTCACTGCCACCAGCAGAGTTTGATCGATGAGAATCGGCGACGACCAGGCGTGCCAACCGATGGGTTCCTGCCACATGATTTCGCCAGAGTCGGTGTCGATCGCCAGAAGGTTGCCAGGGTGGGTGCTGGCGTACAGCACGCCATTGCCGAGCGCCGGCGTCGACCACAAACCTCCGTCATCACCATCGACACCCGGAACCGAGACTGACCATTCGATCGGGTTGCCGTCCGTGAATGGGTTGAGCTTGGCGATCTGCCCGACCACGGATGACCGTGGCAGGAACCGCTCGAGTTCGACACTGATGTACACGAACCCTTCGTCATCGATTATGGGCGTGGCGTCGATGTCATCACCAGCCCAGAAGTCAAAAACGACGGGTGCTTCGCCTTGTCTGATGTTGCTGATGTCGAGGCCAACTACACGGCCTGCCGAGTTCGTGAAGTAGGCCCGCTGGTTGTGGATTGCAATGGAGCTCTCAATCGATGCGTTGGAGTCGCCGACCGCGTTGATGAGTTCCTGGTTCCAGCCGGGGACTTTGGCGAGAATTATCGGATCGACCGCCACACGATCAGCGTCAAGTGTTCGGTTCAGTTCGATCGCGAAGAAGAAACCGTTCTCTCCGCCCTCGTACAGGACCCCGTCGACGATCGAGGGGTTGGAATCCCAGTCGTTGTTCCAAATTCCGGGATGGTCCGCTGAGTCAAGACTCCAGATCTCGTACGGTACGTCCGTGTCGAGTCCGAGTATCCGCAGCTTGTTGTCTCGACTCCCAAAGTAGAGAAGTGGGAAACCGTCTGGATCCAGTGTCACTGAACCTTTGATGAGATCGCCGGTGACAAATGGGGGCCGGGTGTCGAGGCCGGTCCGGGCGTCTACGAAGTGAACGGCCCGGTCATAGGCTCCGAAAATGATTTCGGTTATACCGTCGGGGCGGACCCATACGACCGGCTGGCCGGTCCATCCCGTCCCGCACCACTGGCGGGTCTCTTCGCCGACCGACGAACTGGAGCACATGGCGCTTTCGGGGTATCGCCACACCACTTCTGGCCGATCGGGTATCGGGCCGGAACCGTAATAGTTGCGTTGGGGATTGCCGCGGAACTGCAGGACCCCGTTGACGGTTCCCCACGGTCGCCCCACTGACACCGAAGGCTGCAATGTGGTGGTGGTTATCGTCGTCGCCGGGAGCGTAGAGGTGGTGGGTGCAATAGCCTGATTGACCGTGGTCGTCGTCGACCGGTCCGGATACGGATCGCCGAGAAAGTCGCAGGCTCCGACAGTGAGCAGGATCAGACAGATCCAAATCGATCGCATCGGGGCAAGTTAGCGGGGGTTGTTTGATTTTTGACGTTCTCGCCTAACCTGCTCGGATGGTTGGAACGCTACGAACCCGGGTGGACTCGTCCGTACCGGTTCGGTTCTTCCGCCGTCTCGGGGCTGCAGGTCCGTCGGTTTTGGCTGCGGCCATCGCCTACAACCTGTTCTTCGCCCTCGTTCCAGCTCTGGCCTCGGTGGTCGTGGCCGCTTCGGTTTTCGGTCGTTCCGATGAAGTGCTGGAGGAAAGTCTCGCGACGCTCAGCCGGGTCGCACCATCGGAGACTGTGCTGTTTATTGGCAGGGTGCTCGAAGATGTAGCGACCTCAGTCAATCGGGCGCAGGACATTGTGATCGCCGTCACCGGGATCGTGGCGTTGTGGCTGGGGTCCCGAGGCATTCACACCATTCAGGAAGTTCTCGCAAGGATCGCCGAACTGGACGAGCGTCGGCCCTGGATCATCGCCAAGCTGGTGTCGGTCTTGCTGACGGCTGGCATCGCCGTAACCCTGGTCGTGTCGTCGCTCTTGGTGGTCGCCGGGGCGACTGTGGCAGAACGGCTTGACGCGTTCGTTGGCGGTAGCTGGCCGGTCGAAGCGTGGAACTTCGCGTCGGTCCCCGTGGCAGCATTCTGCTTTTATCTGTTCCTGGCCGCCCTCTACCGATGGGGACCTCCGGCGCGGTTCCCCCGGATGTGGCTTGCCGCGTTGCTCTCGACTATTGGGATCTTGATTGCCTCACTCGGATTTCGTTTTTATCTAGACCGAGCTGGCGCTTCCGGCGCGACTACGCTCGCCATTTTTGGTGCGGTGGCCGTCATGCTGTTGTGGCTGTACGTGATCGCCTACGTGATCATCGTCTCCGGTTCGATTGCCGCAGGGGTAGCCCGTAGAGCTGCCCAACGGCAGGCGAATCAACCTGAAGGGGAGCTGGCCGTTGGTTGACCCTGGCACCCGTCGCGGCCTCCGACTGCTGTTCTCGCTGCTCGCTAATTACCGGCGCGAGGCGATCCTGTCGACGCTGTCGGCTTTGGTGTGGATGGTGATGGTGATCATCGGCCCCTATCTCACCAAGGTCGTTATCGACCGCGCCATTGAAGGTGAGCGTCGTGATCTACTCCTGCCCTTGGTCGGAGCAGTTCTGGCGGCCGGTGTTATCAAGGCCCTTGGCGTAGGCGGTCGGCGGTACTTCGCATTCCTGCTCTCGTACCGGGCAGAAACCGATCTTCGCAACCGGATTTTCGAACACATCCAGCGTCTCGAGTTCAACTATCACGACGAGGTCGCAACTGGAGAACTGATGTCGCGATCCTCTAGCGACCTATCCCAGGTACGCCTGGTGTATGCGATGCTCCCGATCACCATTGCCAACGTGGCGATGTTTGCGGTGGTCATCGCTGTGATGGTGTCCATAGACGTCACGCTCGGCGCTCTCGTGTCGTTGGCCGTGCCGATGCTGCTCTACATCGCCAACACGTACGCCAGGCGAGTTATCCACATCGCTACGGACGTCCAACAGAAGCTTGCGGACAATACCGCAGTTATCGCTGAGGCGATTGGGGGTATTCGGGTCGTCAAGTCATATGGACAGGAAGCCCAGGAGACCGAAAAGATTCATATGGCGGCGATCGGGATCTACGAGCGATCGATGGAACTCATCAAGAATCGGGCGATCTTCATCCCGCTCTTTGAACTGGTGGCGCCCATCGCAACCGCGGTCATTCTCGGTATGGGGGGTCTCCGGGTCATCGACGGCGCCCTTACCCCTGGTGAGTTCTATCAGTTTGCCGAATACATGGTCATTTTGAATTTCCCTCTCCGTCTCACGGGGTGGTTCTTTGCGGAAATACCTCGAGCTTCGGCCGCCGGTGGGCGGGTACTCGATCTCCTCAAGACAGCTCCTGAGATTGCGGACCCAGCGCACCCCGTCGATCTCCCACCCGGGCCGGGCGACGTCAGATTCTCCAATGTGGCGTTCGGGTATCCGGATGGCCCACCGGTGCTCGACGGGTTCGACCTACACGTCCCAGGGGGGCGATCGGTTGCCCTGGTCGGGGCGACCGGATCGGGCAAGTCGACCGTTGCGTATTTATTGGCCCGGTTCTACGACGTCACCGAGGGAACCGTGTCGCTCGACGGGGTGGATGTGCGGTCGGTTCGTTTGAGCGAACTGCGCAACGAGGTAGCGGTCGTGTTTGAGGAGACTTTTCTGTTCTCGGCTTCGATTCGCGACAACATCTCGTTCGGCAACCCGGATGCCACCGATGATCAGGTGCGCCTGGCTGCCCGCCTGGCGCAGGCACATGGGTTCATCTCGGACACGGCCGATGGGTACGAATCGATGATTGGCGAACGGGGGTATTCACTCTCCGGTGGCCAAAGGCAACGGATCGCGCTCGCTCGGGCCGTGTTGCGCGATCCCCGGGTACTCATCCTTGACGACGCAACCTCGTCGGTCGACGCGGTGACCGAAGACGAGATTCGTGATGCTCTGAAGACCGTAATGGCCGGCCGGACGACAATCATTATTGCTCACCGACCGTCCACGCTGGCGCTTGCCGACGAGGTTATCTTCATCGATAACGGCAAGGTGGTGGCGTCTGGCACCCACACCGACCTGCTTGAACGGGTCCCCAGGTACTCGGCAATTCTGGCCACCTCGGAGGTTGGCTGATGTACGCTCGTTTCGGTTCGGGCGAAGGGCGTACCGAAGGCACCTGGGAGCTGCTGCGCAAAGCCGCATCGTACGGCAAAGGCCTTGGCTGGGTGGCCACCGGGGCGCTGGCCGCCACGATTCTTGCCACCGTGGCCCGCCTGGCAGGACCCGCCTACGTTCGCCAGGGCCTCGACGCGGTTGACGTGGCGGATCGCCAGGCCCTGTTCCGGGCGGTGTGGTGGTTCGTGGGTGCCTTGGTGCTGCAGTACATCAGCCAGGCGATTTCGCAGTATTGGGTTTCGGGGGTGGGTGAGCGCTACCTCGCCGATCTTCGGGTTCGTGCGTTTCGGCATCTGATCGATCTCGACGTCGACTTTTTCTCGCGATCGAAGGCGGGAGTTTTGGTAAGTCGTCTGACATCTGACATCGAGGCTCTGACTCAGTTCGTAAAAGAGGGTGCCATCAACGTCGTGACGTCGGTGCTCACGGTGATCGGCGTGACGATCGCCATGTTTCTCATCGACACATCGATGGCCCTGGCGGTATTGGCGCTCATGCCGATTCTCCTGGCGGTTTCGGTGGTGTTTCGGATTTATGCCGATCGGGCATACGAGCAAGTTCGCGAGCACATCGGTCGCGTGCTTGGGGCGATCCAGGAAGGCATCTCGGGGGTGCGGGTCGTGCAGGCGTACACCCAGGAGCACCGTCAGAAGCTGGAATTCGGGCGGGTCAACGAGCGATACTTCGACGCGAACATTGCGGCCGCCAAGGCTATCTCCGCCTATTTTCCGGCCGTCGACTTCCTGCGCACGTCGGGTCTGGCGCTCATTTTGGTGGTTGGTGGTAACCGGGTCCTCGACGGTGAGATGAGCTTCGGCGCGCTGGTGGCGTTCCTGCTGTACTTGAACTGGTTCTTCGAGCCGATCGTGCAGATCTCCAATCTTTACAACCTGCTCCAGGCCGCCATGGCTGCTCTGTCTAAGCTGCTGGGAATCCTCGATCGTGAGCCGGCCGTGCCGGAAGCAACCGAGCCCGTGCGGCTACCGGAGATCCTTGGCAAGCTCACCTTCGACTCCGTCACCTTCGCATACGACCCGGCGGTGCCGATTCTGCACGGCATCGACCTCGAGATCGAAGCCGGTGAACGTATAGCCATCGTCGGCGAGACCGGCTCCGGAAAATCAACGCTCGCCAAGCTGGCGGTGCGCTTCTATGACCCCCTGGGAGGAGCGATTCGCCTCGACGATGTTGACCTACTGTCGATCGGCTTTGAAGACTTGCGGCGAGGCGTCTCGCTCGTACCCCAGGAAGGGTTCCTATTCGCCGGGACGCTGCGGGACAACATCCGGTACGCCCGACCGGATGCGAGTGACCAGGCGATCTGGAAGGTGTGTTCCACGCTGGGCATCGCCGAATGGGTCGGGAGCCTTCCGGATCAATTGGATACTGAGGTGCGAGAGCGCGGGGCGCGGTTCTCGTCAGGTGAGCGCCAGTTGGTGGCCCTCGCCCGGGCGCTCCTGGCGGGACCCAGTGTGATCGTGATGGACGAAGCCACGTCGAATCTCGACCCGGAGACCGAAGGGGTGGTCGAGGCCGCGTTGGCGACGCTCCTGGAAGGACGCACGGCCATCGTCATTGCTCACCGTCTCGCCACGGCCGAACGAGCCGACCGGGTCGTTGTCATGGACGAAGGTCGTATCGTCGAAGTCGGCCATCACACCGAGCTTGTTGCGGCAGCCGGGCCCTACGCCAGGCTTAGCGAGGCTTGGCAAGCCGCCCAGACGACGGACTGATTCAAGATTTCTCGCTCCTCGTCCGATAAACCACTGTTAGTGAAGTTATGCCAGGTTTCGGTGTAACACGTCGGGTGCTGGTGCTACTTAACCGGTGGACACCCAAAGGGAGTAATAACGATGCTAAAAAAGGTTTTGACGGCGGCTGTGGCCATGTCGGTGCTCGGAGCAGGCGCGTTGCCTGCGTTTGCGGACGACCATGAACCAGTGAAGGTTTATGACGAAGAGCAGCACATTCTGATGTTCGCTGTTGATGGCGACTGCATGCTTGACGCCGAGATGGACATTGCCTTCACGGTGGAAGACGGTGCCATTTCCTTCGAGGTTGTACCGGAAGAGGACGAAGTCGTCGATGAAGAGACCACGGAGCCAGTCGTCGTAGATGAGGACGATGAAGCCACTGACCCGTTGGGGAATTGCTACCCATTTTCGGTCGAAGGACCGAACGGTCAGGTCAACCACGGGACCTTCGTCTCCAACCTGATGCACGCTCTCAAAGAGATGGGTATCAAGGGCTCTGACAAGAAGGAGTTCAAGGCGGCGCTCAAGGGCTACGGCAAAGGCGACATGCAGGTCAAGGTCAAGGACGTCGATGACGAGTCGACCCTGGAAGAAGGCGATTCGTCGGATACGGACACGGTCAAGCCTGCCAAGGCTGAGAAGACCAACAAAGGTCAGGCGAAAAAAGCGAATAAGAAGAACAAGTAGCGATTACGTAGAGTGATGACCGGTACATAACAATGGAGGGGGTGGCCTGCGGGCCATCCCCTCCCGTTTTCTTTACGGGACGTGGGTTTCAGGGTAATGTCGAGGATCGTGCATGGATAGGTGGGGAAAACTTCAGACACCGTTAGTGGTGGCCGTCGCCCTTTTGGGCGGCATTATCGCGCCGAACGTGGCGTTGGCCATGGCCCTACCCGGTGACGAATTTGTGCTTACGTTTCCCCAGTTGGATCCGGATACGAAGTTCTTGTCAGAGTACGGCGTGAGCAAACCCGACGGCCGCACCCATCGCGGGGTCGACATGTTCGCCAGTCGCGGCTCCGAAGTCGTTGCCGGCGCCGATGGGTTTGTACAGAAAGTGCAGCAGGGGAGTCGAGCAGGTCTCTACATCGTGCTGACCCATGCCGATGGTTACGAGTCGTGGTACTTACACCTTGGCTCGTTCGCTGATGGGATTGAGGTGGGCGATCCGGTCGCCGCTGGAGATGTGATTGGTTACGTAGGTTCGACGGGTAACGCCGCCGGTACGTCGCCTCACACCCACTTTGAGATCCACAGGAACGGCCGCCCGATTGATCCCTATCCGTTCTTGAGAGCCTCGTTCGAGCGGTGGGTCTTGAGCCAGCAGATTGAGGCGGGCGAGACGCCTTTCCGGTAGGGCTCGACCGGTCACAGGACCGTATTCAGGTCCGACGCTTCGTCAAGAGCAACGACCCTGTCGGCGATTTCGCGGTGGCTCAGTTCGTCGCCCGCTATCACCGCAATTTCGTTGGCCACGATCCGGGACCCGGAACCCGCGGTGTCGGCATCTTCGATCCAGATGATCCGCCGGGCGCCTGCCATGGTGATAGCTTCCTGCCATTGCTCGAATACTTGAGCCGGGGTAGTACAGAACGCCCGTTCGCGAATATCGGTGGCCGCCGCGCAAATGAACACCATGGAAAAACAGTTGAGTCCAGCGCCGCCAACGTGGGACCCGTCTGAAACGTCACCGAGGGCAACTTTGGCGGAACCGGACCTCAGGTCGGCGGCTATTTCCACGTCAGTGACAAAACAGCGAAGTTCTCCCTCACGGTCAGTCAAAGCTTTCACGACGATCGCTCCGACCGGGGTGTCGGCTCCTACGACAAGTACAGGCACCCGGGAAGTGTAGCTGACGGGAGTATGCGCATAGATGAGTAGTATGCAGGTGGTGAAAGCCCGATTTGATAGCTTCTTGTCCGCCCGGGCTCCGTTTGCCGACCTACCGCTGCATGATCCCCATGCACACCGGGACGCCTGCGGGGTCGGCTTTATCGCGGCGCGTGACGGGAAGGCTACCCACCGGATGCTACGGCTGGCCGTCGACTGTTTGAAGCGACTCGATCATCGTGGTGCCCGAGCAGCCGATGGCACCGGGGACGGCGCAGGGATGCTCACCGAGATTCCGTTCGAGATCTTCCGCAGAGAACTCCGGCTGAGAGGCATCGAAGCGCCCGCGCGCGACAGGTTCGGTGTCGTAATGGTTTTTCTGACGCCGGGCCGTGAAGACGAAAGCCGCTCGCTGGTCGAAGGAGCGCTCGATTACGAAGGTATAACCGTGCTCGGTTGGCGAACCGTACCGGTCGATAAGGCAAGTCTGGGCAGGCAAGCGGCCGAATCAATGCCGGTCATTATGCAGGTAATGGTCCAGGCCCCGGATGGTGTGGTGGACCAGGACGATTTTGAACGTCGCCTGTTCCTGTCGCGCAAGTACTGCGAGCGCCAGGCCGAACCCCGCCAGCTCCCCGGGTTTTCTATCGCTTCGGCCTCTACCAGGACAGTCGTATACAAGGGACTGTTCGCGGCCGAATACGTGGCCGACTTCTATTGGGATCTTCAAGACCCATCGTTTACGACATCGTTCGCGATCTTTCACCAGCGCTACAGCACGAATACGGTTCCCGCCTGGGAGTTCGCTCAGCCCCTGCGGGCGCTCGCCCACAACGGTGAAATCAACACAGTGATGTCGAACCGGGCGTGGATGCAGGCCAGGGAGGTAAATGTCACGTCGCCAGTGTTCGGTGAGCGGGCCAGGGACCTCCGACCGTTCCTTGAACCAAGGCAGTCGGACTCGGGCAGCCTCGACAATGCGTTCGAGTTGCTCCTTCGATCCGGACGAAGCCTGCCGCACGTAAAAGAGATGCTTATGCCTGCGGCTTGGGAGAACGTCGCTGATCTTGAACCGTCGTTGCGGGCGTTCTATGAATATCACGCTTTCCTGACTGAACCGTGGGACGGGCCGGCGGCGATCGCCGCTACCGACGGTACGGCTTTGATCGCGGGAATGGATCGCAACGGTCTCAGGCCAGCTCGTTGGACGCTGACGGCGAACGTGTTTCTGGTCGCCTCCGAGGCGGGGGTCTGTCCCGAAGAAGAGGCAGTAGCAATGCGATCCGGCCAGCTCGGGCCGGGACAGTTCGCCTATTTTGATCCGGCGACTGATACGCTCGAGTTCTCCGCCGATGTCCTTCCCCGGCTCGCCGGTCAGCGCCCATATGGGGAGTGGATCAACACGTCGACGTTTTACGTGCAGGATCCCTTCGACGCCCTCCAGGATGATCGGTTCGATGCTGAGCGCTTCGGTCGGGTGTTCGATTACACGCCCGAGGAACGTCGCATGATTCTTGAGCCCATGGCTGAGGGAAAGACGCCTACCGGTTCGATGGGTTCGGACACCCCGGTCGCCGTCCTCTCGGAGAGTCCGCGCCGGTTGTCGCACTACTTCCACCAGTTGTTCGCCCAGGTCACCAACCCCCCGATGGATCCGATTCGGGAGAAGCTGGTCATGTCCTTGCGCACCTATCTAGGCAAACGCGGTTCGCTGCTTGAGGAAACGTCGCAGCAGGCTTCGCTTATTGAGCTGGCTTCGCCGATTCTGTCTGACGCCGAACTCGAGCACATCGTCCGACTCGATGATCCGAGGTTCTTCTCATACTGGATCGCCTCGGTGTTTCATGCCGCCGCTGGCCCTCTCCGGCTTGCTGAGCGCCTGGCCGAGATATGCGACGAAGCCGTCGAGGCAGTGCGCGGGGGAGCGACGATTGTCGTGCTGTCGGACCGGGAGGTCGACGAGGAATACGCCGCCCTCCCAATGCCACTGGTGGTTTCGGCCTTGCACCATCGATTGATCACGGAAGGCATCCGGCTGGACGCATCGATTGTGTGTGTGTCGGGTGAGACCCGCACCGACCACGATCTTGCGGTGTTGCTGGGCTTCGGTGCGTCAGCGGTGAATCCCTACCTCGCGATTGAGCAGGTGCGAGAGTTGGCTGCATCCGATGCGGTAGCGGTGGACCCGGTGGTCGCCCAGGAGAACTATCGGATGACCTTGCGCAATGGGCTGCTCAAGATCTTCTCGAAAATGGGTATCTGCACGATCAGCGCCTACCGGGGCTCCGAACTATTCGAAGTGATCGGGCTAGGCGACGATGTGTGCGCCTTGGCATTTAAGAATGCTCCTCGTCGGCTGGGTGGGATCTCGCTGGCGGATCTTGGGAGACAAGCACTCGCCCAGCACGCTCGCTACGAATCTGGTGCAGACAACGTTGGTGGGTTCTATAAGTACCGCAGAGGTGGAGCCGTGCATGTCACAAGTCCTTCGGTCGTCCTCCAGCTTCAGAAAGCCGTGCGCTCAGGGGATATGACCAGCTGGGCTTCGTACGTGGCGACTATCGAGGATCGGCCACCTTCCCAGATCCGTGACCTTCTGACATTTGTCGCCAGGCGACCGGTACCCGTTGAAGAAGTCGAGCCGGCCGAGAGGATCATGCGGAGGTTTGTGACCGCGGCCATGTCGCTGGGGGCGTTGTCGCGCGAAGCGCATGAGTCATTGGCTCAGGCGATGGCCACGATCGGTGGACTCTCCAACTCGGGTGAGGGAGGAGAGGACGCGGGCCGCTATGACAATTCGCGTAACTCGGTTATCAAGCAGATCGCTTCGGGAAGGTTCGGGGTGACACCCGCGTATCTGGCGTCCGCCGAAGAGTTCCAGATCAAAATGGCGCAAGGCTCCAAGCCGGGGGAGGGGGGCCAACTCCCCGGGCACAAAGTGACCGAGGAGATCGCCCAGCTCCGACACACCGAACCCGGTGTAAGTCTTATCTCCCCGCCTCCTCACCACGACATCTACTCGATCGAGGATCTCGCCCAGCTGATCTACGACCTGAAAGCTTTCAAGTCGAACGCCCGGGTGTCGGTGAAACTCGTATCGGAACCGGGGGTAGGAACGGTTGCGGTAGGCGTTGCCAAAGCTCAAGCCGACGCCATCACCATTTCCGGAAACGACGGTGGGACGGGTGCGTCGCCGCTTTCGTCGATCAAGCATGCCGGGTCGCCATGGGAGATTGGCATTGCGGAAGCCCACCAGGTTCTTATCGCGAACGGACTTCGCTCACGGGTTGCGCTTGAGACCGACGGAGGTATGCGGACCGGTCGCGATGTGGTCATTGCGGCTCTCCTGGGCGCCGAGCGCTACGGCTTCGGCACGTTGCCACTACTAGCACTTGGCTGCAAGATGGTCCGCCAATGTCACCAAAACACCTGCCCGGTCGGCATCGCCACCCAGCGGGAAGACCTGCGCGCCAAGTTTCCAGGAGCCCCCGAGCAGGTGATCGCCCTTTTCCGGATGCTCGCTGAGGAAATGCGCCAGCATCTTGCTGCGTTGGGGGCACGCTCTGTGGAAGAGATTATCGGTCGGGCAGATCTCTTGGCGGTCCGCGATCCGGATCATCCGATGTCTGACTCGCTGACCCCGCTCTTGGTCCGGGCCGAAGGCAGGCGTCGTCACCCCGGTTTCATTAAAATTGAACGGACTCGACTCGACCACGCCATCCTTGACGACTGCCATCGGGCGGTCGTTGGTGGCGCTCCGGTCGAGCTTTCATATCCGATCACCAACCGGGATCGCACGATCGGTGCGTCGCTGTCTGGTTTGATCGCGGCCCACCACGGAGATGTCGGCCTTCCCGACGAGACGATCGTGATCCGGTTGGCGGGTACGGCCGGTCAGAGCCTCGGGGCTTTTCTGTCGGCAGGCGTCTCGATACGGGTTGATGGGACTGCGAACGATTTTGTGGGGAAGGGCCTAGGCGGCGGCACGGTAGTGGTGGTTCCTTCCCGCCCGGACGAGACACGAGCGCCCCATGCCGGAGGTAATGCGGTTCTTTATGGGGCGACGGCCGGGAAGCTGTATCTGGCCGGAACGGTCGGCCAGAGGTTCGCCGTGCGCAATTCTGGAGCTGATGCAGTGGTCGAAGGAGTTTCGGACCATGGCTGTGAGTACATGACAGGCGGAACCGTGGTCGTCCTCGGACCGGTCGGACGCAACTTTGCGGCCGGAATGACGGGCGGGAAGGCGTTTGTCTGGGATCCGGAACTGCGGCTCAACGCGCTGCTGTCGGACTCCGCTCCGTCGATGAGACGCCCGTCAGAGGTTGACGCCATGGAGCTAGCCGACCTCGTAGCTGGTTTCCACGCCGCGACTGGCAGCCCGGTGGCGGACCGAATCCTGAACGACTGGGATCGGCACGTCGGCAGGTTTTGGGTATTGTCGGCGGGAAACAGCCGGTCCAACCGCGTGCTGTCGACGTTGGCTGTCGCCAGCTCGTGATCGCTACATAGTCACCGCAGCCAACCCGGCGGTCCACCTGCGAATCTCAGGAGTCGTGCTATTGACAGCCCCTGGTAACCTATGGGTACAACGATCGAGGTGAAGTTCATGGCCACAGTCGATATTGATCTTGGTGCATACAAACTAGGTTGGCACGATTCAGAGGACGACTACGTCTTCAAACCTGAAAAAGGTCTCAATGAGGAGATCCTCCGTCAGATGTCGGAGATGAAGGGCGAGCCTCAGTGGATGCTCGATTTCCGCCTTAAGGCCTATAAGCGTTTCCTCCGCAAGCCGATGCCGCAATGGGGCGGTGGCGGTGCGCTCAACGATATCGACTTTGACGATATCTACTACTACGTGAAGCCGACCTCGGGCCAGGCCAAGGACTGGGACATGGTCCCGGACGAGATCAAAGAAACGTACGAAAAACTGGGTATCCCCGAAGCCGAGCGCAAGTATCTCGCTGGCGTTACTGCCCAATATGAGTCCGAGGTTGTCTATCACCGCAATCGAGACGACCTTGAGGCTCTCGGCGTCTTGTTTTGCGACATGGACACCGCCGTGCGCGACTACCCGGAACTCGTCCAGGAGTATTTCGGCACCGTTATCCCTCCCAACGACAACAAGTTCGCCGCATTGAACTCATCGGTCTGGTCGGGTGGCTCGTTCATCTACGTCCCGCCGGGCGTTCATGTGGATCAGCCGCTCCAAGCCTATTTCCGGATCAACTCTCAGAACGTGGGCCAGTTCGAAAGGACGCTCATCATCGTTGACGAGGGCGCCTACGTTCACTACGTAGAAGGCTGCTCGGCCCCGGTATGGTCATCCGATTCGCTGCACTCGGCAGTTGTTGAGATCGTCGTAAAGAAGGGCGGCCGATGCCGCTATTCGACGATTCAGAACTGGTCGAACAACGTCTATAACCTGGTCACCAAGCGGGCGGCGGTCTATGCCAACGGCACGATGGAGTGGATTGACGGGAACCTCGGTTCCAAGCTCACCATGAAATATCCGGCAGTTTGGATGCTTGAGCCAGGTGCCCACGGCGAGGTGCTATCTATTGCCTTCGCAGGCGAAGGGCAGCATCAGGATGCTGGCGCCAAGATGGTTCATGCCGCCTCTGACACGACCTCGACGATCATTTCCAAGTCCATTTCGAAGGGCGGCGGTCGGGCCGGATACCGCGGATTGGTCCGGGTCGAACCCGGTGCCAAAAACGTGAAGTCCTTCGTACGATGCGATGCACTCATTCTCGATGATGCTTCGCGCTCGGACACGTACCCGTCGATGGAAATCGAGGAGAACGATGCCGAGATCGGTCATGAGGCTTCGGTTTCTAAGGTCGGCGAGGAGCAGTTGTTCTATCTGATGTCGCGGGGGCTCACCGAAGAGCAGGCGACGTCGATGGTGGTAGCTGGCTTCATCGAGCCGATTATCAAAGAACTCCCGATGGAATACGCGGTCGAGATGAACCGTCTCATCGAGCTCAACATGATGGAAGCCGGCGCCGTCGGCTAGTTGCTACGGGCATGGCCGCTCGGCAGCCGGAATGAGTTTCGGTTTAGCCGCTTGAGCGGGTGATGACGTATGCGGCGAACAATCCGCCGCCAGCCGCCCAAAGAAGTGGAAACCCACCCACTTGAAAGGCGTCGGGCGCGCCCATCCAGGCTGCGATGATTGAGATGATGGTGCCAAACACGGAGCCGATGATGATCGAAGTGGCAGCCGAAGCGCTTCTGCCGGCGAGAATCCCACCCATGAGGCCGCCTGCAGCTCCAAGGATGAAGATATAGATGAACGATGGGTCGTTGAAAAATTCAGCTACGAGATCCATTTAAAGCAATGACTCCAGATCGACGAGAGAAGACGGGTGGCGTAGCTTAGCGAGCGCCCGCCCTTCGATCTGTCGAACTCGTTCTCGCGTGAGATTGAATACCTTCCCGACATCGCTGAGGGTGCGCGACTCTCCACCGTCGAGCCCGAATCGCAGGTACAGGATCTTCTGCTCAACTGGTTCGAGTACATCGAGCGCCTCGATGAGGTGGCGCCGTCGCATGACCTCGGCAGCGTGGCTGAAGGGATCAGGCATCCGGTCGTCTTCGATGAAATCCTGGAGGGCGGCGTCACCTTCATCTCCCACCGGCCTGTCCAGCGAAACAGTATCCGAAGGGGCGGCGAGGGCGGCGTTTACCCGTTCGAGGTCGAGGCCGGACGACTCGGCTATCTCCGCCCGGGTTGGTGGCCGACGAAGCTCTTCGGTCAGTAGCTGTTCGGTTTCCTGAACGGTTCTGACGACATCGACCATATGAACTGGCAGTCGAATCGTTCTGGCTTGGTTCCCGAGCCCACGGGTTATGGCCTGGCGAATCCACCAGGTGGCGTAGGTCGAGAACTTGAATCCCTTGCGCCAGTCGAACTTTTCTACGGCCCGGATCAGGCCAAGGTTGCCCTCCTGGATCAGGTCGAGGAGGTCCAGGCCACGTCCTGCGTACCGCTTGGCGATGGAGATGACGAGGCGAAGGTTCGAGCGGATGAATACCATCTTGGCTTCTTCGCCGTTGTGAACGAGTCGGTACAACTTGGCGCGGTCAGCGGGCGCAAATTTCTCGCCCGTGTCGAGCTTGGCCTGGGCTTTACGGCCAGCTTCCATCGCCCTCGCCAGGGCGACTTCGTCTTCGGCCGTCAAGAGTTCGTGACCGGAGACACGCTCCAGGTACATTCCGACGGTGTCAGACACCGAAATCGAGTCTCGGTTCCGTGATGCCAACCTATATCCCCTTATTTCATAACCCGCCTGGTCACGCTATCAGGGCGGACCGGCTAGCGCAACGGAATTTCGGCCCTTTCGGTAGGGTGCGCCTGATGAGTTGGGAAGATTTGTCGGACTGCCGTCGGTGTGAGCGCCTGGTCGAGTGGCGCGAGACCGTTCCTAAACGAGCAGCTTTCCTCGATGAGCCGTATTGGCGGAGACCGGTTGGAGGGCTTGGAGATCCCCGTTCGCCCCTGCATGTCGTCGGGTTGGCGCCGGCCGCCCACGGCGCGAACCGCACCGGCCGGATGTTCACGGGGGATCGTTCGGGTGATTGGCTGCTCAGAGCGATGTATATGACAGGCTTTTGCAGCCAGCCCGCATCGATTCGGATCGGTGACGGCCTGGAGATGATCGACGCTTACGTGACTTCGATCGTCAAATGTGCGCCGCCGGGAAATCGGCCGACCGGTCAGGAACGAGCTAACTGTCGGGCTTGGCTCGATAGGGAGCTTTCTTTCCGACCACCCATCATTGTGACGCTGGGCGGCATGGCCTTCGCTGAGACGCTTCGAGCTCTTGGCGACGGCGGGGAAACGATTCCGGTGCCGCGTCCGTCGTTCGGTCATGGTGAGATCGTGTCGCTGGAAAGCACGACGATCCTGGCTTGCTATCACCCGTCACAGCTGAATACATCCACCGGACGGCTGACGGAGTCGATGCTGTTGGCCGTGTTCTCCGCGGCCCGCCACCTGGTGGACGACCTCGAACAGCCTGCGCAATAGGTCCCCGAGGCGCCAAGGAGCGGTTTCGCAGAGCATGGGCAGGTGCCCTACCATATGGCTTTCCGATACGACCTGCAGGAGTTCTGTGCTCGACCGATCTATTGCCGAACACCGCCTCACGCGCGAGCCGCCCGTTTTAGCGGAGAGGCGGCGCCAGGGCCTCGCCATGTATGAAGACGCCGTTATGCCAACCGCGGCTGACGAACATTGGAAGTACGTGGACCTCGATTTCACGATGGAAACTCAAAGCCTTCCGGCACAAATGGGCGTAAAGATGGCGCCTCCGACAGGGGTGAGTCGGGTTTCGGCGAGCGTGGTGGACGGATTTGTGGCCATCGAGCAAGAACTTCCAGATGGGGTTGAGATCGTCAGATTCGACGAGATAGCCGAACGGGACCCGGAGTTTTTTAGTTCTGTGGTCGCCGGTCGATCTGATGACATATTTCTGGCCGGTAATGCTGCGTTCGCCGGGGATGGCTTGTTTGTTCACGTGCCGCGCAACACGGCCGTGGCGGGTCCGATTGTGATTGATATCCAGTCGGTCAGTGCGGGCACGATCTCATTTCCCCATATCGCGATTTCCCTCGGTGAAAACTCGGAGGCATCAGTCGTTCTTATCTTTCGGTCATCGGAAGAAGAACTCGTCGTCGCCCCCGTCGTTGAATCGACCCTCGGCAACGCCGCCCGATTGTCGATGACGTCGGTACAGACATGGGGTCGCAAGACAAAGGGGATTGGATATCAGCGGGTTCGTTTGGGCAGGGACAGTGCCATGAAGATGGGGGAAGTGGGCCTCGGCGGGGCGCTGGGTCGACTCGATCTCTCAGTGGACCTCGACGGCGATGGCAGTTCGTACATACTGAACGGTCTTTCGTTCGGTGACGGGGAACAGGTTCTCGATTATCGAATGGTGCTTAATCATCGCGGTCGGAACACTTCATCAAACGTGCTTTTGAAAGGTGCGGTCGAGGACGAGGCCGAATCGATTTTTACAGGTTTGCTGCGGATCGAGGAAAACGCCACGAACACCTCTGCGTTCGAAAGCAACCGGAACCTCGTGTTGTCGGCGGGAGCCAAAGCACAGTCGGTTCCCAACCTTGAAATCCTCTGTGACGATGTCGTCTGCGGTCATGGATCGACAGTCGGGCCTCTTGAGGAGGAGCACCTCTATTATCTGGCGAGTCGCGGGATCGGGCGAGAACGCGCTGAGCGAGTCCTGGTCAAGGGCTTCTTTGATGAGGTCATCGACAAACTCCCATCCCAAGCCGTCGCCGCCCCGGTTCGTGACGAGGTTGAACGCAAATTCGTCGCTGCCCAGGTCGCCGGGAGGCTGGGATGAACGAATGGTGTGTGTTAGGTCCGCTGGCTGATCTGGAACAAGAGGCAGGCAAGCGGTACGACATCGGCGAGGAGCGGATCGCCGTCTTCCTTATCGGTGACGACGTGTATGCGATTGGCGACCGTTGCTCGCATGCTGAGGCATCGCTGGCCGAGGGAGAGCTGTTCGACACCGAGGTGGAATGTCCGCGCCACGGATCGTCGTTTGACATCACGACCGGAATTCCGCATTCGTTACCGGCCACCACGCCCGTGCCGACCTATGAAGTGCGCGTCACCGATGGCGTTATGGAAGCCCGACTGAAGGACCCAGTATGACCCCGGCACTTGACGTAACCGACCTGCACGCCTCGGTTGGAGATATCGAGATTCTCAAGGGGTTGTCCCTACAAGTCCCGTTCGGCGAAATTCACGCCATCATGGGACCGAACGGCTCCGGTAAGTCGACTCTGTGCCATGTTCTGGCCGGTAAGGAGGCGTATACCGTTTCGGGTAGCGCTCGACTCGACGGGCAAGATCTCCTCGGAGAACCGACCGACGTTCGGGCCAGGATGGGTCTCATGCAGGGATTTCAGTATCCAGTCGAGATCCGGGGCGTCAAGTTGGTTGATTTTCTCAAGGAAGCAGCCGACGAGGCGGGGATTGATCCCGACGAAGCCGCCCGGCGCATCGCCGAATCGGGCGACCAGTTCGACATGACCCGGTTCCTGACCCGGTCGGTGAACCAGGACTTGTCGGGGGGCGAGAAGAAGCGGTCCGAGATCTTCCAGATGGCAGTTCTCCGACCGAAGGTCGTGATCCTCGACGAGATTGATTCTGGTCTGGACATCGATGCGGTCCGTGAGGTTGCCGAGGCCGTAGAGGCGATGCGGAGCCCGGAGGTCGGAATCGTCCTCATCACGCATTACAGTCGGATCCTGCGTTACTTATCCGCTGATCGTATCCACGTCATGATGGACGGACGCATCATTGAGAGCGGAGGCCCGGAGCTGGCAGCCCAACTCGAAGCTGGTGGCTACGAAGCCTTCCGCGCCCAACTCACGTAGCCACATGGTTGATCTGGCCGTCCGCACTTACGGAGACAACGGTCGGAAGCTCCTTTTGCTTCACGGGCTCGGTTCAAATGCCCTGGGTTGGTGGCGGGTTGGGCTGGCGTTGGCCGAGGCAGGTTCTTACGTCGTCGCCCCGGACCTTCGTGGGCACGGCAAGAGCGAGCATCCAGAAGACTTCTCGCTGGCGTCCTACGCGGACGATGTGCGCGGTCTCGGCGATGACTGGGCGGTCGTCGTCGGTCACTCGATCGGTGGATCGATCGCCCTCACCCTCTTTGAGCGAGAGCCTCGCTTCGCGGAGCGTCTCGTCCTCCTCGATCCGGCACTGATCCTGCCTTCGGCCGAGGTTGCCATCGACGCGATGATGGCTACCTACGACGCTCCTCTGCCGGCAGGGCGGGTAAGCGCCGATAACCCCACGTGGCACCCCGAGGACGCCCGTATCAAGGCGGAAGCTTTGAAACAATCGTCAGCTTCGGTGACGTCGTTCACCATCCGACACAACCCGGACTGGAACCTCGTTGCCGAAACGTCCCGGCTGGCGGTCCCGACCCTGTTGGTCGGTGCCGATCCCGCCCTGGTTGCTCTGGTGCCGCCCCAGCTCGGTTCGGGGCTGGCAGCACTAAACCCGCTTATCCGGTTTGTGTCCATCCCGGGCAGTAGCCATTCGATCCATCGCGACGAGTTTGTTCCACTCATGACCGCCATCCTGGAGTTCCTGACATGATCGGTTGGCTTGAGCAGCTCACCGCCCTCCCATCGGTTGCCGGCTCTGAGGATGCCGTGATCGCCTGGGTCCGCCGGTGGGTTGCCAGGCGTGATGATCTGCGCTTGGTATCTGACCCTGGTGGCAACCTGGTGATCACGCAGAAACGTCGGTCACGTCGCGTTCCGGTGTGGATCACCGCCCATATGGATCATCCTGGGTTTGTCCTGAACGACGATCTGGGCGGCGGACAGTTCGCGTACGAGTTCCGTGGGGGAGTGTTGGATGCCTATTTTGTCGGCAGCCGGGTGCAGTTTTTCGGCAAAGACGGACAACGGGCCGGTCGGGTTGAATCACTCGACCGCTCCGGGCGAGATCGTCATGGAGTAGTTCAGCTGTCCCGATCGGGTGCGTCGGTGCGGCCAGGTGACATCGGAAGCTGGGCGTTCCCGGCGGCGCAACTCGGGATCCGCTCGGGTCGGCTCTACGCACCAGCCTGCGACGATCTGGCCGGTGTGGCGGCTGCCCTCACTGCGTTGGACCGCCTTCGCAATGTCGAAGGCGCAGGGCACGCCGGCGTGCTACTCACCAGGGCCGAAGAGATCGGATTCGTCGGTGCGATCGCTGCGGCAACGGATGGGACCATCGCCCCAGAGACCCGGCTCATCTGTGTGGAGATGTCGCGCAGCTTTGCGGATTCGCCGATAGGCGGGGGGCCGATCGTTCGGGTGGGCGACGCCAGCTCGGTGTTCAGTCCGTGGTTGACCGGCGTGATGGCGCAGGCCGGTCGAGATCTCGCCGATCGGTCAACCACCTTTACGTTCCAGCGCAAACTCATGGCGGGAGGATCCTGTGAGGCTACTGCCTTCTCCGCTTACGGGTACGAGTCGACGTGTTTGTGTCTTGCTCTTGGTAACTATCACAACATGGGTGACCTGTCCGGAGTCGAAGCTGGAACGAGTCCGGCAAAAGTCGCTCCGGAAGTCATTTCAATTGATGACTATCGCGGACTGGTCAAGCTCCTGGTCCGGTCAGTCGAGCTGGTGGAACCGGGGAAGAACGCTTTGAGAGACGACCTTGAGGCACACTATCTGAGCCTCAAGGACATGCTTAGTCCCTGAGCGTCCAATGCGTGCCGTCGGATTCGTCCTGGACTTCGACCCCCGACTCGGTCAACACGTCACGAATCCGGTCTGCTTCCTCGAAGTCACCGCGATCACGAGCCCGGTCCCTGGTTGCGATCAGCAGATCAACGAAGGGCCGTATCTGGTCGGTTGGATCGAGTTGTCCGGTAGAGACCGTCTCGGCCAACTCGACAATCATCCGGCGGGCTTCTCCCGCCTGGTCATCGTCGAGGCGACTCAGGATCAGATCCGCGGCCGCTAGCCCGCCGCCTTGGGCCAGGGTTGCTTGGAGATCGATGGACTCGATGGGGTCCAGGACCGGCGAGGCTTCTACGGGTCGTACGGCAAACAGGTCGCCAGACGCGACTTGGTTCCCCTCTGACACCGTCTCCTCGTTGCCGCCTGACAGGACCGTCAGCGACCCCCGACCGCTGACGGTCAGCCAGCCTCCATGGAACGTTGCTGCCGTGTGTTCATCGATCCCGATAATCGGGAGCCCCTCAGGCAACAACTCGATCAGTTCGTTGAGGCGGCGCCGCCCGATGTAGCAATGGCCCGTGTCGTGGTGTTCACCGTCGCGGTTGTCCCAGTGCGGGACGACTACGGCGTCGATGCCCGTGACTTTCGACAGGAGATCGATACCGTCGAGCCAGTAGGGCCGGGCGCCCACTTTGTAGATCTCATAAACAGGAATGGCGAGGCGGCCAGCGGTAACGGCGGCCGCCGAGGCGAACGCAATCGCCGCCCCTGCCACCGATGCCCGCACCAGGGAAGCGACTGCGTCGACCGAGTGCCATTGCGTCAAGGCATATGACGGGCTGCCAGGGCCGGCAAAAACGTAGTCGGCGCCTTCGATCGCCAAGCGGAATGCCTCGACGGTCGCAGGCGAAGCGAGGGACGCATCCAGCAGGGAGGCGACTTCGACTGCCTGACTGAGCGAAATGTCGAAATACTCCTGAACCTTGGACGTGATGAGGGCGGCGTTCTCCTGGAACCCGTGCGGAGTGTCGATGTAGACCACCCGCGGATCGGCTGGCAGCTTCGACATGATCTCGCGATGGACTTTGACCATGCCGGGACTCGTCTCGGCAGAGCCGATCAGGATCAGCGGTCCCATGGCGTGGCCTCCGAAATGAGTTTCGCAATAGTTTCTGGCTGCTGGAGGTGCAAGTCGTGATCACCATCCACAACGGTGACTTCATCGAATTCGAGTTGGTCCACTTCGTCTTCGGTGACCAGGCCGGGTCTGGCGAGAACGGCATGGGTGGAAACGTTGATGGTTGGCAGAATTGCCAGAGGGTCATGCTCCCAGAGCGACCGCAGGATTTTCATGTGGTGGTCGTATTTCAAATATGGCAGCACGAACCCGCCTGGTTGATCCTGAAAGTTTCCGAGAGCGCCCTGGATCGCCTCAGGCGTCCAGTCGGGGTGGGCCGTTCGCATGTAGCCCTCGACGGCCTGGCGGGTGGCGCCCTCAAAACGGGGCGGAGCGAGCTGTGCAGCGCAGGCTTCCCAACTTTCGAATCGGCCTCGGAGTCGGATAAAGCCGCCGTCGATTCCCATTGTTGCCAGCGTGCTGTAGCGGGCCGCGTGATCGATCACTACGTTGCCTCCCCACGACTGGCCGACGGTAACGGGGGGCACTTGGGTCACGTCCCGAACGACCGCTTCCAGATCAGCCGAGTAGGTTGCGAAATCGTAGCCATCGTCGACTCGCTCTGACCGACCATGTGACCGCTGATCGTAAGCGATGACCTGAGCGCCTGACTGGTTCAGTAGGTCCCCAACCGCAATCCAGGTCCGGGCGTTCGAGGCCAGGCCATGTACAAGCACGATGGTTCGGGTGGTGTCTCCGCGCCATATGAGTCCAGCGAGTCGGGAACCGGTGCTCGATACGAAGCTGGTTTCTTCCATGACGGACCACGGTACACGACCTTCCATATATCGTTAACCGGCCCGTTCGGGAGTCGCGGACAGCGGCCTAGGCTTGGGAGCTCAGTTCCTTAAGGAGACAGTGTGGATTACCGGATCGAGCGAGATTCCATGGGAGAGGTTCGTGTGCCAGTAGATGCGTTGTACGGCGCATCAACGCAGCGGGCTTTTGAGAACTTTCCCATATCAGGACGGCGGTTTGGGCGGCGGTTTATCTGGGCGCTCGGACTTGTCAAAGCTTCGGCGGCCGTGGTGAGTGGCCAGCAAGGCCACGTAGACGCAGCGCGGGCAGCCGCCATCGTCAAGGCGGCCGAGGAAGTGACTGACGGGATGCTCGACGACCAGTTCGTCCTTGATGTATTTCAAACCGGCTCTGGCACCTCAACCAACACCAATGCCAACGAAGTGATCGCGCACCGCGCGGTGTCTTTGACGGACGACGCTGCACCCGGATGGATTCATCCGAATGATCACGTTAACTTTGGGCAGTCCTCCAATGACGTGATCCCTACGGCCATCTATGTGTCGGCTGCTGCCGCGATTCATGAGGATCTTCTGCCCGCTCTGGTGGCGTTGCAGGAGTCGCTTGTCGCCAAGGCCGAAGAGTTCGCCGATGTGGTGAAGTCGGGAAGAACTCATCTGATGGACGCCACGCCAGTGACGCTCGGGCAGGAGTTCTCCGGCTATGCGTCCCAGGTCGAACACGGCGTGACCCGACTCAAGCATGCCGTGCATGAGGTCGAAGAGTTGGCCCTCGGAGGCACGGCTGTTGGTACTGGACTCAACGCCCCTGACGGCTTTGCGGCGGCGACTATTGCTGAGATCGCCCGGCGAACCGGCATCCCGTTTCGAGAAGCTTCGAACCACTTCGAGGCCCAATCCGCCAAGGACGGCGCGGTGGCTGTTTCGGGGACGCTCAAGACCGTTGCGGTCTCGCTGTTCAAGATCGCCAACGACCTGCGGTGGCTCTCGTCGGGACCCCGCACAGCTATCTCGGAAATCCGGCTTCCATCGCTACAACCGGGTTCATCGATCATGCCAGGCAAGGTCAATCCGGTGATGCCCGAGATGATGATGCAGGTTGCGGCGCAGATCTTCGGCAACGACGCAGCTATCACCTGGGCTGGTGCCAATGGCAACTTTGAACTCAACGTGATGATGCCCGTGATGTCCTCGAATCTTGACGAATCGATAGCGATCCTGGCAGCGGCCGCCAAAACGCTTCAGGAGCGCTGTATCGATGGCATCGAAGCCAATGCCGACCGGGCTCGCGAGCTTGTCGAGAAGAACATCATCGTCATCACCTCGCTCAATCCGCATATCGGATACGACAAGGGGGCCGAGATCGCCAAGGAAGCCTTCATCTCTGGTCGAAACGTTCGCGACGTAGCCCTCGAGCGTGGCGTCATGACCGCCGAGGAGCTCGATGCGGCTCTCGATCTCAAGAAGATGACCGAAGGCGGCATTATCGGATAGGTTGCTTTTAGCACTAAAACCGCTAAACTGTCCGGTATGGAGACACACCACGATACCTATGACGACTTGGATGAGTTGCCCTGGCGAGAACTGGCCGCCTGCCGAACTCATGACGCCGATCTCTTCTTCCCGCCGGGTGAGACGGGGGGCGCCGCGCTGACCATTCGCCTGGCCAAGCGCATCTGTGCAGAATGTCCCGTCGAACTCGACTGCTTGTATTACGCGGTTTCGACCGGTCAACGGTTTGGGATTTGGGGTGGCACTGATGAGAACGACCGCCGGCGCCTGCGGCGGCGCTGGGTGGCGGCGCGAGGGAATGTCGGCGAAGCCGACCTGATCGGGTGGCTCAGCAAGGCCAGTTGAATCTGTGGCTAGTCGGTGGTTACCTGATCGGCTGTCCCGGAAATGGCCACGTCCAACGTTGCCCACGGAAGGCTGGCGCACTTGATCCGAACCGGAAAGGCTTTGACGCCGGCCAGAGCTTCGAGCTCGCCGAGTATTGCACCCGGCCGCTCCGGATCGACGATGGGGTCCTCGCTGGTCATCATGGTCGTGAAGAGCTGGCGCAGCCGGGCAATCTCTTCAAAGGTCTTGCCCTTGATCGCCTCCGACATGAGCGAGGCTGAGGCTTGGGAGATGGAGCAACCCTGTCCTTTGATGGCAATCTGTGAGACGGTGTTACCGTCCAGGACCAGGTCGACGGCCACCTTGTCGCCGCACAACGGGTTGTTGCCGTCGGCATGACGGTCCACGTCGCGGATCTCGGCCCGGTTGCGCGGGTTGCGGTAGTGATCAAGAATGACTTCTTTATAGAGATTGTCGAGTCCCACAGCCACCAACCCTACTGCCGTATGTCGAATAGTTTGGCGGCGACTTTGAGGCCATCCACAAGACGGTCGACTTCGTCGCCGGACGAATAAACGGAGAACGACGCCCGGGCCGTGGCCGGTATACCGAGATGATCCATGAGCGGCCGGGCACAATGATGCCCTGCCCGCACAGCGACGCCGTTCTCGTCCAGGATCGTTGAGAGGTCGTGGGGATGAACGTCGCCCAGCGTGAATGAGATTGCCCCGCCCCGGATCTCCAGGTCGGTCGGTCCGTAGACAGTCACCGCCGGCATGGTCGCCAGTCTTTCAAGCGCGTAGCCGGTCAACTCGACGTCGTGTTTCCTGACGGCATCCATGCCGAGACCAGTGAGATAATCGACCGCAGCACCGAGGCCGATGGCTTCGACGATCGGAGGAGTTCCGGCTTCGAACTTGTGGGGAACCGGCGCCCAGGTCGACTCGTACAGTCCAACCTCGTCAATCATCTCACCGCCGCCCTCGAAAGGTTCCATCTCCTCGAGAAGCGCCGGTCGGCCCCAAAGAACTCCAATTCCGGTTGGGCCGAGCATCTTGTGGGCCGAGAAGGCCAGAAAATCGGCGCCTAGATCGGTAACGTCCACCGGCAGATGTGGCACGAGTTGAGCCCCATCGACGATTACCGTCGCTCCCACCCTGCCGGCGATCTCTCGGATCCGGTCTACGGGGGTGATCGTCCCGAGGACATTGGACATGCCGGTGATGGAAACAATCCTGGTCCGTTCGTCGACGAGTTCAGCGACGCTCTCCAGGTCGAGGGCGAAGTCATCAGTTAGTCGGGCGAATCGAAGCTCGATCCCTTTGAGGAACTGCCACGGAACCAGGTTGGCATGATGCTCCATGACCGATAACACGACGTTGTCGCCAGCGACTAGTCGATCGGCTCCCCATTTTGCCGCCAGCATGTTCATCGAGGTCGTCGTGCCCCGGGTAAAGATCACCTCGGCGGGTGAGGTGGCACCGATGAATCGGGCGACCTTGGCCCTGGCGGCTTCGTATGCGTCCGTCGCCTCGGCAGACAGTCGGTAAGCCCCCCGGTGGACGTTCGCGTACCCGGAGCGGAGCATGGTATCCATCGCTTCGATGACCATTTCGGGCTTCTGTGAACTAGCAGCCGAATCGAGGAATGCTAGGTCGTTGCCGGCCAGGATCGGGAAGTCCTTCCGAACATCCATCAGCTAGGGCGGAACGACTCGTAACCATCGGCTTCGAGACGTTCCGCTAACTCAGATCCGCCGGAAACGAGGATGGCACCGTCCACGAATACGTGCACATGATGTGGTTTGACGAAGTCGAGGAGGCGTTGATAGTGGGTAATGATCAGGAAGCCGCGCTCATCGCTGGTTAGGCGGTTGACCCCGTCGGCGACCGTCTGAAGTGCGTCAATGTCCAGGCCGGAGTCTGTCTCATCGAGCACAGCAACGTCGGGTTCGAGGATCGCCATCTGCAAGATCTCGTTGCGTTTCCGTTCCCCGCCAGAGAAGCCTTCGTTCAGATACCGATCCGCGAAGCTGGCGTCCATGCCCAGATCGCGCATGGCGTCCATGACTTTTAGCCGCAGCTCGAGCACTGTGTAGTCGATGCCGGTGCGATTGGTGAGCGCCTGGCGAAGGAACTGAACAACCGAAACCCCCGGGATCGCCTCGGGGTGTTGGAAGGCCATGAACATGCCAAGGTTCGCCCGGTCGTTTGGGGAGAGTTCGGTTACGTCGGTGCCCTTAAACAGAATCTTGCCGTCAGTGACCTTGTAGGACGGATGTCCCATTAAGACTTTCGACAGCGTGGACTTTCCGGACCCGTTGGGACCCATCAAAGCGTGAATCTCGCCGGCTCGAACGGTGAGATTCACACCCTTGAGAATCGGGGTTTCGTCGACGGAAGCGTGCAAGTTTTCGATGGTGAGGAGGTCGGACATGAACGGCAATGGTAGTCGCTGTGGGAGCTTGCTCATTCAGCGAGGAATTGCCGCGAAGGCCTCTTCCAGGACCGCCGGGCCCGGGACCTCGACGAACTGGACGTAGTAGCGGCTGACGCCCACTGCTTCGTAGGCAGCCAACGTTTCGGCCACCTGCTCAGGAGTTCCGGCTGGTACGAAGGCCTTCCGCCACCGCGCTTCAAGTTCGGCCACGTCCATGTCTCGATCACGAGCACGTTCGTCGAGGACCGCTTGGTATTCGGCCCGGGTCACCCGGGCTGTGATAGGTCCCATCACGGACACACGAATGCTGTCCGGGTCGCGACCTGCCCGCTCAGCTGAGGCACGGACGATCTCGACGCGGGCTCCAATCGAGGCTGGATCCGATACAAATACGTTGTACTCGTCGGCGTACTTTCCGGCGAGTTCCGGGGTCTTCTTGGGTCCGGAACCGCCGATGATGATCGGCAATCGGCCGGTCTTCTTTGGTTCAACGTCGGCATCCAGGTTGTAGTACGTGCCGTGGAATTTTCCGTCGCCAAAGCAAGCTTGCAGGTAGCCCAGGCCCTCTTCGAGGCGAGCGAACCGTTCTGGCCACGGTGGAAACGGCAGACCGAACGCCGTATGCTCCTCTTCGTTCCAACCAGTACCTACCCCGAGGGCCAGGCGTCCGCCAGACATTTGATCGATTGTCGTGGCATTCTTTACGACTACGGCCGGGTGCCGGAAGGTGAACGGCGCCACCAGCACCGTTAGCTCGATCGACTCGGTCTCTCGCGCCAGCCCCGCCAGTGTGGCAAAGGCGTCTGTGGCTGCCGGCTTGGGCTCCCGGCTCCAACCGTAATAGTGGTCCGATCGAGCGAAAGCCACCAGACCGGCGCTTTCGGCCCAGCGAGCAGCCGAAAGGATGTCCTCGTAGGTTCCGCCGACCTGTGGTTCGGTCATCAGGGCAAACTCCATGCCTATCGAGGCTCCTTTGGCAAGCCGAGGATCATCTCCCCGGCGATGTTTCGTTGGATTTCTGAGGTCCCCGCATAGATGGTTCCGGCTCGGGCATTGAGGAAGACGTTCTGCCATGAGGCAGTCGAGTTGACCGCTCCGGGGTCGTCCGTAGCGAAAGCGCTCGCCGGGGCTCTCCCGACCGCGACCAGTCCTGGAGTGCCCATGATGTCCATGGCTAGCTCGGTGACTTCGCGGTGATACTCCGACCAGAAGATCTTGGTGAGCGCCGCGTCCGGGCCAGGAGGAATTTTGTTTTCAAAGTTGGTCAGTGCGCGGTATCCGGAAAAGCGCATGATCTCGACCTTCGAGTAGCAGGCGGCGAGCCGGTCCCGGATGAGCGGATCTGACAGTTTGCCGAGTTCTTTGGCGTAGCTCAGGAGCCGGTTCAGCTCGTCTCGAAAGGCAATCGGGGCTACTGCGGCTGCCTTCCCCCTCTCATATCCGAGCAGCGCCATGGCGACACGCCAGCCGTCGTTCGGTGCGCCGACGACGTGGTCGCGTGGGGCGCGGGCGTCGGAGAAGAAGACCTCGTTGAATTCAGACGCACCCGAGATCATGTCAATCGGCCGCACCTCTACTCCGGCTTGATCCATCGGGCAGAGGATGAACGTGATCCCCCGGTGCTTGGGGGCCTCGGGGTCAGTCCGACAGAGCACGAAGATCCAATTGGCGAGGTGTCCGGCCGAGGTCCAGATTTTCTGACCGTTGAGAATCCACTCATCGCCGTCGAGAGTCGCTTTGGCACTGACTGCGCTTAGGTCCGATCCCGCATTCGGCTCCGAGTAGCCCTGGCACCAGCGGTCTTCTCCAGACAAGATGCGGGGGAGAAAATGCTCTCGCTGTTCTTCTGTTCCTAGTCGCAAGAGGGTGTTGCCGAGCATCCCGATCCCGAACGTGTCGGTCGGGCCACCAGTTGGAACCCCGGCCCGCGCGAACTCTTCGGCAACCACGACCTCGTCCATCTCGGTCAAGCCGGCGCCCCCGTACTTTTCTGGCCACGTCACCGCCAGCCAACCATGTTTCGCCAGGGTTGCGCGCCATTCCTCAACGAAGGCTTCGTGAGCATCGCCTTCAAGTGCTCCGGAACCCTTCCAGTCGGAAGGCAGCTGGTCGGCCAGGAAGTCGCGCACCCGCCGGCGGGTGCTTTCGGTATGGGCTGGGTATGCAAAGTCCACGGCTTCCTCCTGGTGGCTTAGGCTAGCCATCAGCTGAAGCTGTCTGGAGGGCCTATGGAACCGTTATTCGATGTGCGTGGCAAACGGGTGCTCATTACCGGAGGGTCGCGAGGAATCGGCCTCATGATCGCAACCGGATTCGTGGAAGCGGGAGCGTCGGTGCTGATAGCCAGCCGCAAGGCATCCGTCTGTCATGAGGTCGCCGAACGCTTGTCAGCACATGGCGACTGCACGGGTATCGGGGCCGACCTGTCGGGTGAAGTGGGCGTACAGGCGCTCTCGGACAAGGTCGAGGAAATGTGGGATGGGCACCTTGATGTGCTGGTGAACAATGCCGGTGCGGTATGGGCCGAACCGCTCGAAACGTTCTCTGAGGCAGGGTGGGACAAAGTGCTCGATATCAACCTGAAGAGTCTGTTTTTCTTGACGCAGAGGACGTTTCCGCTCCTTAAAGCGGCTGCGACGCAGGCGGACCCGGCCCGAATAATCAACATCGCATCGATAGACGGGATCCGGCCGCCGCAGGTGGAGACCTATTCGTATTCGGCGAGCAAGGCCGCCGTCATCCACCTGACACGACATCTTGCCAAACGCTTCGTTGGTGACTTCATCAACGTCAATGCGATCGCGCCCGGACTGTTCCCTTCAAAGATGACCGAGTCGTTCTTGGGCGATGACGCAGTCTTGCGAACCATTCCTCAGCGGAGCGCCGGGACCGCCGAGGACATGGCCGGGACGGCGATCTTCCTTGCGTCGAGGGCGTCGCGCTATGTCACGGGTCAGGTTCTTGCCGTGGATGGGGGAATCACCGGACTCGGCTAAGTCGGTGCCGACAGGGTTTGTGGGCCGACCCGCACCGCGGTCCCGGAAGCGGTCACCATGAGCATGGAACCATTGGCTCCGATCGTCTCGTAGTCGAGGTCGACGCCGACGATGGCATTCGCCCCTTTGGTTGTTGCCTCGCTCGACATTTCATCGATCGCCAGGTCTTTGGCCCGGATAAGTTCACGTTCGTAGTTGGCAGATCGGCCACCAATGACGTCAGTGATACCGGCGAAGAAGTCCTTGAAAACGTTCGCACCCAGGATCGCCGCCCCGGTGACGAGTCCCAGATATTCCTCGATCTGGTGCGTCTCGACGTTGGGGGTTGTGGTGATGATCAATCGGACGTGCCGATCGACACGTGGTTGCAGGTCGAACAGACCCGGCGGACCATGACCCCGCTCGAACTGACCTCGTAATCGTGGACATGTTCTGCCCGCGACTGGCGGACACGTTCGAGGATCCGTAGCCCGCCCTTGGATTCTGATTTGGCGGCGTGGGCAGGATGATGGCCGTTGGTAGCCGTTGGTACCGGCGCCTTGGCTGCCTTCTTTGCGTCGTCGGCGGCGCGCAGATCGATCACGAGTTCACCGTTGGTTGGGGCAGTCGGAGAGGTGGCGGCCGCCGTGGTTGGTGTCGTGAACGGATCGCCTGACGCGACCGGCAATGGCTCGGGTGCCGTTGCGTTTGGCAGTGCGGTCGGCGGGGCTGGCTCAGACGGGGCGCGGGTTGACGCGGCGGGCGCCGTCGCTACCGGTGTGACCTCTCGTGTCCTGGGAACTACCTCGGCCGGTTGTGTGTCGGCTTCCGGCGCCGCCACCTCGGCGACTGTGGGTACTTTGGCTGCGGGCTTCTCGGCCTTCACCTTGGCAGCCTTGGCCGGCTTGTGAGCCTTGACCTTGGTCGGACGAGCGGCGGCGGGAGCCGGCGGTTTGGTGGCAGGCGACGCACTCGGGGTAGTCCGTCCGCCATGACTTGAGTCCTTCGTGGCCTTCTTCGTCTTGCGCTTGGCCCGGAAACCCTTGGTTGCGGCCTCTTGCGCCTTGGCGAGACCGGGCACGGCACCGTAAGCGAAGTCGAGGCGACTATCCGGGACAAATCGTACGCTGTCGCCGTTCAGGTTGAACTCGTACTCGTTGACGCCGATTTCAGAAAGGGTGATGAGCGAAACATGCCATCCCGCCCATTCGTCGCCAGCCACCTCAAGCGAGAAGCGGTCATCGTCAAGCACAAAAACGGCGATTATCCCGTCCGCATTGTCCGGTGCGAAAAGCGTTCCCCGATGTCTCATTCCTGATCCTCGATTACGTCGTCGCCCAACCTGCCGCCGTCATCAAGCTTATCGGCGAAGGAAATTAAAGCCTTAGCGCCGCCCCCCGATACCTCCACGGCCAGGCACATAGCTCGTACGACATCGGCTATCGCCTGTCCTCGGGCAGGCTCCATTCGCCCTTCCTGGAGGTCGCGGACGGCCGAATCGAGCCGTGCCAGGAGGCCGGCGAGGTCAGGTATGACTGGTACGTCCGGCCGTTGGCGAGGCAGTTCCGGTTTGGCTGGCTCGGACGAATCCGGTACCGGGGTAATCCCCGGGTTGGTCTCGAAGTCAGGCTGTTGGGTACCAGTAGGTTGGACGCTGATCGGAATCGGCGATGGACGGGCTGGCTCGGTGGTGGCCATCTGGATGGTCGGTCGCTCGATCGGCTCGGGCCGACGGGGAGGCGCCGCAAGGTTCGCCGTCGGCCGATCGGCCGGTGCGGTGAGGCTGGTCGCCAGCGGTCCGCGAATAGGTGCCTCGCGGTCAATCCGGGCGGTGCCACCGGGCAGATCGGCCCGGGGCTGTTGGTTTTGGCTTGCACCAGGTTGCGCCATCGTCATCGACCCCGTTGCCGTCGATGGATGAACAATTGGGGGTGCGGACTCAGCTGGCCGTGCGGGAGGTGGGGACAGTGCGTCGTTGGCTGTCCCGCCTGCTGGTTCGGTCTGAGCGACCGGCAGTGGTTCGTTCAGTGGTTCGTTCAGTGGCTCGGACGCATCCCGATGTGATGAGGCGGCTGCGTCGAGGGGGCCGACCGGCCGATCGGGCTGAGTGCCCGGACTCGAGGCGGCTGGTGTCATTCCGAGTTGGGTGGCGAAATCCGTCGGTTTGAGGCCCCACTTCTTGATTTTGGAGAGCAGGCCGGCCGGTTCGGTCGGTAGCTCTGGTTCGTTGAAATATGGCAGGCCGCGGGAAGCGAACAGGGGGCCATTCTCGGGTGTGAAGATGAGGGTTTCATTGCCAAGCGTCAGGTCGTACCTTCCCCGGGAGATCTCGACCGCTTTCGCTTCTGGACGGTTCCAGGTTCCGAGCATCTCATCGCCGGTGGCCAAGGACAGTGAGTCAGGTTCCATGGTTAGCGTCACGACGAGACGCGACTCGGGGTCGCTCGATAGCTCTAGTTCACCATGAAACAGCACCCCGACATCCCCCTCCGGTTCTCCGCTGTGGGTGGCCATAATCTCGCGCCACCCCTCTCCTTGTCAAGCAGAGCTACCCAACGATGCGCAGGTGGGTCGGCCCGTGCGTCATGGTACTGCCGGTCAGGTTGTCACCTAAGAGCTCTTCGACGTCATCGCCCGATAGTGGTGGCGACAGGAGATATCCCTGTCCCTTGGCGCATCCAAGCTGCTGGAGTCGGCGCAGTTGGTGGGCAGTTTCGATGCCCTCAACGACCGTATCGATCCCGAGTGCGTCGCCCAACTGGAGCACGGTTCGCACGAGAGGTGATTCCTCGTCGGGATTGAGTCGGTCGGTGAAACTCTTGTCAATTTTGATGATGTCAATTGGGAGTCGATCGAGGTAGGCAAGCGACGAGTATCCGGTGCCGAAGTCGTCGATGGCCAGTCGAACGCCGAGGTCGCGAATGTCGTCGAGGAGGCTGACGGTGGTCTGCATGACGACGTTTTCGGTGATCTCGACGATGAGTCGGCGCGGCTCGAGTCCGTGCTTGGTGATGGTGTCGCGGATCAGGGCGGCCATGTCGACCTCGGCTAGCTGACGGGGCGAGAGGTTGACTGCCATGGTGAGGAATTGCTTGGGGCGAGCCTCTTGCCACTCGACAGCCTTGATGACGGCCTGCTCCAGGACAAAGGCCCCTATGGCGACGATCAGGCCGCTTTCCTCGGCGAAGGGGATGAACTGGGCTGGTGGCACGATTCCGCGAGTCGGATGCTGCCATCGCACCAGGGCTTCGACCCCGGTCACCGTACCGGTGGCGAGGTCGACGATCGGCTGATACCGCAACACGAGTTCGTTGCGTGCGACGGCTTCGGTTAGGTCGGCTTTCAGTTCGAGGCGGCGAATCATCTCGGCGTGCATGGCGTCTTCGAACACCCGGTAGGTGCCCTTGCGGGTCTGCTTGGCCGCATACATAGCGGCGTCGGCGTTGCGCATGATCTGGTCTGGGCGGTCGGTGCCGCCCCCGAAGGCGATCCCGATCGAGGTGTGGACGTTGAGTTCCTTCCCTTCCAGATTGAACGGGACCGTCATGCCAGCCATGATCCGCTCAGCCACGTCCGTAGCGCCGGTTGGCGTTGCCAGATCCTCCAACAGAATCGCGAACTCATCGCCGCCCAACCGGGCGACGACGTCTTCGGGTCGGATGAACGAGCGAAGCCGGTTGGCCACCTGAACCAAAAGATCGTCACCGGCCGCGTGACCCAGTGAGTCATTGACCGTCTTGAAGTCGTCGAGGTCGAGGAACATAACGGCAACAAATCGGTCGTCTTTGGCGCACCGATCCAGCGCCGCTTCGACGCGCTCTGAGAAGAGCGTCCGGTTGGCGAGCTTGGTAAGCGAGTCGTGGAGAGCTTGGTGGCGGAGTTCCTCTTTGAGGTCGGTGAGTTGGGCTAGCGAGTCTTCGAGTCGACCGTTCTCAAGGGACACCGAAACCTGGCTAGCGAACGTTTCCAAGAGTCGAACGTCGCTTTCCTCGAATTGAGAAACGTCGTTGAGGCGGTTGGCGACGATGATCACACCGAAGGTTCCGTGATCGCCCGACAGGGGTGCGGCCACGCCATCTTCCATCTGCCAGCCATCCCGTACGAAAGCGGTGGGATCTTTGATCAACATGGCCCCGGGGCTGTCGGCTATCGAGTGGAAGTGCGATTCCTCGGAACCGAGATCGAATGGTTCCATCACTACCCGCCGGTCATCGGGACCGACTGCCGTCAGATAGGCGGACTTTCCTTCCTCGGGCAGCAGAATAATTTCAACGACTTCGGCCTCAAACATATCCTGGGCGTAGAGAGCGGCCGATTCGAGGGCCGACTCGATCTGGGGTGACTCATGGAGCACCCGGGTCGCCTGATAGAGCGATTCGAGTCTCGAACGCTCGAGGCGCTGTGAGATGTACGCTCGGTAGGCGAAGAAGAGAACGACCGGCGGCACCATGGCCAGCCAGGCTGCGTTCGAACCGCCGCTCCAGAAGATGGTGATACCCACCAGCGCCAACGCGGTGTTCATTAATCCCGCCAGCGACGTCAGATAGAGAACCTCAAGCTGTTCTCGTTGATCGATGGCCCCTCCCGATAGGTGGATGGCGCCGTTGATGAGCAAGTTCGCCAGGATGACCGTGACCTGGGTGGCGATGATGGCTGCAAACCATCCCGCCAGCCCGAGTGGGTCGCCGAGTTGGGCGATCGACCGAAAGACTACGACGGCGAGGATCATGACGAATGTCATCTGAGCCAAATTGAAAGCCAGTTTCATCGTCGGCTGGCGACGGTTGATGATCAGAGCGAGCGCAAAACCGATCTGGGCGACGATCAACTCCCAGGGAGCGCTGGCGAAGAGGCCCAGAACCAGCGTGACTTCGCTCATCGAGAACGAATGAGCGTGACGGTGGAAGCGAAGGTGTACAACCGTCAGCTCAGCGACGTACACGAGGGGCATCAAGATATACCAGGGGATGGCCTGCTTGTCGGGGACCAGCCTCTCAAGATCGATGACCTGCCACGCCATGGCCGCAGCAGCCAGGCCGATTGTTATCGTGAGAATCCAGACCTGTTCCGGGCCCGAACGTTTTTTCTTCTTGGGTTTGTTCGTGGCGAGGTTCATCTGCATACTTCGATCGATCGTATAGGGGCTTATCGGTCCAAAAACCCGCCAGCATAAGGTCATTCCGGCACTTCCGGGGTAACTAGTTAGTCCCCACCAAATGAGTGATTAACCACCCGGGAGCAAGGCGCCCCGGCTAGTTGTACATCTGGGAAAACGTCGACATGATCTCTTCCCGGAATCCGGTGACCTTCTTCGACGGTGACGAAGGATGGTTCAGATCGGTCCCTGCGTCGATGGGATCGCCGTCGGCAACGATCGGATCCTGGTCAGAATTGACCATGGTCTCCGACTCATCCGGGGCGGCGTCCTCAGTGTCGTTGTCAGTGTCGCTTTCGGCGTAACGATCGGCGGGTGGGGGGATTAGGTCGTCGTCTTCGATCACGTTGGCTTCGAAGACGCCGCCAGGTCCTTCGGAAAGGTCTGCGGGTGGGTCGTCAAGGAGACGGTCGGGGACCAAGGGCGGTTCGGCTCTGGTGTGGTCTGGTGGGCCAGCATCGAAAGCATCGGGGCTAGGGCGGTCGCCAGCCTCCGCCTTGGGGGCCGCATCGTCTTCGTCATCATCATCGTCCTCGGCGAAGATCGCCGACAGCCAGGAAAGGTCATCGTCGCCAGAGGTACTCGACAGCTGTGCTTCGATCGGACCGGGAGCGCGCTTCGGCTCGACCCCTTCGACGAGTTTGGGGGCCGACTGCTTGAGGGATGGGAATTCTATTTCGATGCTGTCATCCGCTGACAAGCCCCAGGCCTCCTGATCACTCCTTTTTCATCGTCGGAATCGCCGGGCGCCTTGAGCTATTAGCCGGGCGTCGGCGACGATTACCAGCGTCGGTCCTGCCATTCGGGCAGATGGGGTCGCTCGATGCCGGTCTCGGTCGAAGTGCCGTGACCCGGGAACACCCGGGTTTGGTCGGGGAGCGTGAACAGCTCGTTTCGCAGGCTGCGCATGATCTCATCGAAGTCCGAATATGGGAATCGGGTCGCTCCCGGGCCTCCCGGAAACAGCGTGTCACCCGTGAAGACCACCGAGTCCACTGCGAAACACATGGATCCCGGTGTGTGTCCCGGGGTGTGGCGGGCCTCGATGCGAAGTTCGCCGACGGAGATGTCGCCGGATGTGAGAACCTGGTCGATTGGCCGTCGTGCGATGGAAGCGTCGGCTTCGTGCATGCGAAAAGGGACGTCGAGGGTTGACGTGATAGCTGAGACCGCCCCGATGTGGTCGGCATGCCCGTGGGTGGTGAGAACGGCAATCGGCGTCAAGTCCGTCAGCAACGACAGGATCTTGTCGGGTTCGCCAGCAGCGTCGATGATGACGGCCTGGCCGGTGGAGCGACAGGCAACGACATAGACGTTGTTGTCGAGGCTCCCAACACTGACGGTGCGAATCTGGGCCGCGGGAAGGTCGATGGTGATCATTTGCCGAGCGTACACGGCAT
>JAGXFS010000168.1 GCA_024637275.1 Acidimicrobiia bacterium
CTCCTTCACGCCAGATCGGCCGTAAGAGTAGGCGACGCGGGAGCAGTTGGAACGAGACGACGTATACACCGCCGAGCACCATTGCGGGCCAGGCGGATCTCGGGAACTGAATCAGGGCCGCCACAGAGCCGAGGATCAGAAAGAGCCAGTTGAGACCGGCTATGACGGCCATCAACCGGTTGAGCCAGCGTTCCGAGAACTCAGACATGGTCAGTACGATGCATAAGTATGGAACAAGGTAGCCAGGGTTTCGTCCTCTGTGGTGGCATCGGCGCCGGCAAGTCGTACGTGGCGGCGCTCTTCCATGCGGCCGGCGTAGACATGATTGAAGCCGATGCCGTCGGTCATCAGGTGTTGGCCTCCGATGGTGCCTGCTTCGACCAGGTGGCCCGGCGTTGGCCGACCGTCGTCGTCGACGGAGAGATCGACCGGGGGGCGCTCGGGTCGATTGTATTTGGAGACAATGAGCAGCTCCAGCTGCTTGAGTCGATTACCCATCCGGCCATCGCCGCTGAAATCGTGCGAAGAATTGCGGCAAGTAATGCCAAGCTGGTCGGGATCGAACGGCCGTTCCTTGAGGGGTTGGTAGGCGCAGATCTGCCAGTGGTGCTGGTTGACGCGCCAACCGAATTGCGCATGGAGCGTCTTATCAGTCGGGGAATGAACACGGAGGACGTCCTCGCCAGGATGGCTACTCAGCCATCTCGCGAGGAGTGGCTGGCCGCAGCGGACTTTGTCATCGATAACGACCGCGGCGCGGATCTGGATAGCCAGGTTGCGCGGGCGATAGCGTGGCTCGAAAGTTTTGTCACAGGCAACGGATAGGCTGGCGAGTATGCCCCCTTTTAAGGTACATGCCGATTTCGAGCCTGCTGGAGATCAGCCAGCCGCTATCGCCAAACTGGCCGACGCCATCACGAATGGGGAGCGCTTCCAGACCCTGCTCGGTATTACTGGGTCCGGTAAGAGCGCAACCATGGCGTGGACCATCGAAGCGGTCCAGAAGCCGACTCTGGTTATCGCCCCCAACAAGGCGCTGGCCGCGCAGCTCGCCAACGAGTTTCGGCAGTTCTTCCCTGACAATCGGGTTGAATACTTCGTCTCGTACTACGACTACTACCAACCCGAAGCGTATATGCCCCAGTCGGATACCTTCATCGAGAAGGAGTCGACGGTCAACGATGAGATCGACCGGCTTCGACACGCCGCCACCTCAGGATTATTGACCCGAGAAGACGTCATCATCGTGGCTTCTGTCTCGTGTATTTATGGCCTCGGCACGCCCGAGATGTATCTCGGCCAGGTTGTCCGCCTAATCGCCGGCGTTGAATACGAGATGGATGCAGCAATTCGCAAACTTGTCGACATCCAGTATGAGCGCAACGAAATCAACCTGACCCGCGGGAAGTTCCGGGTCAAGGGCGATACGCTCGAAGTGTTCCCGACCTACGAAGAAACGGTTGTGCGGGTGCAGTACTGGGGGGACGAGGTCGAGCGCATCATCCGCATGAATCCAGTCACTGGTGAGGTGATTGAGGAACTCAAGGAGATCTGGATCTTCCCGGCTACTCATTACGTGACGTCTCGGGAGCGGATGAAAGAAGCCACGGCGGCGATTGAGATCGAGCTTGCCGAGCGTCTGGCCGAACTCGAGTCGCAGAACAAGTTGTTAGAGGCACAGCGGCTCCGTATGCGGACGTCGTACGATTTGGAAATGATGCGAGAGGTTGGGTTCTGCTCGGGCATTGAGAACTATTCGCGGTACCTGGACGGTCGCGTCGCCGGTGAGGCCCCCTATACCCTGCTCGACTACTTTCCGGAGGGGTATCTGACCATCATTGACGAGTCGCATGTGACGGTCCCGCAGATCGGTGGACAGCACGCCGGCGATCGAAGCCGCAAGGATGTGCTCGTCGAACACGGCTTCCGGCTCCCTTCGGCTCGTGACAACCGGCCACTGCGTTTCGATGAATGGCTCGAGAAGGCCAATCAGATCGTTTTCCTTTCGGCGACGCCCGGTTCGTTCGAGAAGGAGCAGTCGTCGGTGCTCGTCGAGCAGATTATCCGACCCACCGGCCTTATCGATCCCGAAGTAATAGTGAAGCCGACCAAGGGGCAGATTGATGATCTGCTTGAGGAAATTCGTCTACGCGCCGAGGCTGACCAGCGCGTTCTCGTCACCACCTTGACCAAGAAGATGTCCGAGGATCTGACCGAGTATCTCCTGGAGATGGGGGTGAGAGCGCGCTACCTCCATTCGGAGATCGACACACTCGAACGGGTCCAGATCCTTCGAGAACTGCGAAAAGGCGAGTTTGACGTCCTGGTTGGCATCAACTTGCTCAGGGAGGGCCTTGACTTACCCGAGGTGTCGCTGGTCGCCATTCTTGATGCGGATAAGGAAGGGTTCTTGCGTTCACAAACCAGCTTGATCCAGACCATCGGACGGGCGGCTCGCAACGTTGACGGTCAGGTGATTATGTATGCCGATCAAGTCACGGACTCGATGCGTATCGCGATCAATGAGACTCAACGTCGTAGAGCTGTCCAAGCTCAGTACAACGAGGAGCACGGGATCGACCCACAGACGATCCGTAAGAAGGTATCGGACATTCTTGAGCTGCTGCAAAGCTCTGACTCGCCATCGGTGGATCGGCGTGCCAGGGAGTTACAACAGCGAGCGCCGCTGGATCTCGATGGGGACGACCTCGAGCGTCTGATTCGGAGCCTTGAGGAGGAAATGCACGAAGCCGCCACGGAATTGCGCTTTGAGTACGCGGCTCGGCTCCGTGACGAAGTGAACGAGCTCAAACGGGACCTCCGCCAGGACCAAGCCGCGAAACGGTAGTCGACCGGATTCGCGGTATTGGCCGAGCGGACTCGGAGATCCTCACCCAGGGCATTACACAGTGCCAGTTTGATGGGTCGCTGGAACGCACCCTTACTTCGCCTATGATCCCCGACGATGATTGGTCGCCGGATCTATCGCAACTTCAAGGCTGTCGACTTGGCGAAGAGCTCGTTGCTGGTTCTCCTGATTACGTGGGTTCCGCCGATGTTCAGAAGCCTTTGGGTCGACGAGCTCGGCACCTTCTGGGCGATCAATGGATCCCTGGCCGAGGCGGTGTCCAGAGCCCCTCAGGCGAACCAAAGTCCTTTTACCTTTGTCCTGATGTGGGCATGGAACCGAGCCCTGTCACCGTCAGATTTTGGCCTTCGAGTGTTGCCGGTTCTCTTCGGTCTCGGCGCTTTGGCTGTGCTTTATAGCACAGGAAAGCGACTGGGCGGTGGCGCCATGGGCTGGTACACCGTGGCAGCAGGAGCGGCCATGTATGAGATGCGCGCTTTGGTCGTCAATTTCCGTCCCTATGCGTTTGCCTTATTCTTTTTTGCACTCTCGACACGCCTCTTGATCGCCTGGGACGATAAGCCCTCCAAAGGCAATGCTATCGGCTACATGCTCGCTACGGCTGCGACTGTATGGTCAGTTTTGTATTTCGGGCTGGCATTTGCCGGGCACGTGCTATTCGTGTTGTGGCGCCGAAAGGAGGGCGGAAGGAGCTCCCTGGCTGGTTTCTTCACGATGGTGTCCGGGGCTGTCGTCCTTTGTTTGCCGCTCATCCCACAGGTCGTCAGCCTGGCTGCCCGAGCGGATACCCTTCAATTCTCGGGTATACCGTCTATTCGACTCGTCGTCGACGGTCTCATTCCCATTGGCATGGCCGGTTCGTGGCTATTGATCATCTTGGTGTCTGGTCTCCCGTCGGCATGGGTCGTTCGGCGAAGCGATCGGGTCCTAATCGGGTGGCTAGCAGTCGCGCCGACGGTCGTGCTTTACGTGTTGACGGTCCTCACTGACTTCGGGCTATGGACCGTCCGGTATCGGTCTGTCCTTCTGTTGGGATTTGCATTGGCGGCGGCGGTTTGGATTGCCGGCTACACCGATGACCGCGCGAGGGTTCGAGCGATCATCGCGTTGCTTCTAGTCGGTGTGCTCGTGAGCCCCCCGAACGATTTCACGTCACGCCAAGACTGGCGAGGAGCTCTTGCCATGGCCGACTCAACCATATCAGGCGATGGATTGCTAATATTAGGGAGCGGACTAATTGAGGCATCGTCGTTAGCAGCGTTAGACGATGAAGCTCTTAGCCAGTTCATTGCTTCTCCGCTGTCTCGATACCCGGTGCGGCAGGACGTGCTTCTATCGCCATTGTTGCCTGGAGAAACCGCGTTTCCTTATCTCATAGGACGACTCAAGGGTTCGACGTACGACGAAATCGCGGTCGCGAGTTTGGTGGGTAACCCACCCAGCTTCGATAACTTCCATCTAGATCTCGCACCTCTTGGGTTCAGTCAAGTTCGAGTCGAGATTTTTGGAACGGTTCAGGTTTTTGTGTACCGGCGCGACTAGCAACATCGGTGAATCCCGGAAGCGAGGCCAAGCCTTCGTTGGTAAGCCGGTGTGGCTTCCTGACGACGAAAAGGAGCCGAGTGGGACCTGCGGCCGGGCAGCCAACCATTCGGTAGGTCCACCCATGCAGAACATGGCAATGACGTTCGCTTAGGACGATTCTGTCTAGCCTGGCTCGTAATGAGCTCTCGGCCATTCAGCAATTGGACCAGCACCGACTGGGCTCGTGCCTCGGTTCTGACGCTTCTGGTTACGTGGGTCCCTCCAATGTTTCGCAGTCTTTGGACCGATGAGCTCGGATCCTATTGGGTGGTAGAGGGCTCATTACAGCAAGCAATATCGCGTGCCACCCTCGTTCAGGGTCAAAGTCCGTTCACGTACGTGGTCATGTGGGCATGGAACCGTGCCCTGTCGCCGTCGGACTTTGGCCTGAGGGTTCTGCCTGTCCTTTTCGGCTTAGCGACTCTCACCATGCTGTTCAGCATCGGCAAGAGGCTTCGAGGTTCGGCCGCTGGCTGGTACGCGGTAGCTGTTGCGTGCTCTCTGTACGAATTCCGGGCGATGGTCGTGAACTTTCGGCCGTATGCCCTGGCCCTGTTTTTTTTCGCTTTGTCGACTCGCCTACTGATCGCTTGGGATGACAAGCCCACGGCTCGGGTGGCGATCGCTTACGTCTTTGCGACGGCGGCAGTTGTCTGGTCTGCATTCTATTTTGGCCTGGCATTGGTGAGCCATCTGTTGTTTATCGCGATTAGACGCCGGGAAGGGTCGCGAAGTACATGGCCCAGGTTCGCGACGTTGCTTGGATCGTCGCTAGTTCTGTGCCTCCCATTGATCCCACAACTAATCTGGTTGTCTTCGCGGGCAGACGCTCTTCAGTTTTCGGGCACACCGCTATTGCGACAGGTGTTAGGCGAAGTCTTCCCGTTTGGGATGGCTGCAGCCTGGGTGGCGGTAGTGCTCCTCAGCGGGCTCCCCGACCGGACATGGAGACGGAGAAGCGACTGCTGGCTGACTGCATCCATTTTTCTTGCACCCACAGCGATCATCTATGTGC
>JAGXFS010000169.1 GCA_024637275.1 Acidimicrobiia bacterium
GGTGCCGGGGGTGGTGACCTCCCCAAATGGATCCGCGACGAAGTAATCCGCACCACGTCCAAAGATCGGCGTGACGCGCTCCTCGCTCTCATCGGCGACGCTGCCGATGCTTTCGCAAATGCTCGCTATACCGTTGCTCGGGAACGACTCCTACGCGCCAAATCCATTTCGTCGCGCTCGGAAACCGTTCGTGAACTCTTGGGGCTTTCCCTGTACCGACTTGGTAGCTGGGAAGATGCTCTGCGCGAACTGCGCGCCTATCGCCGGATCGCCGGTGACACTACCCACCTCGCCGTTGAAATGGACTGCCTGCGGGCGCTCGGCCGTGATAACGACGTGCCCAAGGTTTGGGCGATGCTGCGCGAACTCGGTGCATCGAAGGCTGCCGAAGTGGAGCTAAGGGTCGTGTACGGATCATTCCTGCTCGACCAGGGACGGCCACGCGATGCGTGGAAAGTGACTGACCCAGGCCGCATCGCCCGCGACGCCCACGAGAACGATCTCCGGCAGTGGTACGTCGCCGCCCGGGCGGCAGTCGCTCTTGGCGACATGAAAACCGCCGATCAACTGCGTAAGGCGATTGAAGATCGCGACCTGGCGTTCCCGGGCCTGTCCGAGTTGGTCAACGAGATCAACGAACTCAGCTAGCGGCAGGCCCCTGTCGATGTTTCTGTCACAGGCAGGCCATACGTTGTAGGAATCCGCATTCCCCGAACCGATAGGGGAACGCAATGGATCTCAACCTGGTGGTCTTATCAGGAACGCTGGCAGTGGCACCCGAATTGCACCGATCCGATAGTGGAAAGCGCCGCCTCGACTATCTCGTGACCGTGCGAACGATGATCGACGGACGAAGTCGGACGGACACCATAAATGTGAAGTACTGGGATCCTCCAGCCAGGCTGGTCCGTAAGAAACTGATCCGTGGTGATCGCCTATGGATTGCCGGTACCGCCCAACGGAGGTTCTGGTCGACCTTCGACGGCAAGCGGAGCCAGCTTGAGATTGTCGCGAGCCAGGTGGTCTACCGGGCCTCCGACCTCACGCTTGAGGGGTTCGGCCCGGACCAGAACGTCGTCCAATCAGAAGACCTGGCAGCAACGACCACGTAGATTGCCGAAGCAAGGTGCCCGAGCACAATCAACGCCACCCACCAGGCAAGGATTCGTGGCCATGAACGTTCTCTGTGTGCGATCCAACCACCGACAAGGGCGGCTCCGACGTAGAGGTCTATGAGGCTCATCCGTCCCCATGCCAGGCCAACGATCTGGCTACCCTCGGCGGCGAAATCGCCGGTTGCGAATGCCATGACAAGTGACACCAGCATGATCCCCGTCGAGATCAAGCCGAGATTTCGAACCGTTCTCACGACGCAGGGCTCATGGGACCAGACTAGGGCGTTCGATCGTCTTTGGCGTACGGAGAGCAGCAGACCGGTGTCGTCACAGGCGTAGGATGTTGCGCCTATGAGCAGACGGTTCGTAACTGATGGTTCACGCCTACGAGTTGCGACAACATTGCGTGCGATGCTGGTGCGTGGCTACTCGGCCGACGACTTGCGCGCTGATGCCTCGGCAGGCGTAGTACTGGGTATTGTCGCCTTGCCGCTTTCCATGGCGCTGGCGATCGCCGCTGGTGCTCCTCCCGAATACGGTCTGTTCACAGCGATTGTTGCCGGAATTGTGATCGCGGTCTTCGGCGGATCGATGCATTCGGTGTCCGGACCAACCGCGGCCTTCGTAGTGCTGTTGGCCCCGGTAACGGCTCGCTATGGGGTTGAGGGCTTGCTCCTGGCATCGCTAATGGCCGGGCTGATCCTCATTGGTATGGGACTCCTGCGCCTTGGCGGGCTGATCCAGTTCGTCCCTCATCCAGTCACCACCGGGTTCACGGCTGGGATTGGCGTCGTCATCGCGGTGTTGCAGTTGGGAGACTTCCTCGGTGTGGGACGACTGGATGGGGATCGGATTTGGGAAAGGCTCGCTGACCTCGGCCACAGACTTCCCGATGCACGTTGGCAGGACATCACGATCGGGGTCGTGACGCTTGCGGTGCTGTTGTGGTTTCCGAAGGTCAGTCGTCGCGTCCCGGCACCCCTGGTCGCTCTCGTGGCGGCGACGCTGCTAGGTGTGGGGCTTAAAGTCTTCGGCTACGACGTCGTCACGATCAACTCGCAGTTTGGCGGCATACCGGCGGTTCCACCGTTGCCGCGCTTTCCCTGGCCATCTGACGGATTGTCATGGGGTCTCGTGGGCGAACTGGCCCCTACGGCTGCTGCCATAGCGATGCTTGGTGCGATTGAGTCACTGTTGTGTGCGGTGGTCGCTGACGGAATGGCGGGAGGTCGCCACGATCCGGATGCCGAGTTGATTGGGCTGGGCATCGGAAACATTGTTGCTCCATTCTTTGGCGGCTTCGCTGCGACTGGAGCGATCGCGCGCACTGCGACCGGAATCCGAGCGGGCGGCAGAACGCCAGTGGCAGTTGTGATCCACTCGCTCTTCCTGCTGGTGGCCATGTTGTTGCTGGCGCCCCTGCTCGGATTGATACCGATGGCTGGTATGGCGGGCTTACTGCTCGTAGTCGCGTGGAACATGAGTGAGGCCGATCACTTCGTGCACATCATGCGGATCGCTCCGAGGAGCGACGTTGCGGTGCTTGTGGTGTGTTTTGGCCTCACGGTCGCTTTCGACATGGTCGTCGCCGTCACCGTTGGCGTTTTGCTCGCGGCGCTGCTGTTCATGCGCCGAATGGTGGAAATTTCGGGGGCCCAACTAGTCGGCGATCCACACGGTCGCGCGGTAGAAGGTCTCCCCCTAGGGGTGGTTTTCTACGATATTGCAGGCCCGCTCTTCTTCGGCGCAGCGGAGAAGGCGTTAGAGGCACTGGCCATCGTCGGCAGCGGGGTGAGCACCGTGATCATCGATCTCGAGGACGTCCCGGCGATGGATGCGACTGGCCTGGTGGCGCTGCAAAGCGCAGTCAGCAGGATGAGCGGTCTCGACATCAAGGTGATCCTTACCGGGGTGCGGCCCCAGCCGCGTCGGGCACTTACCAAGGCAGGGTTCGATAAAGACCCGACAAAGATCGAAATTTCGGATGATACGCAGTCCACGCTTGAACGCTTCATGGGGACGTCCCGGGACTAAAGGACTCACCGGTAAAACCACTAGCCTGCTGCGATGCCCAAAGTAGCCGTCGCCGCCCCATCGCAACACGCCGCTGATGCGGGCACCGCACTGGGGGCCCTGGGCGGCAATGCGGTCGACGCTGCACTAGCTGCGGTCCTGGTGGCCATGGTCACCGAACCGGGTGTCTGCGCCCTCGGTGCGGGCGGCTATGTGACGATCTGGGGGCCTGATGACGACCCGGTCACGATCGATGGCTACATGGAGATGCCCGGGAGAGGTGCGGCATCCGAACGCTTTGGTAAGGGTGGCCGGACAGTCACCTTCGCGTACGGAGGTGAACTCACCACCACAGTCGGACACGGCTCAGTAGCAACACCGGGAGGGCTCAAGGCGGTCGCCTCTGCATCAAACCGGTTCGGGGTTGCTTCGTGGCACGACCTTTTCGAACCCGCCATCGAGCACGTGGTCAACGGCTTTCCGCTTCCCGAAGCGTGCGCCTATTACCTCCAGACTGCCTTTGGGCCGATCTACTCCCACGACCCCGTCGGTGCCAGGGCTCTATCGGGCCCGAACGGCGTCCTCCAGGCAGGGGATGTCGTCCATATCGACTATCTGGCGGACAGCTTGCGGTTGATCGCCAGTGAAGGCGCCGACATGTTCTACGTTGGCGATCTGGCGGCCATCATCGCCGATGATATGGCTGAGTCCGGCGGGCTCATCACCCGGGCTGACCTAGAACACTTTGTCGCCATAGACCGCCGGCCCCTTATGAGCCCGATCGCCGATTGGGTGGTTGCAACCAATCCGGCACCGGCGATTGGCGGAGCGGCCGTGACCGCCATGCTGGCGCTGATTGGTGAGAACCCTGATCTCTTACTTCACGCTCAAGAAGCGGTGCTTGGATATCGGCGCGCTCAGCTTGATGAGGCGACTGACCGATTTGGCCCGATTGACCAGCTGATTGAGCTCGCCAATACGGGAGATTGGCGAAAGGTGCTCACCGCACCTTCGACCGTCCATGTTTCGGCGGTCGATGATCAGGGATTCGGATGTGCAGTGACGATGTCGGCGGGGTACGGGTCCGGCATCATGCCGCCAGGGACTGGCATCTGGATGAACAATTCGCTCGGTGAAATAGAACTAAATCGGCAGGGCTTTCACAACCTGAAAGTTGGCTCACGTCTCGTGTCCAATATGGCCCCGACGGTTGCGCGTTCACATGACGGAGTCCTGGCGATCGGATCGCCAGGCGCTGATCGTATTACCACCGCCATCGTCCAGGTACTGGTGCATCACTTCCTCGAAGGCGTTCCCTTCGTCGAGTCCATAGCCCGGCCTCGCGCCCATGTTTCGTTCTCGGACGACGGTCAGGCGATCGTGCGTCACGAACCCGGCTACGACCTGGGAGCCTGCGACTTGCCAGCGATTCCATTTGATAGGCGCCACATGTATTTCGGGGGAGTAGGCGGTGCCGAATGGAGCAGCTCCGGAGGGTTCTCGGTTGGTGCCGACGATCGGCGATCGGGCGGCACCGCGACCTCTGAGTGACAGAAACACTTCGACCGCCTCGCGTAGTACCGGGCATTTTTCGGGCTTGACAGATGGGGTACCGTAGGAGGGATTCCGCTCAAGCTTTTGGAGGTGCCCCATGCCCTGGATCTGGTCAGACCAACTCGCTACTCACCCCACCGTCCAGGTCTCCCAGAAGGTCCGTGACGCCTGGACGCAGCGCCCCGTTGCGGTATGGGATACCGATCTTGACAACCTCGCCGACGTGGCGACAGCGCTCGCCGCCGAGGACGATGAACCCCCGCTGTTACCGGAGTCCTACCCGCTAGCGATAGCGGCGTAGGGCTCCGCTTATTGAGTTCAGGAATCGTCGTAGCATGGCCATGTGTATCGATTCCTAACCCGACCGATTTGGGTACTGTTCGCCCTCATCGTTGCAACAGTGACCTATGTCTTCATGTCGCTTGGCTTCTGGCAGCTGGACCGACTGGCGGAGCGACAGTTCGAAAACACGATCTCTGAGCAACGAGCCATCCAGGAACCGGTTCCCATTGAGGCGGTGATGTCCGTCGACGACCCGATCGACCAAGCAGGCGAAGAACACAGCTTCCGGGCGGTGACGATGACCGGACATTTCGACGCTACCCATGAGGTCTTCGTCCGGTCCCAGACGCACGAGGGGACGGCCGGGTTTCACGTTCTGACTCCGTTCGTGGACGACCAGGGGCGCGCCCTACTCGTCAATCAGGGTTGGATACCGCTAGCCGAAGATACGCCGCCGTTTACAGCCTCAGACGACAGTGAACGGACGATCACGGTCACGTTGGCGCCGTCACAGATTCGTGGTGGCTTCGGTCCCACCGAACCGGAGGGAACCCTGGAACGTATCGCCCGGGTTGATGTCGCCAGGCTGCAAGACCAGATGCCTTACCCGCTGTATCCGGTCTATGCCATCGCCTACGGAACGCCAGACCCTTCCCGTTACCCGATCGTCATTGCGTTCCCGGAGCTCGACGAGGGATCTCACCAGATCTATGCCATTCAGTGGTTTGGATTCGCGGCGATCTCTGTCGGGGGATTCTGGGCCCTGGCGAGAACCACGGCACGAAAGCGTGTAAAGGTTCCGGTCGACGAGTAGTGTCCATCGGATGAAGAAACTCCTTCCAGGTGTGCTCGTTCTCGCTCTACTGGCCGTCGCCTGCCTGCCCGGTGGCGCTTCGACGCCCGACCCCGCCGGTTTCTTCACTGGTGTTTGGCACGGATGGCTGGCACCTATCTCTCTAATCGCGTCGATCTTCAACAAGGACATCAACATCTATGCCCTCTCAAATACCGGCTGGCCCTACGACTTCGGGTTCTACATGGCCGTGATCAGCGGATTTGGCGGATTGTCCTTGTTCCGCAAGAAGCAAGGCAAGGGTTCGCACCGCACCTGAACGTCCAGCTTTAATCTGCATACTTGAGCCTGGCGGCGTAACCTGTCGGCCATGACGAATCCTTCCATTTTCCTGAATGATGACCTGCTGGCCGTTCGCGAACAGACCATGCGGTTCCTCGATGACTTCGTGCGTCCGGTTGGCGATGAATGGGAGGAAGCTGGTCAAGTACCGCGGGACGTCCTCAGGAAAATGGGAGAAATCGGGTTCTTTGGTCTGCGAGTACCTGAAGCGCTTGGTGGCGTCGGCTACGGCCCGCTCGCCTCAGCGGTTTTCGCTGAAGCACTCGGATCATCGACGTATTCTGGGTTCGCCGCAACGGTGCTCGTGCACACGGACATGGCCTCTCCCCATTTGCTACACGCCGGGACCGATGAGCAAATCTCCGAGTACCTGCCCCGAGTTCTGACCGGCGATCTCATCACAGCCATCGCTATCACCGAAGCCGACGCTGGCTCAGACGTTGCCGGGATGAGGAGCTCCGCCAAACGGGACGGCGACGGTTGGCGCCTCAACGGCTCAAAAATGTTCATCACCAACGGCGTTCATGGCAACCTCATTTTCGTGGCTGCCCGCACCAATCCCGAAGCCACCGGTCATCAAGGCATCACCATGTTCATACTTGAACCCGACATGGAAGGGTTCTCCGTCGGCAAGAAGCTCGACAAGCACGGCTGGCGATGTTCCGATACGGCTGAGTTGATCTTTGACGATGTCTGGGTGCCTGCGACAAACATTCTCGGCGAGGTCGACAAGGGTTTCTACGCGATCATGGAAAACTTCCAGAACGAACGCCTGGTGCTGGCCGCCCTTGCGATCGGCGAGTCCCAGGAAGGGTTGGATCTCACCTACGAACACACGCAAAACCGTAAGGCGTTCGGTGCCACGCTATTCGACAAGCAAACCATCCGGCACCGTTTGGCGATGCTCCAGGGTCGGGTGGACGCCCTTCGGGTGTTCGCCTATGACACGGCATGGACGATGGAGCAAGGCCACGACGCGGTGAAGCAGGTGTCTGAGCTCAAGGCCCTGGCAGGCGAACTCGTAAACGACGTTATGTACACCTGCCAGCAATTCCATGGCGGGATGGGGTACATGACCGAGACCCCGATCGAGCGGATGTATCGGGACGCTCGTATCGGGGCCATTGGTGGCGGTGCCACCGAGGTCATGCTCGAAGAAGTGGCGAAGCGGTCCTATCGCTGAGCTGGGCCGCTTCGCCCTCTAGGTTTCAGTGATCGTGACCAGCATGTTCGTGTTCGTGATCGTGGTCGTGTCCTGAGCCGCTGTCCTGCTCGGCGATCTCCTTGTGAACGGCTTCCATGTCCAGCTCTGTCACCTGGCTGATCACGTCGGCAAGGGCGGCCGGGGGCAGTGCGCCGGCCTGATTGAACAGGACGACGTTTTCCCGGAAGATCATGAGCGTCGGGATAGAACGGATTCCAAACGCACCGGCCAATTCCTGCTCGGCTTCGGTGTCGACCTTGGCAAAAACGATGTCGGGGTGCTCCTCGGACGCTTTTTCGAACGTGGGAGCGAACGACTTACACGGTCCGCACCACTCCGCCCAGAAGTCGACGATGACGATATCGTTGTCTTCGATGGTTGATTCCATGGTGTCTTTGGTGACATTTACAGTGGCCACAGCAGGGCCCTCCTTGCTTAGCGAGAACGCGCGTCTTGTTTTTCTAGCGCAATATTCGGTTCGGTGATTCCAACAGGATTCACAAGCAGGTTATTCCTCGAGTTGGAAGTTATAAAGGCTGCCGAGGTGGAGGATGCCGGTCAGCTCGTCAAGTGCCGCCCGTGATTCACGCATGAGTTCGGGATCGCCAAGGTCGTCCGGGCTGAGTGTTTCACGATAGTGCCGGTTCACCCAGGCGGTCAGTTCGTCGTATCGCTCGTCAGTGAGAAGACAGGCCTGGTTGACCGCCGCGAGCTCCTGATCGGTCAGGACCACCCTGAGCCGGAGGCAGGCGGGGCCGCCCCCATTGCGCATGGACTGGCGCAGGTTGAATGTGAGGATTTCGTCGATCTCCTCGATGCTCTCGATGGCTTCCCTGACATTCGGATAATCGTCGATGTCGTCTGGAGCAACGAGAATCCTCCTGCTGTTGATGTCAATGAGTTGACTGTTGAAGACGTATGAACCAATGGCGTCCGACAACGGCACCTGCTCCTCCATGATGGTCCGCACGGTTAGCCCGTTTCCGAACGCAGCGCGCACCTGCTCGATCAGGTTCGGGTCGGCGAAGGCCAGTTCATGATGGAGAAGCAGGTCCCGGTCGCCGACCGCGATCACATCGTTGTGGAAAACGCCCGCAGAGATGGCCGCGGGGTGCTGGCGGGCGAAGATCGCGTTTGAGAGTCCGTGCAGTCGCGCGACTTCGACTGACGCCTCGTAGCTCTGGCGAGGAAGGTACGGATCGGCCGCGAAGTCGTGAGCCCGGCGCCCCCACACAAACAATTCAATGCCCGGCTCCCCGTGTGATCGCGCCAGCCGAGTGTGGTTTGCGGCTCCCTCATCGGTGAAATTGGTGCCGACAGGCAGGGGGAGGTGATGCTGGAAACGGGCATCGTCTGGGAAAACTGCCCGAAGAATTCGGGAAGTAACGGGGGCTTCGATAGCCCGGTGGGGCTGGGCAACCAGGTTGGCCGGTGTGAAGTGAACTTTGCCGTTAGCCGTATCGGCTGATGGCGATACCGTCGCTGCATTGGCCGTCCACATGGCAGCTGCAGAGGAGTACGTCTGGAGGAGATGCGGGCTTCGGTTGGCCGCCTGAAACAGAACCTGTTCGTCGGTGCCGCCGATCCCCTCCTGGCGCAGCTTGGGTAGGTAAGGGCGCTCGTGTGGCGGGAGAATCCCCTGAATCAGCCCGAGGTCGGCCAGGGCCTTCGACTTGGCCAGCCCTTGCAGGGCGGCTTGGCGAGGGCTGCTGACGGCCTGCGCATTGGTGATTGAGGCAACATTTCCCGAACCGAGTCCGCCATAGTTGTGGGTCGGACCAACCAGACCGTCAAAGTTGGCTTCTACGGTCACGCCAGACCTTGCAGGTCCAGTGGTTCCAGAGCCGGTGCCTCCAGCGACGCAACTGGATAAGCCACATAGTCAGCCGCGTAATACGCCGAGGGCTGATGGTTGCCGCTCGCTCCCGTGCCGCCGAACGGTGCACCGCTCGAAGCGCCAGTGAGTGGACGATTCCAATTCACGATGCCTGCATTCGAAGCAGCCCAGAAGCGCTGGTAGACATCCGGGTCTTCCGTGAAGATGCCGGCCGCTAGCCCGAATCGGGTCTGGTTGGCGAGAGCAACGGCATCATCGAACTCCCGATAGCGGTATACGGTGAGCAGTGGTCCGAAGTGTTCTTCGTCCGGAAGTTCGAGGCCCGTCGCGTCAACGATTCCTGGCGTCACATACGCCCCGCTGTCGGCCATCGGCCTCATAGGGAGTAGTACTTCGGCGCCCGCATCAACAATGCTGCCGTAGCCGTCGAGTAGTCGACGGGCGGCGGCATCCGAGATAACCGGACCCATGAAGACGTCACTTGTTGGGTCGCCAATCGCTAGGCGCGCCGTTGTTTCGACGAGCAAGTCGAGGAATTCGTCGCCGCGCTCGGTCAGCGGCACTATGAGCCTCCTGGCGCACGTACAGCGCTGTCCAGACGTCACAAACGCTGATTGGATCGTGTTGGCGACCGCCGCATCAAGATCGCTGGCGTCCGAGAAGACCAACGGGTTATTACCGCCCATTTCCAGGGCGAGGACCTTTCCGGGTTGGCCGCCGAACTGTTCGTGAAGATAGGCACCAGCGGTAGCGCTCCCCGTAAACAGGAGCCCATCGATCTCGTCGGCCTTCGCCAGCACCTGTCCCGTTGGCAGGGCCCCTTGCACGAGGTTGAGGACCCCGGCAGGCAAACCGACTGACTCCCAGATACGTACGGCTTCCTCCCCAACGGCTGGGGCAAGTTCGCTCGGTTTGAAAACGATCGTGTTCCCGGCGATGAGCGCTGGCACGATGTGACCGTTCGGTAGGTGACCGGGAAAGTTGTATGGTCCAAAAACCGCAAGAACTCCATGAGGTTTGTGGCGCGTTATGGAGGTGGCCGAACCCGCCGGACGGGTCGTGGTGCCGGTGCGCTCATGGTACGCACTAATGCTGATGTCAACCTTTGCCGCCATCGATGCAGCCTCGCCCGCGGTGTCCCACCGGGCTTTGCCGGTCTCGGCGGTAATGAGATCAGCCAGTTGATCGACCTGCTGGCGAACGGCGTCGCCGAACCGTTCAACAATCGCGATTCGGTCGGCAATCGTGTGATCGACAGACCAAGCGTGGGTGGCGGAGCGGGCCGCAGCTACTGCCGCCGCAACGTCGCGGTTCGACGCAGCCTGGCCTTGCCAGACCGTTTCCCCGGTAGCCGGGTTGGTGGACGAGAAGTTCTCACCGGTCCCGGACACCCAGGATCCGTCGATGTAGAGACGCCCAGGGTTCATGTCGATTACTCCTCAACGGCTCGAGGAGCGTCAAGCTCCATCATTCGGACGGTATCGCCAGGTGCGATAGCCAACGCGGCAATGCTATCTCGGGTCAACGTGAGCTGGTGTCCCTCGACCAGACCCGTAGCCAATGTGGCCCGGTAGTTGGCGATTTCCTGATTGATGATGAGAAGGTCCGGTCCTGGTGGTGGGTTGCCCTCGACGACCACGTAGTGGGCTGAAGCGGTGGCGGCACGCATGTCGGTGACTTTCACCTCCAGCGTCGGGCCGCCATCAAAGATGTCAACGTATCCGTGGAAACGGAAGCCTTCCTTCTCCAACATGCGGCGAGCCGGGACTGTGTTGTCGTGGACCTGCCCGATGGCATCTTGTGCCTCCTGACTCAACAGAGGAATGTAAATCGGATGAGAAGGCATGAGTTCTGCGATGAACGTCTTGTTCCCGGTCGCAGTGAGATCGTCGGCCTTCTCGAAGGGGAGTGAGAAGAAGTGATGCCCGAGGCCATCCCACACCGGAACCCGTCCATCAGGTGTGTGGTAGCCGCGCATCTCGGCGAAGATCGTCTCTGTGAAAAGCTCGGTGTGCTCCGTGATGAAGAGGAGTCGAGATAGTGCCATAAGTTTGCCGGCCCGGGTGCTGCGATAGGCGGCGTCCACGAAGAGGCTGGCAACCTCGGTGAGCCCGGTGTAGTCGTTGCAAAGAACCAGAGTTGGGATCTTGTTGTAGACCCCGAGCTCTCGGGAGGAGTAGATCCGGGTCACGATCTTGTACGAGTAGAACGCATCCACCAGGCCGACTGAGGCGATCACGGCGCCGGTGCCGATGATTGTGTCGGAATCGGTATCGACCAGCACGAACAGGTAATCGGCTCCGGGGTCAGGGGAGTCCGCAGGCGCGAACGATTCCTCAGCATGGGCGGCGCGCTCGGCCAGGGCGTCGCGGTCAGCCCGCAAGGAGGACATTCCGTGCAGCGCTGAGCCTGCTCGCTGAAAGAGCGCCAGCAGGCCATCGGCGTCGCCGGCGGTTACCGGCCGGACGATGATCATCGCGGCACCTCTAATTCACCGGATGCGATCATGAGAAGGAGAAGCCCTGAAAGGTCTGAGCGGGTTGCGAGGGAGGCCGGGTACAGGAACTCCGAATCGGAGTGGATGTTGCCACCGTGGACTCCCAGGTTATCGAGATTGGGGAGGCCCGCCGCCGCGAGGTTGTTTCCGTCTGATACTCCGCCGGTGGCATGCCAGTCAAGGTTGAAACCTATGGCATCGGCAGCCCGTTTTGTCCCGCCGAGCAGCGCCTTGATACCAGGACTCATTTCCTTAGGGCGGCGGGTGAATGTGCCGTGTGACGTAACGGTGATGCCCTCGGTGCGCGAGGCTTCTGCGGCGATTGATTCAACCGTCTGCTGGAATTCATCAGCAACGCGTCCGGTGGGAACACGCACATTTAGACGCACGACGGCACTGTCGGGGACGATGTTGGTTGGGCCGCCTCCGGAGATCGCCCCCACGTTCACCGTGACGCCCTCCCAGTGGCCGTTGAGCTGTTCGAGTTCTGTGGCGAGCCGGGCCGCAGCCGTCACGGCATTTCGACCGAGATGGTGGTCGCGTCCGGCGTGGGCCGCCACACCCTGAACGTGGATATTGAACGTTCCGCTGCCTTTCCGCTCAGAGGCGAGGCTTCCATCAGGGAAGGAGGGTTCGAAGATGAAGCCGGCTGTCTTACCAGCAGACGCTTCTTCGAGGAACGGTGCCGACCCCGGCGAGCCGATCTCCTCGTCAGGTGTAAGCAGCACCTGCCACCCGACTGTTCCCGCCCACGGAGAGGCTTCCAGCGTGGAAAGGGCGGCGTGCATGATGAGCATGCCGCCTTTCATATCGGCTGTACCCGGGCCGACCAATCGGTCACCTTCGAACCTGGTGGATTGAAACGGGTGCTCGGGGCTAAAGACGGTGTCGTAGTGGCCAACGAGCAGGATCTGGATCGGTGCCTCGGGCCACCTCTGGATCGATCCGATTTCCCCAAGTTTTCTGGCTTGTGGCTCGCCTCGGTCATCAATCTCTACGTGGTCTCCCACCGGCTGCGTGGAGACGGAACCGTCAAGGCTGGCGAACGTTTCGAGCAACATGTTCAGAGTGGTGTCCAACCCCTGACGGTTGTAGGTCCACGAGTTCGTAGCGGACAGCTGCACGAGCTGTTCGACCGCGGCCGACACATTGACTGGCAGGAGATGTTGCTGGAGGTCTTTCACTCCTCCACGGTAACTGGAAATCCATGCGCCCGCCAAGGGCTTCCGCGACAGTACAATTGCTCGACCCGACCGGAGCAACCATGACCGATGTGACAAGAGCCGACTTTGATGCGGTGATGACCCCGAATTACGCACCTGCCGATATGGTCCTGGTTCGGGGAGCCGGTTCGAAAGTGTGGGATCAGCAGGGCAACGAGTACATAGACTTCGCCGGCGGGATTGCTGTCAACGGCCTCGGTCATGCTGCTCCAGAGCTCGTGTCAGCGCTGACGGATCAGGCACTTCGACTCTGGCATGTATCGAACGCCTACGCAACCGAGCCGTCGATTCGACTAGCCAAGCAGCTAGTCGCGGTCACGTTCGCCGACAAAGTCTTTTTCGCCAACTCGGGCGGTGAAGCCAATGAGGCGGCGCTTAAGCTCGCTCGACGCTATGCCGTCGACCATTACGGCCCCGATAAGGTCGAGATCATCAGCTTCGAGCAGGGGTTTCACGGGCGAACGTTCTTCACCGTGACGGTGGGTGGGCAGCCCAAATATTCCGACGGCTTCGGTCCGAAGCCAGGAATGGTGACACACCTCCCGTTCAACGACCTCGACGCATTGGGCGACGCCTTCTCCGACAGAGTCTGTGCGGTGATGGTTGAACCGGTCCAGGGTGAGGGTGGGCTGGTGGTCGGGGACCCGCTGTTTATCCGTCGACTGAGGGACCTCTGTGACAAACACAATGCTCTGCTGATCTTCGATGAGATCCAGTCCGGGATGGGGCGAACCGGCGATTTGTTCGCCTATATGGGCTATGGCGTTACTCCCGATATCCTGACCACGGCCAAAGCTCTCGGCGGCGGGATTCCGATCGGAGCCATGCTGACCACTGCCGAGGTCGGGGCCAGTCTCGTCGTCGGCACCCACGGCTCGACCTTTGGCGGAAATCCGCTTGCCACGGCCGTTGCCAGTCGGGCGCTTGAGATCATCAACCAACCTGAATTCCTTGCGGAGGTCAAGCGAAAGGCCGCCAGGTTGTTTGCCGGACTCGAAGAACTCAATCGGAGCCGCAACCTTTTTGTGGAATTCCGCGGCAGGGGTCTGTGGGTCGGGTGCGTCCTGGCCCCTGAATACGCCGGTCACTCCAAGTCGATAGTGGACGCGGCGTTGACCGAGGGCCTGATGGCTTTGCGAGCCGGACCCGACATTGTCCGCTTCGCTCCGGCGCTCAACATTCCAGACGAAGACATCGACGAAGGCCTCAGGCGCTTCGGTCGGGCCCTTGAAGCTGTGCAATTCGAAAGTTGACTTGGGGCGAGACACGCCACCGGCGGCTACGATCGGTGGGCGGATTTGAGCGAAAGGCATCGAGATGATCGAATGGTATTGGGCGGTCGCCATTGGCGTAGCTGCCCTCATCGCAGGCTATCTGCTGGGAACGCGGTTGGCCGGTCGATCGGCCGAGCCGGAGCTGGTTGCCGTACGCGAGGATCTCGCCAAAGAGCGCGCTCGATCAACGACTGCTGCCGAGAGAGGCAAGGCGCTCGAACACGATCTCGCCGTTGCTGTTGGTCGATCCGAGGCTGCAGAAGCTGAGGTTGCCCGCCTGTCCCCCCAGGTCTCAGGGCTGACGGGTTCAGTCGCCGAATTGAAGCAGCAAGCCGCTGATTCCAACACAGCCCGGCGGGCCGCGGAGGCGGCTTTGGCGTCTAAAGAGGCTGAACGTCAGAAGGCGGTTGATCAGGCTGGGGTTGCGAAGCTGGCCGCAACGGAGGCATCCGACAAGTATGACGCCATTACCGGCGAATTCGTGTCCCTCAAGCGGGCCTTGCGGGAAGCGTTGGATGGCATCTCTCGAACCGAGCGCGAGCGTGACGCCATGGCAGCTGAGGCGTCGGCAGTCGCGGCGCGGGCTATCGGAGATGTGGCTGAAGCCGAACGTGCCAGGGAATCTGCTGTAGCCCACGCCAACGCTGAACGTGACGCCGCGATCGTCGCGGCCGAGGCGGCGAGTCAGCGTCGGGCGGACGCCGGAACGTTGCGCAACGAAATCATGTCTGCCCAGCGGGAACTGGCAGATCTCCGCGACGAGTTAGCCCGCAAGGATCGCCATATCCGGGAGTTGGAAGGGTCCATGCCCAGATCGCACCCGGCTGCTGACCCTATCGTGGGAGCCTTCGCCGGGTTCGACCCCGAGGCCGGATCAGCAGTGTCCGACGCAGAGATGGAGGCAGCCGTCGCTGCCGCACCCGCACCGGATCCTGCGCTCGAAGGTGGAGACCTCGATCCGGAAGTTGAAGAGGACGCGACTCTGGATCCGGACGACGATGATGATGACGACATCTTCACCGTCGACGACCTGCCAGGTGGAGATTGGGAACCTGGCGAGCCGGTCGTTGCCGTGCCTGAGCTGGGGAGGGAATCCAACGGACCTGTCACCACCGAGTCATCCGCAAATGAGTTGGTTGAGACTGATCTCATACAGCCTGACCTGACAGCGCCTGAGCCAGTGAAGTCAGCTGATGTGGTGCATGAAGCGCCGACGGAACCGCCGGCACCTGCGACCGATGACCAACCTTCGGAGGACAACCTGCGCCTCATCAAGGGGATCGGGCCGAAGTTCGAGACCTTGCTCCACGCCCGGAGTATCACCAGGTTCAGCCAGATTGCCTCCCTCACCGACGATGCCGAGATGGAAACCTATCTGGATACGTTTGCGGGACGAATCGAACGTGAACAGTGGCGGGAACAGGCAACTGAGTTACTCGGCGAGAGCGAGAAGTGAACGCATAGGTGCGTTGGGTGCTGATCGGCCCGGCCGTAAGCGCTGCGCTCTACGGCGTGCACAGGCTGGCGACATACGCCGACCGGAGGGGCTGGATCTACTACCGCACGAAACCGCCAGCGGGAGCAGGATCCAGGGCGATTATGCGCGCCACTGCTGTATTCGACCCACGGTCGAACACGTCATCGAGGAAGTGGAGTCAGAGCGACTCGTGGTTGACGAGACCGGGGAACCGCCGCGGCTGGTCGTTGATGAGGGTGATGAGCCGCCCCGAACGGACGAATAGGGGCGGGCTACCAATACTCTTCGAAGTGGACAGTACCGGGGTGTCCCCGGCGGTCGGGCTTGAACCCAAGGTCGAACAATGCTTCGACAGCGCCTCTCGGCTGCGGGAAGACCGGGTTATCGCCGTCCCATTCGGGTGGACCGATCATCGCCGGGTTTCCGCATAGAAAGACCTGGGTCGTTGCCGGGGTGAGGTCGGTCCCAGACACCTTGGCCAGCTCACCTGAATCGATCAGCTCCTGGATGTACCTTTTTGGAACGCCCGGCTCGCGCGTCGGAAGCGCGACATAGCGATAGTTGGGGTACCGGGCCTCGAGGCGCCGATGGGTATCGGAGTAGGCAAGGTCGCTCAGGTTGCGGACCGTTACTACTGACACGATTGGACCGTGGTGTCCCTTGCGCAATAGCTCGGTAATCATGGCGTTGTGGGGTGCCTCACCGGTTCCCGTTGCCAGGAACACGACTGTCGATCCAGGGTCTTGGACCGGTGCGAGTGTGTAGCGCCCTGTGATTCTCGGCCCCAAGTAGATGCGGTCGCCAACATCTTTGAGTGCGAGTCGGGGCGTGAGTGCCGGTACGCGATTATCCGATGGTGGTACCAGGACGATGTAGAACTCTAGATCTTCGGTTTCGTGAGGATCGACCAGGTAGCCGGTGGTGTCGAGGATTGGACTGCTGATCGAGTACGAACGTCGCACCAGTTTTTCTTGTCGCTCCTGGTCGATCGGGTCGGCAGCAGCATCGATTCGCGCTTCCCAGTAGCCCAATCCCAACGTTGCGTACTGTCCGGCCCGGTGCGAAGCATCACCGACGTCTGGCTTGACTCGAATCAACCAGAGATCCGAGTGCGCCTTCTCAAAATGGGTAATCGTGGCGTTGTAGTGCCGGGTCCGGAGCTCCTCGGCTCTGTCGACGGTTGGTAGGGGTATGGGAGCGGGAAGTTCTGAAAACACGAGGTCGCGTAATGTCGACCAAGCGTTCCCAGCCGGGACCAATCGGCCGGCCGGATGGGAGATGTGCTCCTCGATGTCCTGAAGAAGAAACAAGCGCCCGTTCGTTACGTCGACGGTCGTGTTCCGCTGGGCGAAGGCGTCATCGGCAACATCGAGGCCAAGCGAATAGACAACGTGATCGAATTGGAGGTCCGGGGTGCGCCGATCTTCGAAGATGGCCATCGGATGGCCTCCGACGTCGTCAATGCCATTGGGCTGGGTATGCCAAAAGATCGTTGCGTGGCGACCCATCTCAAGCGTCGTCAATGTCTCTCTGGCGAGACGAGATAGGCGGTCGGCGGATCCGGTGAGTGCCAGTACCACTTGGTCGCCTCGTTCAGTTGCCTTCTCGGCGAACTCGATCGCTTGTTCGCCGCCACCGACGACGAGAACGTCTATTGGACCGTCGGGCAGCCCCATCTCGCCGACTTGGATCTGATCGACGATCGATTCAGGAATTGAATAGCCAGGGCGAACCGGGCGGCCGGCCGGGACTTCGGCATACGCCACGGCTCTGCTCAGGATGGCTCCGTCGTTGGTCTGCAGGACGACGAAGTCCGCCTCGGAGGTGATCGCAGTTATCTCAACCAGGTAGCGGACATCGAGTCGATAACGGCCGACGGCTTCATGAGGGGTAACGGTACTGCTGCGTTCGAGAACCAGGACCCGGGGGAGGCCTGCTTCCTGTGCTTCGGCCGCCAGGCTCAGCCCGGCCGTATTGCCGCCAATAACGACCAGGTCTATGTCGATCATGCGCCGAGCCTAGCCACCCCGACCGGGCGGACGACAGCGCAGTTCTGGAGGGGTCCGCCTTTCCGGAGTACGGGTAGCCTACGCCTCATGGAGCATCCACCAGATGAGGTCTTCAACCAGCCACCTGAGCTCGGCGGTCTGAATCTGTACGCCGCAGATCCGGTGGCTGGCACCCTGGCTCTGCACGGTTCGGACGAATTGCGTCGTATCGGTGCCGTGGCAGGATCTCGTCAATTCAGGGATTGGGGATTCCAGGCGAACCGTTTTCCTCCGGAACTCCAGACGTTCGATCGATTTGGTCGGCGAATGGATCAGGTTGAGTTTCATCCCGCCTGGCACGAGCTCATGGCTACTTCTGTCGGGTTGGGGATCACCTCGCTACCTCATGACGCAGAGGCGCCCGATGATGCCCATCTGGACCGAGCGGTTCGGGCGTATCTGGTTGGTCAGATCGAGCAGGGCCACATGTGCCCGGTCTCGATGACGTATGCGGTGGTCCCGGCACTCCGACAGCAACCCGACGTAGCTGCCGGGTGGGAACGAGCGCTCTCTAGTCGTGTGTATGACCCGGTCTTTGGGCCCCCCTCGGAAAAGCAGGGTGTTCTGATGGGGATGGGCATGACCGAACGCCAGGGCGGCACCGACGTCCGGTCCAACACTTCGATCGCAGTCGCTGACGGACCAGGGGGATCGGGCGGTGAGTACCGGATAACCGGCCACAAGTGGTTTTGTTCTGCGCCGATGAATGATGCCTTTCTGGTTCTGGCCCAAGCTCCCGGAGGCCTGTCGTGTTTCTTGCTTCCCCGCTGGACTCCTGACGGTGTCCAGAACAGCTTTCTAATTAACCGCCTTAAGGACAAGCTAGGCAACCGGTCGAATGCGTCGGCTGAAGTCGAATTCGAGTCCAGCTGGGCACAGATGATCGGTGAGGAGGGCCGGGGCGTATCAACGATCATCGAAATGGTGAACGCCACCCGGTTGGATTGCGTAATCGGAGCCGCCGCAATCATGCGACAGGCGGTGACCCAGGCGGTCTGGCACGTCGCCCATCGGAGCGCGTTCGGAGCTGAACTAATCGAACAGCCCCTTATGCAGAATGTGATTGCGGATCTGGATCTCGAAGCTCAAGCGGCCACGGCATTGATGATTCGGTTGGCAACCTCGTTCGATCGGGCCGACGACGATGATCATGAGGCCCTGGTCAAGCGGATCCTGACCCCGGTTGCCAAGTACTGGATCACCAAGCGTTGTAGCGAGGTCGTTCGTGAGGCGACCGAGTGCCTGGGCGGCGCAGGATACGTCGAGGATTCGATCATGCCGCGCTTGTATCGTGAGTCGCCACTCAACGCTATTTGGGAGGGATCCGGGAACGTCATTGCCCTCGATGTCCTCCGAGTCCTAAACAAGGAGCCGGGGGCTCTCGATGCGTTCCTGACTGAGGTCGAGACCAACGTCCCGAATCTCAAGAGCACGGTAGAGAAACTCAGAACAGAGATTCAGTCGACCGAGAACCTGGAGCCCGTTGCCCGGCGCCTGGTTGAACGGTTGGGCATGTTGGCTTCCGCCTCGGCGCTGGGTCGTACCGGCGATCCAGCTGTAACCGACGCCTACCTACGTTCACGCATCAACGGCGACCATGGCTCCTTGTACGGCACCCTGCCTGCCTCGATTGACGCAGCCCGCATCACTAAGCGTGCCTACGGTTTGATCGAAGCGGCCAGAATCTAGTTCGGCCGGCGTTTCCGTGCGGAAGAGGGCTAGCCGCCCTTCACACTTCCAACGGTCAACTGATCCGCTTTGACGGTGGCCCGGGAGTCGGTGTCGTGACACCGATCGACCTGTTCGAAGTCCAGGTCCCCGTCGAACGAGAGGACGTTGCCGACCGGGTCGTCGAGCGCCAGACGGACACGATGTTGTCCCGGTGCGATGGCAACAAAAGCCGAATAGTGGATGCCATCATCGGTGATGTTCAAGTAGTTCAAACCGTCGACTGTGGCTTCCCCATTGGCGGAGAGGTCATTGAACTCTATGCAACGGTCGTCGACGCAGACTGCGAGGGCATAAGTGCCAAAGGCAAGCGGCTCAGCAAGTTCGACAGCGATGCTCGAGGGAATCCGATCGTCGCCGCAGAAGCAACCACTGAGGAGAGCTGCGGCAAGCAGGGGGATGATGAGCACGAAATGTCGCACGGTCGCATCCTAGGTGGACCAGGCAGCTCCGCTCACTTCTGTAGAGGCGCCGACTCCGCGGTCAATTGGTCTTCGCCATGACAGCTACGCGATAGCCGATCACGAGAGGGACCCTGCGCACCGGGAGCCCGACGTAGAGCGACATGAGTCGGTCGGCGTCGTCCTGTGAGACGAACTCGAAGACCGTTTCGATTTCGTTGACGGTGAAGCCCCTTGGCTCCCAGAACCCTCTGTCGATAGCGCCGTCTTGGTCGAGGATTGAGGTGAACTCGTCATCGCCATAGTTGTCGACAATCACCATCGGTCCGCCGGGTTGAACCACCCGTTCTATCTCGTCAAGGCCCCGGCTGATGTCGAGGTAGCCGGGGAAGAAGTAGGCCCAGGTCGCGTAGGCGCCGGCAAATGAATTGTCGGTGAACGGCAGAGACTCCGCACTGGCTCGCACGTAGCTGAGGCTTCGATCGGCGTTGATCATTCCTTGCGCCGGTTCGACGCCGAACAACGATCGCGTGGGACTGCTCAACGCATCGGCCGTGAAGCCATCACCAGCGCCGATGTCGAGCAGATCACCATCCGGTAGGACCTCGTCAAGGTACCGGATCACCTTTCCTGGGCGGTCCATCGCCGCCCGTTCGATTTCGAACAGGTCCCGATTTTCGGCACCGTAAAAGGGAATGATGGACATGCCACGCAGCATATCGGGCTGTTCATCCCGCGTCGTGCGGGCGGATGCTTCGTCGGCTGGTAATCGCGGCTATCGTGACGATGCGCGCTTCAACTCATCGAGTAGGAGCGATCGTTGAGTAGCGAAGTCCGGTTTGATTCCGGCGCTGTCCCGCAACTGTAAAACCGCGAGGTTGAGCCAGGTCGCCTTCTCACCGATCGGATGGCTGTACCTCCGGAGGAGGGGTTCGCCAGTCACGTTTGGTCTCCTCCCCAAAAGGAGGTACCAACCTTGAAACGGACATTCACATCCGCCATTGCTCTCATCTTCCTGCTCGTGGCCTGTGGAACTGCCAACGATTCCACGCCAGTGACAAGTACCGCTGAGACCACGAGCACGACGCCCGCAGCCGAAGAGCCAACGACCACCACAACCACGCCCGACAGCAGCCAAGAGGGCGGCTTTCCGGTAACGGTGATGAGCGGGTTGGGCGAGATCACCATCGAGGAGAAGCCGTCGGCTATCGTGTCGCTGTCTCCCGCTTCGACGGAGATATTGTTCGGCGTTGGCGCCGGCGACCAGGTGCTCGCGGTCGATTCGCTAAGCAACTTTCCGGAGTCCGCTCCACTTGATCCTGATCTTTCGGCGTGGACGCCCAACGTCGAAGCCATCATCGGCATGAACCCGGACCTCGTGTTAATCAGCGGAGTCGTAGATGATCTGATCGCCGGTCTTGATGCTGCCGGGATCCCGGTCCTGGTGCATTCCGCACCAGCCGACATCAACGGTGTGTACGAACAGATCGAACAGGTCGGGGTCGCGACCGGCAACGTCGGCGGAGCCGCCGCTCTGGTCGCACAGATGCAAGCGGACATTGCCGACATCGTGGCTGGCGTCCCGCAGTATGAGGTCCCTCCGACCTACTACCACGAGTTGGATAACACCCTCTACAGTGTTACTTCGCACACGTTCATGGGACAGATATATGCTCTGCTGGGTCTCGAAAACGTCGCGGATCCTGCTGACCTTGACGGTTCAGCCTATGGCTATCCGCAGCTGTCGGCAGAGTATCTGGTCGACGCCGATCCCGACTTCATCTTTCTGGCAGACACCATCTGTTGTGCCGCCACGGCCGAATCGCTCGCCGAGCGTCCCGGGTGGGAGACCCTGTCGGCAGTTCAGGATGGTCGGGTCGTCGAATTGAGCGACGATGTCGCCTCTCGATGGGGGCCGCGAGTCGTTGAGCTGTTGCGGGCCGTCGCCGACGCGATGTCCGCTGCCGAGGTGACCAACGGCTGATGCTCGACGTCCAGCCCTCCCGATTGTTACCAAGGTGGTGGTTTGTGGCTGCCTTGGTTCTGGCTGCGACGGTTCTGGGCGGACTCTCGATTGGGCCGGTCCCGCTTACTGTCTCGGATATTTGGGCGGTACTTGTTGGCCATCTCCCCGGCGTGACCAGATCAGAGACAGTTTCGCTCGCCCACGAGGCGATTATCTGGGATATCCGCTTCCCACGGGTGATGCTCGGGGTCCTCGTCGGCGGAACCCTGGCTATGGCGGGAGCGGCCTATCAGGGAGTGTTCCGCAATCCACTGGCCGACCCGTATCTGCTTGGGGTGGCTGCCGGCGCCGGTCTGGGAGCCACCCTGGCGATTGCGGTTGGCGGAGCCGGCTCGGCATTTCTCCCGGTGGCAGCCTTTGTGGGAGCCGTAGCGGCTGCTGCGATCACGTACGCGATCGGAGCGGCGAGTTCCCGAACAAGTTCCGTTGCCTCGCTCATCTTGTCCGGTGTGGCTGTCGCCGCCTTCCTCACGGCTGCCCAGACCTACGTGCAGCAGCGCAACTCCGAGACACTGCGAGAGGTCTACTCGTGGATTCTCGGGCGCCTATCGACGGCTGGATGGTCAGATGTTCGATCGGTTGTCCCATACGTCTTCGTAGCGTCTGTGACGCTCTTTGCCCTTCGCAGGATGCTCGACGTGTTGGCTCTCGGTGACGAGGAGGCCACGGCGCTCGGGATGCCAGTCACCCGGATTCGGCTGATCATCGTGGCCGCCGCCACGCTCGGAACGGCTGCCGTTGTAGCCGTGAGCGGTTTGATTGGTTTCGTCGGGATCGTCATCCCACATTTGCTTCGGTTGCTGTTCGGATCCAGCTACCGGCTACTCATCCCGTTGTCATTCCTCGGAGGTGGCGCGTTTCTCGTCGCCGCCGACCTGGTTGCGAGGATCGCCATTCCGCCAGCTGAGCTGCCAATCGGCGTTATAACTGCGTTCCTGGGTGCACCATTTTTTGCACTCATTCTTCGGACCCGCCAGGGAGCCGTGAGATGATCGTCGTACGGAACCTTTCAGCAACGTATGACGAGCATGTCGTCTACTCCGACGTTTCGATGACCGTCATGGCGGGGGAGTGGGTCGTCATTATCGGCCCGAACGGTGCCGGGAAGTCAACGCTCCTTCGGTCGATAGCTGGTCTCACGGACATGCCTGGGTCGGTCAAAGTCGATGGTCGCTCGATCGACGAGATCTCGGGGCGCGAGCGCGCCCAGAAAGTCGCGTTTGTGCCGCAAGCGCCGGCACTGCCATCCGGCATGACCGTCACGGACTACGTCCTGTTGGGGCGCACTCCGTACCTCTCCTTGCTCGGGACCGAAACGAAGAAGGATCTCCGTGTGGCCAGCCACATGCTCGGGCTATTGGCGGTCGAAGACCTGGCCAAGCGGGACCTTGCCACCCTGTCGGGCGGCGAGGCACAGCGGGTTGTCCTGGCAAGGGCACTCGCTCAAGAACCGCAGGTGCTTTTACTTGACGAGCCGACGTCCGCCCTCGATCTGGGGCGACAGCAGGAGACGATGCAGGTCATCGACGACTTGCGCGTCGATCGCCAGTTGACCGTCATCACGACGATGCATGACCTCACCCTCGCCGGTCAGTTTGCTGATCGACTTCTGCTGCTCAACGGTGGCGGAATCCTGGCCGAAGGCACGCCAGACGAAGTGCTTACTAGTGAAACGATATCGAAGCACTACGGGGCCAACGTGCGCGTCATCCGTGACTCAGATGGAGGCGTCATAGTTGTCCCGATCCGGGCACGGCAGTCGGGTCGCAACATTGGCCGTGCTCTATAACCCGCCGTCAAGAACCCGCCCACCTACGTCGGCCCTAGATAAACGGCAGTGGGTGAACCAGGGCTTGATGGGTTCCGATCGGGGAAGTGACCTCAACGGAGGCACCTGACTGCACCAGCGCTGCTTCGATCTGGGCAAGGCCAATTGTTTTGCTGAGGCGAGGCGAATGGACGATCGCAGACAGGGTGCCAACTTTCCGTCCGTCGACCAAGATGGGTGTCCGCTCGGCGAGGGGCCACGCAGACGGCGCTTCGCCTTCGAACATCAGGCCAGTGAAAAGCCGTTTCGGACCGTCGGTGGCGATTCTCTGTAATGCGGCCTTGCCGATGTAATCCGCGTCGGTCACCAGATCCACGTAGCGTGCCATGCCCGCTTCGAAGGGGTTGGAGTCGGGGGTGGTGTCACCACCGAAGGACAGTAGGCCGCTTTCGACCCGTTCGACGTGGTTCGGGGCACCTGGCCCGATACCGTACCGGGTGCCTGCGGCACTGATCCCCTCATAGAGCTCGTTCCCGCGGCTGCCGTCCTGCAGAAAGAGCTCGAATCCGCCCTGTTTCGACCATCCAGAGCGGCACAGAGCCAGCGGTATGCCGTTCAGCTCGGTTTCGCGAAACCAGAAGTATTTAAGGTCGTGAATCCACTCGCCAAACAGGTCGGCGGCCAGGTCCACGGCTTTTGGTCCCTGAATAGCCAGAGGCGAAACGTCGGGTTCGCTGACCACTACATCAAAGCTACCTTCGTTGGCTACGGCGGAGCACCAGAGCAACATGTCCGCATCTGCAAGCGAGAACCAGTAACGCTCTTCGTCGAGCTTCATGAGAATCGGGTCGTTGAGAAGGCGACCATCGTGGTCACACATAGCGACATACTTGCCCTGGCCGACTTGCATGCCACTCAGATCGCGGGCGGTAAGTCGCTGTGCCAGCCTTCCCGCATCGGTCCCAACAAGCTGGACTTGCCGTTCACCACCGACATCCCACAGCGCCACTCGATGGATCAGCCGGTCGTATTCGGCGCTTAGGTCGCCATACGAAAGCGGCATGAACATTTTGTTATACACGGTGAAGGCAGTGGCCCCGGCGGCCACGGTCGCCTCGTAGAACGGTGATTTGCGGATCCGAGGCGTGGTCGTTATCGATGGCATGGCGGGCAAGAGTAGCAAGGGTTGATACCCGACTGTGGCCCGAATCAGGTATCAGGGGCGGGGGTCTCGATCCCGGATCCACGAGGCGAAAAGCGGGTCGACGAGTTCAAGGTCTTCCCCGTACGGGCGCCAGGCGAGACTCCGTCGCTCGAGTGCGACCAGGGCCTTCGAGGCAGTGCCTTTCGGGAGGCCAAGTCGGCGGGCGGCGGCACCATACGGCGGTTCCTCCCACGCCAGTAACCGGGCTGTCTTGCGCTGGCCCGTCTCCAGTCCGCTTTCCACGGCAACAAACTCGTGATGGCTACGTGCCATGGCCTCGCCGTAGGCAGTTTCCCACGTCTCTACCGTCGCAGTGCCATTCGGGCCGGTTGCCTGCCACACCTGATGAGCCAGGAAGGCTGCCCGCTGGGGATGGCCCCGAGATGCGGCGAGCAGGTGGGGGAGCGCCGTACCTACGTCTCGGTCGGTCGCGCTGAACTTCTCCTCGATGAATTCGGCCAAGGCACTGTCTGGCAACCTGCCAAGCCGGAACTGTTCGGCCTGGCCGTACAGCGGCGCAGCACGATCGGCAAAAATGGTATTGAGAATCGACTGTTCGGAACCTGCGAAGAGGTACGACAATCGGTCACGTTGATGCTGAATCGTCGACCGGATGATCGCTTCGGCGTTGGAAACATCGGCAACGGCTTGGAATTCGTCCATCACGACCAGAGCACGGCAGTCGAGGCCTTCGGCCACCTGGTGGGGGAGTCGGAGCAATTCCTCCAAGAGGTGGGGGGCTTCCTGTTCGCCTCGTTTCAGCTGGATCTTTGCCGGACCATAGCCAAGTTGAGCCGACACCTCCGGGCTTCGTCCGGCGAGCTTGCGTACCGCCGACGCAAAAGGGCCGGGTGGGATGGATTGGAGGGCTTGGCCGATCCGGTGTGACAGGTCATCGATCGTTTGCACGCCGAGGAAATCCACCAGGACGACCGCCAGATCGTTCGAGTCGTGGGCGTCTCGTCGGATCCGATGGATCAAGCTCGTCTTGCCGTAGCGTCGCGGCGCATAGAGGAGCACAAATCGTCCATGCATGGCCCGATCAGTCAGGGCCGCGATCTCTATGTCGCGTCCGACGACGTCGTCGGGTGGGGCGGGTCCGTCGAATACGAATGGGGAGGTTTCGATGTCAAACGTCATAGTCTTCCATCAGGATACCTCATTGGTTCTCCTTTGGGAGACCATTTGGGTTTCCGGTGGGGGAGAGTCACTCGTTGACCGTAAGTCGGACCAGGATCAGCCCGGTGCCCATGTTCGAGATAGCGATAACCCCTGAGTCGAAGTACGGGTAGACGCCGAACGCTCCGTTGAATTCGTTGCTGTTGCGGCTCGGGTGCGTATCAAAGAATCCGAGCAGGGGATAGGAGATGGCGGGCGGGTCCGAGATATCGTAGATGCGCAGTCCCCCTTCATAGTTGGCCTGATACATCGTCGAGCCACGAACAAAGATGTTGTGGTTCGTCACCGGTAAGTCGTCGAAGAAGTCGCCGATCGGGAGGGGGTCGTCGAGGTCGCGTACGTCCCAAACGATGGTGCGTGTGTTGTCGCCGGTCGCTATCTCATCGAATTCGTCGCCAAGGAAAAACCATGACTGATCCTCCGAGAGCCAGCCTTGATGCGTGTACCCGACGCCTTCGTAGGTTTGGCGGCCGGTGACAGTCGGATTGGCTTTGTCGGTCACATCGACGATAGAAAGGCTCTCCTCGGTGGCGGCGAAGCAGACCTCGTTGCCCTGGTAGTCGGGATCTGGACCGTGATAGACCACGCATTGGGCGTCGTGGATCGGTCCCGCCGCTGCAAAGCAGCCGGCCGCGGTTGGATCGGTGGGGTCAGAGATATCGACGATGTGCAAGCCGCCTCCACAAGTATTGGTACCTACCGCATAGGCGAATCCCGATTCGGTGTCGACAGCAAGGTTATGGGCGGTATCGAAGCCGTCGTAGTTGGCGACCTCGACGATCGCATCATGGGCCGCCAGCCGGACCAGGTCGACGACCTGCATGCCGTGACCTGGTGTTTCTCCGACGATGAAGGCATGATCGGCATAGACTTTCATGTCCTGGATGGGCACGAGGTCACCGCGAGCGGGAACGTCGAGCATGCCGAGGTTGATGGGCTCAGTTGGCGTCGTGATGTCAATGAATGCCGTACCGCGAGCAAGGCTGACGAGGACGAACTCCCGGCCAGTGTTGGGATCTGTCCACCCCCAGAGATCGCTGACAAGGTCAGCGTCGGCAATTCCGCCGAGGTCCGTGTACGAGAGATCGGCCAGGAGGTCGACGTTTGCGCATGGGTACCTACTCGCCAGTCCTTCGACGCATCGGCTGAGCACCGGTGGGAGGGTCGTTGTAGTTGTTGTCAGCGCCGTCGTAGTCGTCTTTTCGACGGTGCGGGCCGAATCGTCAACCACCGTCGATGGGACGTTGGCTGGACCGGCAGGTTCTGCAGTGGAGCATCCGAGCAAGATCAGTGCCAGGATCGCTAGCGAGCCGGTTAGTCGGGCCATTACAAGATTCTAGCGCCAGGTATCCCTTAGGCGTACCTTCTGGCAGTCGGTGACTCCGATGTGGCACTGCCTAGGCGCCTGTCGTGGTTGGGGCGCGATGCCAAAACGCGGTGGGGGTGTCTCGATTGAGATTGGCACCTCGGGGTCGCGAGTCCGATGGCGTCGATGTGGGTCGGGTGGAGGTTGCGCTCGGAGCGATCCCGGGCAACTCCACCGCCAGAATGCTCAGCGAAGCCGTGCGAGCAGGTAATATCGTCACTGTGACGAAACTAACGGTGAGCAGGTGTGCCTGGTGTGGAGGGGTGATCGGGGAGAAATCCGGGCAAGGACGCCCGAAACGGTATTGCCGGCCATCGCACCGCCAGCGAGCCTACGAATCACGGCGATTGGCTGACACGCGCGGCCTGGAATCGGACGACGTGCTGATCAGTAGGTCATCGTTGGAACGTCATCGGGACTTGCTGTACCTGTTGGAGGCCGCCTACGAAGATGTTCTGACGGATTCGGCGGACGCGACGGCACCACAGATGCTCAGGGTGGTCCGGTCGTTGCGTTCTGCGGTGGAACAAGCGGTAGCGTTCGACCTCGAGATCCGGGCTACTGGCTCCTAGGCAAATCGCAAACGCCCATAATCCTCGTTATGTCAAGTAGAGTGTTCTTCGATCTCTACTCCGATGTTGGCGATCGTTCGCGCTCCGCTTCGCTCTTTGGTGTGGGTTCGTCCGCTTCTCAATCCCGGCAAAATATGCGGCGCTTTGGGTGCGGGCTCTCCGTGAGCGGGGGAATCTGTGGGGCGAGCTGCAGCGGGCAGGGGTCACCTGCTTCCTGAGACAGCTCCGCCGCCACACTCCCCTACCTGTGCGAAGTTATCGGTCGATCGTTCCGATGAAGTCCGTGATCGCTTGTACCGTTGCATCAGGTGCCTCGAACTGCGGTAATCCCCTGGTGCCTTCTATCCGTTGAGCTGTCCATGAGTCGTGCTGGGAAGTGAATGGGGCAAGTTCGGCGAACGACGAGTAGGCATCCTCGTCAAACAGCACCAACGTAGGTGCCGTGACCTTGGCATAGAGCGTCTCGATGGCGTGCCGAGTGAAGAGCTTCCCTGAGAGGAATGCGGCCGGGGCAAAGCGGGCGTTGGGTTGATGCGCCGTCAGATAGCTGTAACTGGATAGTCCCGGATCGACGTCGCCAACGAATGACTTGGCCAGGTAGTAGTTGATGGTGGGTTGACTCGTTAGTCCGTCAAAGAGCGCCTGACCGACGAGCGGCATCCGGAGCACGTCACCCAGCTTTTCAGGAGGAGTGGAGTCATTGCCACCAAAGCCGGTCGGCGAGATCAGTGTGAGCGAGGCGACCAGGTCCGGTCGAATCGTTGATGCCCGTGCCGCAAACTCGGATCCGAGGGACAGAGCAATAACGTGGGTCCGCCGGCCAATGTCCTCCAGCGCAGCCACGACCCCACTGGTCATGTCGTCGATGTCGTACACGATCGCTTCTCGATCTGACTTGCCATATCCGGGAAGGTCGAGAGCGGTAACAGAGAGGTCGAGGGCCAGTCGATCGAATAATGGGCGCATCTCGGCCGCCGATGCGGCGGCGTTGACTGAGTGAACCAGGAGGACCGGTGTCGCCTCACTCGGACCCCTGTGGTAGAGCGCCAGGGTGCGGCCTCCTGGCATGTATGCAAATGTGGGTTCGGCTGCCACCGGGTCAGGGAGCGGTAGATCGTGGTCGACGAACTTTGCGCTGTAGCCAATTCCTGCGGCGGCAGCGAAGGGTGCTGCCTTCAGGAGCTTGCCTGCGAGGACGAACGGTGTCGTGAAGATGTTCATGGCTACCTCCTACCCCGCTTGACCTGTTTTCAAACCGCGGGTACGGCGGAAACGTGCCACGGAGAGCGGCTGTCAGTCCGCCACAAACTCGACGTCGTATTCGCGGGTGATAACCACGTCAGCGACGGATCGATGTTGGGCAATGATCTCGTGCTCAGCCTCGAGCACGTCTTCGATGAATGGATCGAAGCCTTCCCGACCCCGCTTTGCCCGGTGCTCCATGGTCTCGAGACGGTTGCGGGCGATGAACACCCGGCGGTCGACATGGTCACACAACGAGGTGTAGACGCCCTCGGCGATCACCACCTGGATACCCTCTAGCGAGATCGTCTCTTCCTCGATCTGATTCTCTCCATAGTTGACCAAGGGCTTGGTGATCGAAGGAGCACCGTTCCACGCAGCTTCCAGATGTGAATCGAGCAGGTTGATGCGTACTTCGGTGGTACCTACCCACGAGAGGTTGGCCCGCCTGGCCGCGTCGTTGAACCGGGGTGGCAAAACGTAATAGTCGTCCTGCTGCAAGATGACAGCCGTGACGCCTTTAGCGCCCAGAGCGTCTGCCAAGGCTTGGCCAGTCTCCGATTTTCCGCTTCCGGACTCCCCTGCGACTGTGATGGTGAAGCGTCGATCACAAGACTCGATCTCGCGCAGGTAATGCTCGACGATCCGCTCGGCGGCCTTCTGATGCTCTTCTCCCACGAGGATGACGTCGCCCTTCATGTCGGGCACTTTACTCGTACGCCGCCGGTCTCTTGCTATTCCAGCCCGCGGGTCGGGCATGCGAGTCATCGGCCTAAAGGATTCTCGTAATTGTTCGCGAGGTCCTGGCGACCGCTAATAGTTTGTTCGGGCTAGCTCTCAGATGTAGGTTCCCCAGGTGGAAGCTATGCAAGAAGAATATCGCGCGGGTGTTTCATACTTGGAAGCGGTTACGGCGCTCCTGCGGCGAGTCCGCAGCATTCACCCCACGAAGGGGTTGTACGAACCTGCCGAGCTGACGTGGTGGTGGGGCGAAACTGGCCGCCCAACCGACAGCCTTGATCAGCTCTTCTGGTTGTAGTCATGGATGCGGATTCCGCGATCAATCCTGAACTTCGACCACGCCGAGCGGGTCGGTTGCCGGGCCTGCCAGGACGCAACCGTCGATGCCGAAACGCGAGCCGTGGCACGGACAATCCCAGCTTTTCTCGGCGCCGTTCCACTGAACCGTGCATCCCAGATGGGTACAGGTTGCTGAAACGCCGTGGATGGTGCCTTCGGAGTCCCGGTAGGCGGCGATCGCGTCGCCGTCGGACCGGACGATCATTCCGTCACCGCATTCCAGTTTCTCCACACTTGGTGACGTGAGGCGAGCGAGTCGGTCGCCAATAAAGTGCTTCCCGACGCTTACAGTTATTTCGGCCATCGGCTTGATGGACTCAAGATCTCCCAGGCGGGTCGCGTCGAACGTGTCATGCCAAGGATTGTCGCGGCCGACCAAAAGGTCCGAGAGGATCTGGCCAGCGACAGTGCCATTGCTGAGACCCCACTTGCGGAAACCGGTAGCAACGTAGACTCGATTGCTGAGCGGTGATCGGCCGATGTACGGGAGTTCGTCGACCGAGGTGTAATCCTGCGCTGACCAGCGATATTCGAACGAGGCGACATCGAAGTGTTCGCGCCCCCAGCGCTCCAACTCAGCCCAACGGCCCGGAGATGCGGTACCGTCGCCGGTCGGGTGCCCCTCCCCCACGATTACAATGCCAGTTCCTTGGCTGCCCTCCCACGGACGAGTAGATCGGGTTGGCGACCCGGCATTGATATGCACCGCTTCGAGTCCACCGCTCGCCAAACGTGCCGCCACCCCGTACGCCCTGCTCGGCTTCATCCTCGCAAAGTACCCGCCCCGATCGAACACCGGGATCAACGTCGCGACGACGGCTGAATCCGCCGACACGGATCCTGCCTCGGTGGTGACCGTGACACCCGCCAGGGACTCGTCGAGGTCGACAGCCCGGGAGTTCTCAAAGATGGTTCCTCCGGCCGCCTCGAAAAGCTCAGCCAGGCCCATCATGTAGGGACCGACGTCAATTCTCGCCTGATTGTCGAACCGAAGTGCCAACTCAACATCGAAGGGCAGATCAGTATCGGTTGTGAGGTGCGCGGGCAAACTCAACGTCACTGCCGCTTCGTGTTCGGCACGTAGGTCGTCCACCATGTCCACGTCCCTTGTGTAGACGTAAGCCGGCACACGAGCGAAGTTACAGTCCTGGGTCATCTTCTCGACCATCGACTCGACTACGTCGATTGCTTGCTGGTTCGCCTCGCCGTAGCCGAACGCGCGTTCTCGGCCGTGCCGCTCGATCAGCTTCTGATAGAGCAGACCATGAAGTGAACTCACCTTGCCAGTCGACTTGCCGGTGCTTCCGTGGCCGATGCGCTCCGATTCAAGTAACACGACGTCCAGGCCGTCCTGCTGTAGAAGCAACGCCGTCGTCATTCCGGCCACGCCGCCACCAATGACGACGACGTCTGTCCGGTAATCACCATCCAAGGATTGGCGCACTGGTGTGTCGATCCCGGCCAGCCAGACTGATTCTCGTTTCGACATGCGTGAACTCCTTGGTTCGCGGGTACGGACCAACGTCATACCCGGACTCGGAGCTACCGAAACATCGTGCCGGTGTTGCTCTACAGAACTGAGCGAGCAAACTACCCGGTCTGTCGAGTCGTGGATGGGCCGTGCCGGTTTCTCTCCCCGTCGGTCAAAACTTTCCGGAGTTCACCCATTGATCTGGTTGGATGATTTCTTCCGTGACGTCCCAGTGTTCGACGATGAGGCCGTCCTTTACGTCGTCTCGCAGCCGGATCTCATGCGGCCCTTGATCTCATGCTTCCTGATTCACGCAGAACTGGGAACTGCGTTCGCCGATCCTTTTATTCCGACCGGGGTCTCCGGGCGCTGGTCGTCGAGTGGAGAAACCTGTGGCTGTTCGGAGGCTCCACGGACCTAGGTCAGGCGTTCCGTGGCCCGTAGGCGGGAAATAGCCGGCATCGAGGCTTTGTACTCGTCGAGGAAGGCCTGCGCTCTCTGCGGGTCGTCATGCATGGTCTCCCTGAGGACCCAGCCCACCGCCTTGGCGACGGCATCGCGTTGGTCGGTGACGCAGTTTGCGACGAGGCCGAGCACTGCGTCGGCAGGCATGAATGCCGCGTTCTTGCCGGTGTAACGAATGAGGCTTACCATCGAGATACGGCACGCCCATTGATCTTCGGACCTGCTCCATCCAAGAAGGGTGGGATAGACCGTGTCTGGTGATGCTTCGAGAGCTCGTGAGTAGACTCGGGCGAGATCATCGGCGTGGGCCCAGTTGTCGATTCGATCGATCCAAGTCACGACCGTCGACCAGAACTGGGCGACGGCAACTACTGGTCTGGTCCGGTAGTAGTCGAGCGGTGTAAACAGCACATCGCCATTGCTGGTCCTCGTCCACACTTCGTTCCATCCGGCCAGAACGTCTGCTTCGGAGCCAGTGGTGAATGAGAAGCCCTGCTTGACGCGATGCCGTCGGTCAGGCGTCCGAAGACCCAAGTATTCGAATGAGGACCGGCGGTCGCTCCGGATCCGAGCCCCAAGATCCGCCGGCGTACCGGACTCGGTCGCCACCTGTGATAGCGCAGACAACACTTCCATGTGATGGCGTTTCATCAGATCATGCTACGTCGGACAGCCTTGTGGTCCGGTCGCCATTGCGTGAGAGGCCAATCTTGACTCGCTGGTACGATCCGGTCGATGGCTGCCGTTCCTGTCACCTCATCGAAACATCCAGCTACCGGGAACTTCGGATACCCGATCTATCACGCCGAGTCTCGCTCGCAGTGGCGGTCCTGGCTCGAATCCAACCACGACCTCGACAAAGGGGTTTGGTTGTGCTCATGGCGGTCACCGGACCGAGGTCCGCGTTGCCCATACCCGGAGGCCGTTGAGGAGGCGATCTGCTTCGGTTGGATCGACTCGACACAACGGATCCTTGACGAAGACCGCGGGCTCCAACTGTTCACACCGCGTAAAGCTAAAAGCACCTGGACACGGCTCAACCGAATACGGGTCGCAGACATGGATGCCGCCGGGATCATGACCGACGCTGGGCGTCGCGCGGTCGAGGTTGCTCAGGGCAATGGGTGGTGGACCATTCTTGACCCAGTCGAAGATCTCATCGAACCCCCGAGTCTGGCGGCTGCTCTGGACGCACTCCCGGACGCCCGTACTTCCTGGGACGGCTTTCCCCCGAGTGCCCGGAAGATGATGCTGTGGTGGGTCATTAGCGCCATGAAAGACGAGACGCGAGAACGGCGCATCGCCACGATCGTTGCCAAAGCGGCGACTGGTGAGCGAGCCCAAGGCTAAGCCATTCGGTCTGACGGTGCGTTGCTGTCAGATTCGGTGTAAGTCAGCTCGTGCCAAACGTCAAGGCTCAGTCCATCCGAGGTTCTCGCACATTGATCGGAGTGTGTTGACGGTCTGGCCGTACTGGTCGGCCCCGATCCCTGAGCTGATTCGCTGGCGTGCCGCCCGTACGGAGTTGAGGGCCTCAGTCAATCGACGTTGACCCGCCTCGGTGAGTCTGGCCTCCCCTGTGGGCGTTGTTTCGATCCATCCGTCAGATACGAGGACGCCAAGGGAAGAGTCGACTTGTGCCTGATCAGCGAAGAACCCCTTGAGTTCGCGATAGACGGCCCCGGCGTTGCCTGGGCTTCCTGCCAGAACGTTGAGGATCTGCCATTGCCGACGGTTCAGATCAAATGGAACGAGGGTTCGATCAAGGTCTTCTTCGATGAGACGATCGAGAAGCTTGAGCCAATAGCCGATGGGTCTTGCTGCGCCAGACATTTGAGCCATTCCGGTTGTGGCTTCACCTTGCGTGTTCCGGTTTTACCGTTGCGACGCTAGCTAATTGATCAGTTTCTTGCGCTCGGCCCCTTGTATTGTTCCGTGCCCGAAGACGACAAGGAATCCGGTCGTCGGTTCTGGCCCTGGCGGCGCTATATCCGTTGGCGGTGGTCTTGGAGCTCACGCTCATCTTGCTTGGCCAAGTCTCGGCTCCCGCCCGCCTCATCTGATCCAGCCGGCCTGCTTATCCGTGGCCCCAACAGAGGCAAAAAGGGTGGCCGGCCGGATCGGCATAGACCTGGAACCCGTTTGCCGAGGTCTGATCATCGGCTGCCTGGAGTAGTACCGCGCCCTTGGCGGTCGCTTCATCATGGGCGGCCGCTATGTCATCGACGAATAGATCAAGATGGATCTGCTGCGTTCCATTCGGCCAATCCGGAGACACGTGATCCGGGGCTAGCTGCACGGCCAGGCGCGGCTGTCCGTCGACGTAGACCGTATGCCAGTCATCGTCAGCCGACACAGTCCCGCCTAACAGGTCAGCCCAAAAAGAGCTGACCGCGTCGATATCGGCAGCATCAAGTACCACAACTGTCTGTGAGATCTCCATTGGGAAAGTGTATCCGAGGTTGGTTGGACTGTGGCGGCTAGAGCGTCGATGTCTGGCGCCAGCCGACTACATTCATTGGACGTGCGGAACTGAGGGTTACATGATCGATCAGGGGTTGCAAAAGGCCATACGTCGAGCTTGGTCCGCGGAGACGGCCGCCGATGACAAGCTGTGGGTGGCCCAGAACCCCGCCGCAGGACACTGTGACGTCACCTCCCTTCTGGTGAGAGAAACGCTCGGCGGTGACCTGAAGATGGCTCAGGTCTTTCGCAACGGCGAGCTGAGTGAGCATCATTTTTGGAACGTGCTCCCGGACGGTTCCGAGGTGGATCTGACGTCGTCCCAGTTCGACGGGTCCGAGACCTTTGGGGAAGCGACCTTGATGGATCAGTCCTTCTTCGATGCAGCCGGACCGATGAATGCTGAGCTGGTTCGACGATTCGACCTGTTCCGTGGCGCAGTCGCGGAGTGCTGCACTGAGATCGGGTCTTGGTAGGTGGCCGCCGACTACTACAAGCAACTCCTAGGACCCTTGTACCAGGGTCGAAAGTGGGTTGTTATCTCTGCTGGCGCAGCCGGAGCAACCGCGTTCGCCCAGAGAATCCTGGACGCTGGCGCAGAATCAGTGATGGTTGTCGCCGGGACTGAGGGCACTGGCCCGCAACCATCGGGCGTGGAACTTTTCATTGTCGGGACGACCGGAACGACCATCATGGACGGAATCCGAGCGTTCGCCGACGCCATCGTCAGCCCGTCTCGGGAGATGTGCGCGGCTATTGCCTCGTTCGACCCGACCCACCAAGCAACCGTGCTGACGAGTTATCTGATACCAGCTGCTGATCTCTGTGGGCGACCGGTGTATGGCGGGGCTAGAACGGAATGGAAAGCTCTTGAGGACAAGATCATGATCGACGACTTATGGCGTCGCTCCGGCGTGGTTGCTGCCCCGTCACGTATCGTCGGCTCGCAGGACGTTGCGGCGGTGCGAGCGGTGGTCGCCGAGGTATCGACCGATGGAGGGGCGGTCGTGGTCGCTGACAACGCGGAGGGGTGGCATGGTGGTGCCGAGTACACCCGCTATTTGGCCCCCGAAGCCGATTGGTCGGAACCCTTAGCGTTTTTCGCTGAGCACGCCCACCAAGTGCGGGTCATGTCATTTCTACAAGGGGTTCCGTGTGCCATCCACGGGCTCGTCACCGCCGACCAGGTTCTGGCGTTTCGGCCAGTGGAGATGCTCGTGTATCGGCAGCCCGAATCGAGCCATTTCGTCTATGCGGGCATGGACACCTTGTGGGACCCGCCGCCGCAGGTCCGGGAGGAGATGCGACAGGTAGTCAGAGACGTGGGTGCGTTGATTCGCGATGAGGTCGGCTACCGGGGAGCATTCGGCATTGACGGCGTGTCCACTACCAATGGGTTTCGACCGACTGAGCTTAACCCGCGGCTCACCGGCGGTCTGGGTCTCCAAACCCAGACCGCCGGCGACTATCCGATCGGTGACATCAATCGAGCGATCGTGGCAGGGGAACCTGTCGACCTCAGACTCAACGATCTCGAAAGAGATGTGGTGACGAGCGCCGACGTGACACGGACCGGACGATGGTCCCGTCCCATCACTCATCTGACGGTGACTGATACGATCGAGCAGCCGATTGGGTACGACGGCAGCTCCTGGGTGCCCACCGAGGGTGACGACGCTGCGGCCATGATGATGCTCGGACCGTCGCCCCAGGGGGCGCTGGTAGCTGTCAAGCTGACGGATGCGCACGGTCTGCCGACCGGCGAATCGATAGCACCCATCGCCGCCTCATCCTTTGCCCTGGCCGACGAGTTGTGGGACACGCGTATCGGGCCTCTTGTCGTGGGAACTTCCGGACCGGTCTGAGCGGCTTCAGCTCGAAGCCGGCCAGTTGGGGTTTTCGGTCAGCCATTGAACGGTCGTGGATTGCGGAAGAAGATGCATGTCTTGCCACGGACTGTGTAGATCGGATTGTCAGTGGAACCGCCGGCACGCACAGCCCCGGGAAGCGAGGAGGCTATCTCGTGAATGTCGGCGACCGTTGCGCGCTCTGAGGAGATCACCGGGCAAGTACCGGACCGACACTGACGGGTGGCTCCGAGAGGCGATGAGCCGGATCGGGCAGGCTGGCAAGGCGCCCTACTCGCCGAAATTCATGTGGAAGGCCGGCCACCCTTCGTGATATGTTCATTCCACAAGGGGGGCATGTGTATCGATTCGGAGTGGTTGCGCTTGTTCTCTTGACGGCGTGTGGTGGGGGTGGGAGCGCCGACACTTCCCTCGATTCGGTCGCGCCGTCGGCTACCGATTCTTTCGGTTCATCCGATGATGATTCAGTCGCCACCACGGCCGACGAGATTGACAGGGTCACCGTGGGAGGAGGGGCGGCCGGAATCCCGTATCCGATCTTGGTCTCGGCCAATCAGATATGGGCGGTCAACCGAACTGATCGCGTTGCGCTCGGTTTTGACCCGGAGACGCTCGAACCAGGTGAATCGGGTATCGACCTGCCGACGTTTGGAGGGTCGTTTGTTTTTGCTCCCTAGCTCGATGTAGCCGGGACGCTGTAGAGGATGAAATCGCTCTTGGGTATGTACGTGTCATAAAGCGTTCGGGCCGGATAGTTGAACTCCTGCGTCAGCCAGCGCACGTGTGGGATGTTGTTGGCTCCAGCAAACTCGATCACATGGTCAATCATGGCTCGGCCGAGCCCGAAGCCCCGGGTGGTTGATTCCACGTAGAGGTCGCTCAGGTAGCACACCATGGTTCCTCCGAGAGACCGGTGCATCAGCTGATATTGCACAAATCCGACGAGTTGTCCGTCTGTCTCCGCGACGTCGCACCAAAAGTCGTTGTCGTCATCAAAGATCCATCCCCACACTGAATCGAATCCCCCGGTCGGGACTTCCGTCTTGTAGAAGGTTGCATAGGCAGCAAACAGGCTTTCCCAAGTTTGCCGGTCACCTCTTTCGAGAGGGCGGATCCGTGGTTGCATCGAGGTTCTCGCTCCTAATTAACCGTCCCGGTACCCAGTGGAGTGTCGCAGGTTGGCAATGCGTTAGCCGTCCAGATCGTGATCAACCTTCTCCACGAGGTTGATCACGATTGCGTCAAGGTCCTTCCGTCGGATTATGGGGCCGGGCGGTCGTGCGGCCACGGGTGAAGCCATCTGTTTGCCACTACTATCACGGCGTGAATAGGACGAATGACTTTGGCCAACCGGTCGGTGCCGAACTCGGGGATTGGTCAGCTCCCAACGGGCCCTCCGCCGAAGGTTTGCGAGGTGATCGGGTCAGGTTGGTTCCCCTCGACGCTGAGCTTCATGCACGACAATTGTTCAAGGCATTCGCACCGGCTCCGGACTCGATCTGGACCTACATGTCCTTCGGGCCTTTCGGTGGCGTTGGCGATCTGGGCGCCACGCTGGAAGCGCTGAATCAGAACGACGGTTGGTTGCCGTACGCGATTACCGTTTCGGACTTACCCGTCGGCATCGCCTCGTATCTCCGCATTGACCCCGCCAACGGCGTTCTAGAGATCGGATCGCTGGCCTTCTCGCCGGAACTCCAGCGCACCGCCGCAGCAACAGAGGCTCTCTTCCTGATGATCGACCATTGCTTCGAACTTGGTTATCGACGGTGCGAATGGAAGTGCGACAGTCTCAACGCTCCTTCGCACGCAGCCGCCCTGCGACTCGGCTTCCAGTACGAGGGTGTGTTCCGCCAGGCGACTCACTACAAGGGCCGCAACCGTGACACGGCCTGGTATGCGATCGTCGACAAAGACTGGCCGGTACTCCGTGCCGCGTTTCAAACCTGGTTGGCTTCAGATAACTTCGACGAGCGCGGGCAGCAGATCAGGTCTTTTCAATCCTTGCGCCCGGCAGCGACCAGTTAATCATGTTCGCAGACCGGCGCTGGTTCTTCTGTCGTCCGCTCTGCGAGGTGGGATCCTCGGAGGAGCGTTTTCAGTCGCCGCGATCGTTGCGTACTACGCCTGGTCCGCTCTCGTCCTCGGGTTCCCGGTAGGCCTGTTTCCACTCCTATGGATCGGTATTGCTCTCGTCGTCGCCCCGGCTTTCGCCGCGACGGTCTGGCTCTCACGTGAGCGAGGCGGCCTGCTGTCAGTGATCGTCGCAGGTGGCGGCTGTTTAGGGAGCCTCGTCCATCTGCAGGAACTCTGAGATCCGCAATAGGCCCGGAGGTTCTTTGGTGCCGGGATCGACCAGGTGCCAGGCCTCGTCCTTGGTGACTAAGCGTGGATTCGCCAGCTGCGTCTCCTGACCGTTGATCCGGAGGGTCGCCGACCCTGCCGCCAGAATGTTCTGAACCCAATCGGATTTCGATCCGTAGACGAGGATGAACAGGTATCCATCGTCGACTCGATGCGCATCAAGGGGGGTTTCGTAGACTTTCCCGGACGATCGGCCGATATGCGTGAGCACGGGTCGATCGCCCTTTTTCAGTTCCCTGGGATTGAAGACTCGTTTGTTGATCTGGCCCCACCACAATGGCATTGGCATCTACGGCTCCTCGTTCTGGCATCAGCGAACGAGCCGTATGGCTCGAGGCGCCTAGCAAGAGCGTACCCGAGCGATCCCCGGCACCTGGGGAGCCGGTTCTAGAAGGTTTCGCCGTATTGCCAGGTCGGTCGAGCGGTGAGTTCCTCATCCGACGTGTCGAGCAGCAGCCAAGCGATCCATCCCCCGATTTCGTCTGGCGGATAGAGTTTCCCCTTGGCTTGGAGCGCCCGGAAGGTCCTTCTGGTCGGTGAGTCGGCTGGCGAGTTCAACACCGCATCGACCAACGGCGTTCGCACGGCGCCGGGAAACGCCCTGATTACCTGGACGTGTTTGAGCTCTTCCGCCGCAGATCGAGCCGCCATTTGCGCAGCCGCCTTCACGATCGAATAGGCAGCCCAGCCAACTCTGAGGTCGTTGGATGAGTAGCTATCGAGAAACACGATCCGGCTCAGCAGTGCCTGAAGTTGCTGGTTGAGTTCGATCGGAGCCATGACATGGACCCGCATCTCATCAAGGAGTACGACAGTATCGATAGAGCCAAACGCTTGGGGCTCGATCAGCGTGCCGGCCGCGTGGACGATTCCGGCAATGGAAGAGTGCGGAGCGCAAGCGTCGACGACCTGGCGCACGCCTTCGGCGGTCAGTAAGTCAGCCGCAATAGCGGTCACCAGGGGATACTTCGTTGGGAGTTCGAGCAGCCGGGTTGAGTCCCGGGCGACAGCAAGAACGGATTGGTCTCGCTCGGCGAGAGCGACCGTGACGGCCCGGCCGATACCCGATGAGGCACCTGTTACAACGAACATTTGACCCTCTCGGACTGCATAGACAAACGATAGCCGTGGTCGCGTCGATCCCGGCTGGAACGGACCCAGATGACGGGTGTGCTGGGTTAGGCTCGGTCGATGCCTGCTGACCGATTCCCACGATCATTCGACGAGATGATTGCTGCCAAGAATCTCATCTTTCCTCCGATCACCTTCGAGCGAGGAAAAGAGTTCAAACCGAGAACGGACGACATCATCATCGCTCCCTGGAGCAAGTCCGGGACGACCTGGCTCCAGCAGATCGTTCATGGGTTGCGGTCGGGCGGTGATATGGATTTCGATGACATCTCTCGACTGACCCCGTGGATCGAAGTGGCTGACGCCCTCGGAATCGATCTCGACGCCGAGCAGGGCTGGTGGCCAAGGGCCTTCAAGAGCCACTATTCGTACAACGCCGTTCCTAAAGGTGCTCGCTACATCGTTTCGTTCCGCGAGCCTCACAGCACTCTGGTTTCGTACTATCGCTTTTATGAGGGTTGGATGTTCGAACCGGGCACGGTCTCACTTGAGGAGTATCTGGCTCCGCATCTCGATCGGGCTCGCGGCAAGGACTATTGGACCCATATGGAGTCCTGGTGGAGCCAGCGTGACGCTGAGAACGTGCTGCTGCTTTCCTACGAGCTGATGCAGGAGGACATCCGCCCCATTGTCGTTCGGGTCGCCGAGTTCATCGGCATCGATGCCGACGATGATCTTGTCGCCTTAGTTGTCCATCAGTCGTCGCGCGAGTTCATGCTCGAACACGGCGATCGCTTTGATGATCTTCTGCATCGCCAACGCTCTGACGCCGTAGGTGCGCTACCGCTCGGGGCGGGTTCAACGAAAGTCACAGCCGCTTCCAACGAGCCGTCTCGCTACGTCCTCTCCCCCGACGTACTGGCGGCGATGGAACAGAACTGGGCCGAGACAATGGACGCATCGTTTGGTCTAAGTACCTACGCCGAGGTGGTCGAGGCGCTGCGACCGGGATGAACCGGCGCCATGAATTCCAGTCTAAGTGAAGAGAATTTACGGGCCGAGGAGGACCACTATGGAATCGGACAGCACCGAATCAGCTGAGCACGGAAGATTTAGCCTTTCTGACTACGAGGCCGAGTTGGCGAAGGCACCTGCGAACTTCGAAGTTGGGACGGCCGTGTGGTTCGAGAATCACAGGATCCGGGTTTGGGAAATCCGACTAGGGCCGGGCGAGCGCGGGCCATTCCATGCCCACACCACCAACTACTTTTGGACCGTGGTCGAAGGCGGGCGGGGTTTGCAGCGTTTCACGGATGGGACGTTCGCGGAGCGTGACTATGCCGTTGGCGAGACCAAATATCTCGAACACTCGCCTGAGACTGCGCTGATTCACGATCTTGAGAACATCGGCGAGACGATGCTCCGTTTCGTCACCGTGGAATTGCTCGACTGACTACCCGATGAACCTCTGCCCGTCCCCTGGTACGCCTCAAGTTGTCCGTCCCGCAACGGGGATGTGAGCCCTTGGCTCGGACTCGGATACTCGTTGCCGGTGGGTCAATCGGGGGTCTCACGACGGCACTCCTGCTCCGAGACCTCGGCTACGACGTTGAGGTTTTCGAACGCTCCAGCGCCGCGCTCCAGGAGCGAGGGACCGGGATCGTCGTACTCCCGATCACGGAGCGTTACTTCACCGAGCGCGGCGGGGAAAACGATCGGGTAAGCCTCGAACTGTCGGATTGGACCTACGTCGACCGTACCGGAGCAGTTATCTCGGCCGAGGCGGACCACTTCCGGTTTAGCGGGTGGAGCACCATCTATCAGGCCCTCCTGGCGGCATTCGATCCGGACCGCTATCACCTTGACGCTGAGATGGTCGGGTTTGATCAGCAGGCGGACGGCGTAACGCTACGACTCGCCGACGGTCGTCGAATCGAAGGTGACTTGTTGGTTTGTGCGGACGGTCTTGCGTCGACTGCCCGTGCGATCCTCCTTCCGGAAGTCCAGCCGACTTATGCGGGTTATGTGGCGTGGCGGGCGATCACTCACGAGGCGGACTTGAGTCATGAGACTCAAGCGCTGCTTCGCGATGCCATGGTGTACCAGGTCCTCGAACACAGCCACATCCTGGCGTA